>NZ_JBAKHW010000022.1:0-125138 GCF_036906815.1 Micromonospora sp. CPCC 205539 | reverse complement strand
TCTGCTCCCGCTCCAGCGGGCTCAACCTCGACGCCACAACCACCCCAACGAAGATCATGGAAGGGTGTTGCAACCACCGGTTGAGCCCACCCACGTAACGGAAACTGTCCAAGATTTGAAGGCCGGGGCCGGTGGTCGGTGGCCGGTGGCCGGTGGCGGGTCAGTGGTCGGTGGGGTGGGTGAACGGATAGCTGTCAGCCCTGCCGGGCAGGCCCGGACGGCGGTACGACTAATCGACGACCATCGAGATGTCAAGTCGAACTTTCCTCGAAAAGACTTGTACTTTCGTCGATGGATTGCATAAGTTGATGTTATCCATCGAAAGTTCTGATTCTTCCGAGCAAAGTTCGCGGCGAGCTCGGCGGTCGCTGCACCGTGCCCTCGTCGTGGCTTGGCCCGGTCGGGAACGGAGATCCATGGACGACCACGCCGTCGACCCCCACCACCCACCCCACCTGTCCCGCAGATCCCTCATCGCCACCGGCGCGCTCGCCGCCGGAGCACTGGGCGTGTCCGCTCCCGCGGTCGGCGCCATGCTCGGAGGCGGTCCCGCCCGGGCCGCGACCGGCGCCACGAAGAAGGTCACCATCTACGCCGAGCAGTTACCCGGAAACCTCTACGGGTACGGCCTGGCACCCGGCCAGGCCACCGTCCCGGGGCCGGTGCTGGAGATGTACGAGGGTGACACGTTGGAGGTCACCCTGGTCAACACCACCACCCAGCGGTTGTCCATCCATCCACACGGAGTGGACTACAGCACCGACTCGGACGGCAGCCCGCTCAACGCCTCGTACAACAATCCCGGCGAGACCCGGACCTACGTCTGGCGCTCCCACGAGATGGTGGCCGCGGCGGGCCGGCGGTTCATGCCGGGCAGTGCCGGCTACTGGCACTACCACGACCACGCCATGGGCACCGACCACGGCACCGGCGGGTTGGCCAAGGGGCTGTACGGGGCGCTGATCGTCCGGCGCCGCGGCGACATCCTGCCGGAGAAGCAGTTCACGGTCGTCTTCAACGACATGATGATCAACAACAAGATGGCACCGGACACCCCGATGTTCGAGGCCAATCTCGGCCAGCGGGTGGAGTGGATCGCCATCGGGCACGGCGGCACGTTCCACACCTTCCACCTGCACGCGCATCGCTGGGCGGACAACCGTACCGGGATGCTGGAGGGCCCGAGCGACCCGAGCCTGGTGATCGACAACAAGGACCTCAATCCGGGCAACTCGTTCGGTTTCCAGGTGCTGGCGGGGGAAGCCGTCGGGCCCGGGGCGTGGATGTACCACTGCCACGTGCAGTTCCACTCCGACGGCGGCATGGCCGGCATCTTCCTGGTGCGCAACGCGGACGGCAGTATGCCGCCGGGCGCCGAGGAGGCCATCCACCGGTTCCAGGGCCACACGCACACCCATCGAAGCTGAACCGAAAGCGGGGACGGGGATGACCAGAGAGATACGACGAGCCCTCGCCGCGGTAGCGGCCATCACCATGTTGGTGCCGGCACCGGCGGCGGCAGCCGCACCGGCGGCGCCGCAGACGCAGAAGACGGCAGCGGCCCAGGCACAGAGGACAGCGGTCCTCGTCTTCCACGGGCCGGTCGCGGAGCAGCAGGACCCGGTCGCCCGCGCGGCGGCCGCGATCAAGGATCTCGGCGCGGATAACGACATCGATGTCACAGTGACCACGGACCCGGCGGTGTTCACGGCGGCCGGGCTGTCGGCGTACCGCAGCGTGGTTTTCCTCTCCGCCGACGGGGCCGCGCTCGACCGCGAGCAGGAAGCGGCGCTGCAGAGCTACATGAAGGCCGGCGGCGGCTTCGTCGGCATCGCCGACGCCGCCGCCGCGCAGGTCGACTCGGCCTGGTTCACCGGCCTGATCGGCACCCGCCCCGCAGGCGCGATCCCGGTGGCCGAGCCGGTGGCGCGGGTCACCGCCAGCGGCGAGAACCCGCCGAACGAGACCAAGGACAAGCTGACCGACGGCGACTCCGGCACCAAGTGGCTCGTTCGCACCACGACGGGCTGGGTGGCGTACGAGTTGAGCGCACCCAAGCGCATCACCGGCTACGCGCTGACGTCGGCCAACGACTCCTCCGGCCGGGACCCGAGGGACTGGACCCTGCAGGGCTCGGCCGACGGCCAGACCTGGTCCGATGTCGACCGGCGCACCGGCCAGACCTTCGCCGAGCGTTTCCAGACCCGCCGGTTCGACATCGCCACTCCGCAGGAGTTCACGCACTTTCGGCTGAACATCACCGCGAACAGCGGTGAGCCCCTGATCCAGCTCGCCGACCTGCGCCTCTTCACCGGCAGCACCGCCACCCCCGCACCGCCCGCGGTGAGCCAGGCGGTGGTCGACATCCTGGATCGGAACCACCCGGCCACGGCATCGCTGCCGCAGACGATCACCCGATCGGATCGCTGGTACAACTGGGACTCCAACCCGATCGGTACGGTGCACGTCGTCGCCCAGGTCGAGGAGCGGCACTACAACCCGGGACCGGGGGCCAACGGGCCGTTCCACCCGGTGTCCTGGTGCCGGGACTACGACGGCGGCCGGTCGTTCTACACCGGCATGGGCCACACCGAGGTCAGCTACGGCGAGGCGGCGTTCCGCACGCACCTGGCCGGCGCGCTCAAGTGGACGACGGGCCTGGTCCGCGGCGACTGCCAGGCGACGATCGCCGCGAACTACAAGGTGGAGCGACTCACCGCGGCCAACCAGACCGGGCAGCTCGACCAGATCGGCGAGCCGCACGGCCTCACCATCGCGCCGGATGGCACCGTCTTCTACGTCGGCAAGGCAGCCTGCCCCAGCGGCCCCATCGTGGACTGGGCCGACCCGAACGTCGGGCTGGGCTGCGGCACCATCCACTCGTGGGACCCGCGGACCAAGGCCGTCAAGCTGCTCACCACCCTCGAGGTGATGGGCAACCGGGGCAGCGGCTCCGAGTTGGTCAAGAACGAGGAGGGCCTGCTCGGCATCGTGCCCGACCCCGCGTTCGCGGACAACGGCTGGCTCTACGTCTACTGGATGCCGCACGACTCCATCGACCGGGTGCAGCGGGTCGGGCAGCGCACCGTCTCCCGGTTCACCTACGACCGCGCGAGCCAGAGCATCGACCAGGCCACCCGCAAGGATCTGCTGAAGTTCCCCGTGCAGATCCACAGCTGCTGCCACGCCGGCGGCGGCATGGCGTTCGACGCCAAGGGCAACCTCTACGTGGGCTCCGGCGACAACAACTCGTCCGAGGGGTCGCAGGGCTACTCCGGCAACAACTGGACCGCCGAGTACCAGGGGATCTCGTTCCAGGACGCCCGCCGTACGTCGGGTAACACCAACGACCTGGCCGGCAAGATCATCCGGATCCACCCGGAGGCGGACGGCACGTACACCATCCCGGAGGGCAACCTCTTCCCGCCGGGCACCGAGAAGACCCGGCCGGAGATCTACGTGATGGGCGTCCGCAACATCGCGCGCCTACAGGTCGACCCGGAACACCAGTGGCTGACCGCGGGCTGGGTGGGCCCGGACGCCGCGTCGCCGAGCCCGACGCTCGGCCCGGCCAAGTACGAGACCGCCACCATCCTCACCTCGGCAGGCAACCAGGGCTGGCCGTACTGCATGGGCAACCGACAGCCGTACCGCGACCGCAGCAGCACCGACGCGACCGTGCTGACCGGCTGGTACGACTGCGACAACCTGAAGAACGAGTCGCCGCGCAACACCGGTCTGGTGGACGTCCCGCCGGCCCGGGACAACATGATCTGGTATTCGCCGGACGGCGGCGGCCCCGTCTTCCCGAAGCGGACCGACGGCAGCGGCCTCCCGACCTACGTCGCGGCCGACGCCACCTACACCCAGCCGTACCTGCGCGGCGGCGGCCAGGCCATCATGTCCGGTCCGACCTACCACCACGACCTCGTCGACACCGACAGCGGCGTGGCGTGGCCGAAGTACTGGGACGAGAAGTGGTTCATCGGCGACCAGTCGAACGCGAACAACCGGGTGGCCGTCACCGTCGACCCACAGGGCGTGCCGCAAGCCGCCCCGCCGGTCTTCGCCGAGTCGCTGCGGGCCATCATCCCGAGCGGCAACGGCGACACCCGGCTGCAGAGCTGGATGGACGCCAAGTTCGGCCCGGACGGCGCGCTCTACCTGCTGGACTACGGCGGCGGGTTCTTCAGCCTGCACCCGAACCAGAAGTTGATCCGGATCACCTACACCGGTGGCGCGCCCACCCCGGCACCGGCGGCCACCTCGGTCGCCGTGCAGAACAAGCCGCTGACCGTCGCCTTCACCGGCTCGCGTTCCGGCGGCGTCAGCTACCGCTGGGAGTTCGGCGACGGCGCCACGTCGACCGAGGCGAACCCCCGGCACACGTACGCCCGGGTCGGCGCCTACACCGCGAAGCTGACCGTCACGTACGCCGACGGTGAGACCGCGACGGTGCAGACCACGGTGACGGTGGGCTGCGCGGTGCCCGACAGCCGGGACACCGTGTGGCTCGGCGACACCAACACCGCAGTGCCCAGCCGTACGGTCGGGCAGGGCTGCACGATCAACGACCTGATCGACGACGAGAGCACCTGGCCCGACCACAACAGCTTCGTCCGACACGTGACCGCGGTGACCCGTGCGTTGCAGGACGATGACCTGCTCACCGCCCGTGAGGCCGGCACGCTGACCAGGTTGGCCGCCGCGTCCGAGATCGGTCGGGCCGGCCACAGCGGGTACGAGCCGCTCTTCGACGGCACCGCCGAGTCGCTCCTCGACTGGCAACAGGCGCCGTCCGGGTCGTTCGGCATCCAGCCGGACGGGTCGCTGCGCTCCAGCGGCGGCCTGGGCATGCTCTGGCACACCAAGGAGTTCGGCGACTTCTCGCTGAAGGTGCAGTTCCGCGACATCGCGCCGGGCACCGGCCGAGCCAACAGCGGCGTCTTCACCCGATTCCCGGACCCGCGGATCCCGCTGGAGCAACGTCCGCCGGACAGCTGCGGCACGGTCGGATCGGCCCGGACCTCACCGGCGTGGGTGGCCATCTACTGCGGCCACGAGATCCAGATCTACGACGGTGAGACCGGCGAGCCGCAGAAGACCGGCTCGGTCTACAACTTCGACCCCGTGCCGCTCGCCCAGGCCGGCGTCACCCCGAAGGACCAGTGGAACGACTACGAGATCCGCGTGGTCGGCCAGCACTACACGATGATCCGCAACGGCGTGGTGATCAACGAGTTCGACAACACGCCGGGCAAGCAGTCGTCGCGCGCCGGCGACCCGCCGACCGACCTGCGGCAGTTCCTCCGCGGCTTCATCGGGCTGCAGAACCACGGCGACAACGACCTGATCGAGTTCCGCAACATTCGCGCGCGGGAACTCTAGGAGAGAGCATGATCCGACGGCTGACAGCCGCGTTGGCGACGCTCCTGCTCACGGTGACCCCGTTTGCCGGTGCGCCCGCCACCGCTGCCCCCCTCGTCGCGGACCAGGTGCTGACCTGGACCGCCGACGACAACATCACCCGCTACAAGTCCGCGCCCACCACCGCGGTGGCCGGTGCGACCACGATCATCTGGGAGAACAGCGCGGCCACCGGCAACACCACCGGAATGCCGCACACCCTGACCTTCGACACCACCACCGAGGGCTACAACCACGACGTCACGCTCAACATCCTGGCCAGCCCGTTCGACGCGAACGACGGCCGGCACCAGGCGTCCGTGACGCTCACCCCCGGCCGGTACCGCTACTTCTGCTCGATCCCCGGCCACAGCCAGATGGTCGGCGAGTTGGTGGTGACCGACGGCGGTGGCGGCGGCGACACCACGCCGCCAACGGTGACCGCCGCCGTGACGGGCGACCGGGACCAGGACGGCAACTACGTCGGCGCGGCCACGGTGACGGTGACGGCCAGCGACGCCGGATCGGGCGTGGCCACCGTCGAGTACCAGGTCGACGACACCAGCTTCCAGCCGTACACGCAGCCGGTGCAGGTGACCGCGATCGGCGACCACTCGGTGCAGTTCCGCGCCACCGACCAGGCGGGCAACACCAGTGCGGTCGGCTCGGTGTCGTTCCGCGTCGTCGAGGCGGGGGAGGAGGACACCACCCCGCCGGTGGTGACGGCCGCCCTGGCCGGCGACCAGGACGGCGACGGCAACTACATCGGTACGGCCACCGCCACGCTGGCCGCCACCGATGCGGGATCCGGTGTCGCCACCATCGAGTACGCGCTGGACGGAGCCGCCTTCACCGCGTACACCCAACCGATCGTGGTCGACGACGCCGGCATGCACATGCTGCACTACCGGGCGACCGACGTCGCCGGGAACACGTCGACCGAGCAGATGGCCCACTTCACCGTCGTCCCCCCGCCGGCCGAGGACACCACCCCGCCCTCGGTCACCGCAGCGCTGACCGGCGAGCAGGACGACAACGGCGCGTACGTGGGCGGTGCGACCGTGACCGTCACGGCGACCGACGGCGACTCGGGTGTGGCGTCGATCGAGTACGCGCTCGATTCCGGGGGCTGGACCGCGTACACCAGTCCCGTCGCCGTTCGCGCCCCCGGCGCACACACCCTGCGGTACCGGGCGACCGACGTCGCCGGGAACACCGCCGCCGAGCAGTCGGCGACGTTCACCGTGGTGGTGGACGGCACCGACGCGTGCACCGACTCGGACACCCGGGCCACCGTGGTCATCGACGGCGACGACACGGGGGTCGCCAACGCCGATACCGTCAATGGCTGCACGATCAACGACCTGATCGACGAAGACGCCGCCTACCCCGGGCACGCCGACTTCGTCCGGCACGTGGAAGCGGTCACTGGCGCCCTGGTCGCCGACGGCACGCTCACCCGGCGCCAGCAGGGTGCCATCGTCCGTGCCGCGGCCCGATCGGACGTCGGCGCATGACTTTCCGGACCTCACTGACAGGGAGTACAGCGATGCCCAGACGTACCGCCGCCAAGCTGGCCACCGTGACCGCCGTCCTCGCCGCCACGGTGCTGTCGGTGGCGCCCAGCGCACACGCCGACCTGGTGACCTACTGCATCGGCACCGGCGGTGCGGTGACCGTGCCCAACGACCTGTACGTGCCGGCCGGCGAGTCCTGCGCGCTCACCGGCACCACGATCACCGGCAACGTCTCCGTCGCCGCCGGCGGCAACCTGGTGGTCGCCGGTGGCCACGTCAGCGGCGAGGTACGCATCGCCGCCGACGGTTATCTGGACGCCACCGACACCACCATCGGCGGCGCCGTGGTGCTCGCCGCCGGCGGGTACGGCACCTTCCTCAAGGACGCACAGACCGGCGCCGTGGTCGTACGACCGAAGGGCTCCGCGACGATCGACAGCTTCCTGTTCGTCGAGGCCTCGACGATCGCCGGGACCGTCAACACCAGCGCCGGCGAGGTCCGTCTCGACCGCGGCACGCAGGTGGAGGGAAACCTCGTCAGCGCCGGCACCTACTACACCGACGTGCACGACTCGTTCGTCGACGGCTCGCTGTCGGTGCTGAACAGCGCCACCGGCAGCGTCGTGTGCGGCAGCGCCATCCGTGGTCAGGCCACCTTCGCCGGCAACCTGGGCGGTGTGCAGCTCGGCCCGAACGGCGTCCTCGACGGCTGCGCCTCCGGCAGCTACTGGGGTCGGGATGTCAGCGTCACCAACACCACCGGCGGCGTCACGGTCGACGACAACATCATCAACGGCCGGTTGACCGTGACGTCCAACAACCCGGCCGCCCAGGTGGCCGCCAACAACCGGATCCGCGGTGGTGTGACCGCCGACCCGGCGGGTGCCACCGCGAAGCGGACCGCTACCGCCGGTCCGGTCCGGGAGGACACCGGCGATCAGCGGGCCGAGGTCCGGCGTACCTCGGCGGTGCAGGAGGCCACCGCGGCCGGTGACGCCGGTCTGTAGCTGACCGCCGCGTGGTCGAGCCGGGCCGGACGTCCTGCGACGTCCGGCCCGGCGACCGTCTCAGTGGTGCGCGCGCTGGTCCGACCAGGCCTGCCACAGCGTGGCGTACGGGCCCTCGCGCTCGACCAGCTCCCGGTGGGTGCCCGCCTCGACGATCCGACCGGCCTCCATCACCACGATCCGGTCCGCCGTCACCGCCTGGGTGAGCCGGTGCGCCACGACCAGCGCGGTGCGCCCCGCCAGGGCGGCCGTGGCCACCCGTTCGAGCTGGCGGGCACCGGCGCTCCCGGCCTCGGCGGTGGCCTCGTCGAGGATCGCCACCGGCGGGTCGGCCAGGATCAGCCGGGCGAACGCCAACTGTTGTGCCTGCGCCGCGGTGAGCAGGTGGCCGCCCGCACCGACCTCGGTGTCCAGGCCGTCCGGTAGCTGCTCCACCCAGCCCAGCGCCTCGACCGCGGCGAGCGCCGCGCGTACCTCGTCGTCGGTGGCGTCCGCGCGGGCCAGCCGCAGGTCCTCGACGAGCGGCCCGGCGAAGACGTGCACCTCCTGGGTGATCAGCGCGACCTCCCCGGCCGGCACCGCCACCCGCCCGCTGGTCGGCCCGTGCACCCCGCCGATCACCTTGGCCAGGGTGGTCTTGCCCGCCCCGCTGCTGCCGACCACGGCGACCCGTTCACCCCGGGCGATCGTCAGGTCCACGCCGGTCAGCACCGGGCGGTCCGGTACGTAGGCGAAGTCCAGCCCGCGCACCACCACCGCGTCCGGTCCGTCACCCGGGGTCGCGCGCTGCCGCGCGGGCGTGTCCAGGTCGGCGACCCCGACCAGCCGGTCCAGCCCCGAGGACGCCGCCTGGGCGTCGTCGACCAGGGCCAGCGCGATGTTGATCGGGGTGAACAGGCCATGGAAGTACAGCGCCGCCGCGGTCGCCGCGCCGATGCTCACCGCGTCCGCGCGCAACAGGAAGAAGCCGGTGACCAGTACGGCCGCGAGCCCGGCGAACTCGGCGACGTGCAGCCGGGCGTAGAACCGGGTCTGGAGAGCGACGCCCCGCAGCAGCAGGTCCACCGCCTGCTGCGACTTGCTGGCGACGCGCTCACCGTGTTCGTCGGCGATCCGGAACGCGCGGATGGTCGACGCGCCGTCGATGGTCGCGAGCAGGTGGTGCTGTTGCGCGGCGACGGCGACGCGCTGCCGGGCGTAGAGCGGCACGGCGCGGTGGGCGTACCAGCGGACCGTGTGCAACTGCACCGGCACCGCGATCAGCGCCGCCACCAGGAAGCGCCAGTCGAGCACCGCCATCCCGGCCAGGGTGAGCACGATGGTCAACAGGGCACGGGTGAACTGGGGCAGAGCGCTGCGGACCGCCTCGGCGATCACCGCGACGTCGTTGGTGACGCGGGAGGTGAGGTCGCCGGTGCCGGCGCGCTCGACCTGTTCCAGCGGCAGGCGCAGCGCCGAGTCGACGAACCGTTCGCGCAGCCGGGCCAGCATGCTCTCGCCGACCTGCGCGAGCAGGGCGACGCCGAGTCCGGCCAGCGCCGCCTCGACGAGCACGCCCGCCACCAGCCCGACGCCGGTGAGGACGAAGTCGCCGGTGTTGCCCCCGTTGGTGGCCAGGTCGACGATGTGCCCGAGCAGGGGCGGGGTCACCAGACCGGCCGTGGTGCCCGCGACCAGCAGGGCGAGTGCCCCGGCCAGCCGGGCTCGGTGTGGCCGTACCAGCACGCGGAGCTGGGCTCGGGTGCGGCGTCCGGTCGCGATCGGCAGCAGCGTCGTCGTGTCGGAGTCGGTCATGCGAGCACGGTCTCCCGGTACGTGGCGTCGTCGGCGACCAGGTCGGCGTGCCTGCCGTCGGTGCGTACGGCCCCGTCGTGCACGACGATCACCCGGTCGGTCACCGCCAGCAGGGCCGGGCTGGTGGTGATCAGAATGGTGGTGCGCCCGTCGCGCATCGACCGCAGCCGCCCGGCGATCCGGGCTTCGGTCACCGCGTCGACCGCGGTGGTGGGGTCGTGGACCACCAGGACCGGCGGATCGCCGGCCAGCGCCCGGGCCAGCGCGATGCGCTGCCGCTGCCCTCCGGAGAGCGAGTGGGCCCGGTCGTCGAGCACCGTGTCCAGACCGTCCGGCAGGTTACGGGCCACCTCGTCCGCGTCGGCCGTGGCCACCGCGGCCTCGACGGTGTCCGGCCGGGCACGCCCGGCCAGCGAGACACCGTCCCGGATCGTGCCGTCGAACAGGTCGCTGTGATGTTCGACGGCCAGCACCACGGCCCGCAGGTCCTGCGGCGCGAGCCCGGCGAGCGGGACGCCGTCCAGCTCGATCACGCCGGCGTCGGGATCGCCCATCCGCCCGAGCAGGCGGACCAGCGTGGCGGCCTCGGCCGGGTCGGTGGCCACGATACCGACCAGCTCACCCGGCGCGATGTCCAGGTCGAGCCCGCGCAACGGCGGGCTGTCCAGCCCGCGCAGCGCGAGGGCGCCCCGGGCCGGCGCGACCGGGCTCGCCTCGCCGCCGGTCACCGCGACGGGCGCGTCCAGCACGGCGGCGACACGGCGGGCCGAGGCGCGGCCCTGCGCGAGGTCCGCGCCCACCCAGCCGAACGTCGACATCGGGCCGACCAGGAACTGCGCCAGACCGAGCGAGGAGATGAGTTGACCGACGCTGATCTGGCCACGGACCGCGAGCAGACCGCCGGCGACCGCGATGACCGCCAGGAACGTCCCGCTGAGCGTGAGCACCACACCCTGGTACGCGGCCTCGGCCCGTGCCGCTCGTACGGTCGCGGCGAGCGCGCCGCGACTGCGTTCGGAGTAGCGGGCGACCGCCGAGGTCTCGGCCCGCAGGCCCTTGATCACGCGCAGCCCGCTGACCAGGTCCGCGGCGATGCCGGAGGCGTGTGCGCCGTGCTCCTGCTCGGTCTCGCTGCGTTCCTCGAGCGGCTTGCCGAGTAGGCGGGTGAGCAGCATCAGCGGCGGGGTGCCCAGGAGCACCAGGAGCCCGAGTGGCACCGAGACGGAGAGCAGCAGGATCGCCGCGAAGATCAGGCTGACGACGGCGGCCACGCCGAAGGTGACCGCGATGGCGACCGCGCCGACCCGGGACGCGTCGCTGGTGGCGATCGAGACCAGGGCGCCGGGCAGTCGATCGGTCTCGGCGCCGCCGCGCTCGTGCAGCACCCGCCGGGTCACCCGCAGCCGCAGGCCGTGGGCTGCCTGTTCGGCGGCGCGCTCGGCGGCGCGGGCGCCGTACCGGAAGCTGTAGCTCAGGCCGAGGTAGACGGCGGCCAGCACGCCGAGCCAGAGGGCGAGGTCGCCGAGGCCACCTGCCACCGCCCGGTCGATGATCACACCGATCAGGAACGGCACCGCGGCCTCGCCGGCCTGATGGCAGGTGGCCAGCAGTGTGCTCAGGGCGATGGTCCGTCGCTGCCCGCCGAGCGCCTCGGCGAGGACACCCCGTCCGTCGCTCACGCGGAGGCTCCGTCCGCCGCGGCCGCAGCAAACCCGTTGCGGGCCAGCCGCCGCCGTTGCCGCCCGGCCGGCACCACCATGGGGGTGTCCGTCTCCGGGTCGGTCATCACCCGGCAGGGCATCCCGAAGACCGTCTCCACCAGCTCCGCCGTCATCACCTCGGCGGGCGGGCCCTGGGCGAGGACCGCGCCGTCGCGCATCACGATCAGCTCGGTGGCGTACCGGCAGGCGTGGTTGAGGTCGTGCAGGACGGCCACGATGGTCCGGCCCTGTTCGTGCAGGTCGGCGCAGAGGTCCAGCACCTCGAACTGGTGCGAGAGGTCGAGGAAGGTGGTCGGCTCGTCCAGCAGCAGGATCGGCGTCTGCTGGGCGAGTGCCATCGCCAACCAGACCCGCTGGCGCTGGCCGCCGGACAGCTCGTCGACGAACCGGTCGGCCAGCTCGGTCACCTCGGTCTGGCGCATCGCGTCGGCCACGGCGGCCTCGTCCTGCGCCGACCACTGCCGCAGCAGCCGCTGGTGGGCGAACCGGCCGCGGGCGACCAGCTCCTCCACCACGATCCCGCCGGGTACGACCGGCGACTGCGGCAGCATGCCGAGCTGCTTGGCGACGTGCCGGGACGGGTACGACGCGATGGCCTGACCGTCCAGGTGGACCGCGCCGGACTGCGGCTTCAGCACCCGGGCGAGCGACCGCAGCAGAGTCGACTTGCCACAGGCGTTGGGACCGACGATGACGGTGAACGACCCGTCGGTGATCTGCACGTCGAGATCCCGGACGACCACCCGCCGGTCGTACGCCAGGGTCAGCGCGTCGGCCCGCAGCCGCGCCTTGGTCATCGCCGTGCTCCTCATCTGCCGCTCCGTCGCTCGTGGAAGAGCAACCAGGTCAAGTAGATGCCGCCGAGGGCGGCGGTGACGACACCGACCGGGAGGTCGTTGTCGGGGAGGGCGTGCTGGGCCGCCCAGTCGCCGGCGCTCAGCAGCGCGGCGCCCATCAGCGCGGCAGGCAGGACGCCGGCGTGCGGTGACCGGGTCAGGCGGGCGGCCAACGGCGGCGCGGCGAGCGCGACGAACGCGATCGGCCCGGCCGCCGCGGTGGCACCGGCGGCGAGCCCGACCCCGGCCAGCGCGAGCACCGCCCGGCTGCGCTCGACCGGGACGCCGTTCAGCATCGCGGACTCGTCACCCAGGGCCAGCATGTCGAGGTGCCGGCTGAGGTAGAGCACCACCGGCAGCAGCACGGCCACGGTGCCGCCGATCAGCGCCACCTCGGTCCACCCCCGGCCGTTGACGCTGCCGATGAGCCAGACCTGCGCGGACAACGCCTCGTCCAGTCGGCTTCGGTAGATCAGGTACGAGTTGAACGCGTCGAGCAGCGCGGACACTCCGACACCCATGAGGACCAGCCGGAACGGCTGTACACCACGGCGGAACGCGAGCAGGTAGATGGCGACCGAGGTGGCCAGGCAGCCGAGGATCGCACCGGCCGCGACCTGGAGCCCTCCTCCGTTGAGCAGCAGCAGCACGACCAGCGCGCCGGTGGCCGCACCCACGGTCAGGCCGACGAAGTCGGGGCTGCCCAACGGGTTGCGGGTCAACCCCTGGAAGATCGTGCCGCTCGCGCCCAGCGCGATCCCGACCAGCACGGTGACCAGGACACGGGGGAGCCGCAGCTCGTGCACGATGAAGTCGGTGCCCGGGTCGCCCTGCCCGGTGAGGCTGCGCAGCACGTCGGCGACGGGGATCGGGAAGTCGCCGCTGGAGAGGTTGACCAGCGAGACGACCAGCGCCGTCAGCAGCAGCCCGGCCCCGACGAGCAGCGCGCGCAGGTGTACGCGCACCGAGAGATGGCCGGCCCGGCCACCGCGGATCACCAGTCGGGTCGCGCCGCCGGAACGGCGCAGGTGCAGGCCCGGGGCGCTCACAGGACGCTCAGCCGGCGTCGGCGGCACAGCGCGATGAACAGCGGCGCGCCGAGGAACGCGGTGACCACCCCGACCGGCAGTTCGGCCGGGGCGACCAGGACGCGTGCGATCACGTCCGAGACGAGCAGCAGGGTGGGGCCGAGCACCAGGGAGTAGGCCAGGATCCACCGGTGGTCCGAGCCGACGATCATCCGGGCGACGTAGGGCACGGCCAGGCCGACGAACCAGATCGGGCCGGCGGCGGCGGTCGCGGCACCGCACAGCAGGGTGACCGTGATCATGCCCAGGAAGCGGATGCGTCCCGGGTGCGCGCCGAGCGAGGCCGCCTGGTCGTCTCCCATGCTCAGCGCGTTCAGCTGGCGGCCCAGCGCCAGCGCCAGCACGATGCCGGCCACCAGGAACGGTGTCACCTGCATGATCGTGCCGGTCTCCCGGTCGGCGAGCGATCCGACGTCCCAGTGTCGGTAGCGGTTGAACGCCTCCCGGTGGGTCACCAGGATCGCCCAGACCAGGGCGCCGAGCACCGCGGTGATGGAGATCCCGGCGAGCACCTGCCGCTCCGGGGTGGGCGCGCGGCCGGAGCCGCCGAGCGCGAAGACGGCGACCGAGGTGAGGCCGGCGCCGACGATGGCGAACCAGACGTACCCGGTGGCGCTTCCGACGCCGAGGAACGCGACGGCCAGGACCACGCCGGTGGACGCGCCGAGGGTGACCCCGAGCAGACCTGGCTCGGCCAGCGGATTGCGCGTGAGGGACTGCATCACCGTGCCGGCCAGACCCAGGGCGGCGCCCACACCGATGCCGAGCAGCGTCCGGGGGAGCCGCAACTGGTGCACGATCACCGCGGACGGGGAGCCGTCGTCGTGCCAGAGCACCTGCCACACCGTGCTCAGGCCGACGGATCGACTGCCGACCGCGATGCTCAGCGCCACGGCGGCGAGCAGGGCCACGACCCCGGCGACGAGACCGGCCCAGCGGCGGCCGGTGCGGGACAACGACTCACGCGGGACCTCAGCCGGTGGGGCGGGCCGCGGCGCGGGGCGTACGCCGCTGGCTGTACTCAACGCGTGCTCCATCTGCTCGCATTCGTGGAATTAGGTGAGGCTAACCTACACTCCCAGCCGAGGTCACCGCCCCGGGGCCTCGCTCGCAGAAAGGACCAGCCGTGCGGCTACCTTCAATCCGGCGGACCGCCACGGTGGCGGCGACCGGGCTCCTGCTTCTTCTCGCGGCGTGCGGGGGCGAATCGGAGGCGCCGGCCACCTCGTCCAGCGCGACCGCCTCCGACGCCTTCCCGGTGTCGATCGAGCACAAGTTCGGCACCACCACCATCGCGGCCGAGCCCAAGCGGATCGTCGTGGTCGGCCTCGTCGAGCAGGACGCGCTGCTGTCGCTCGGCGTCGTGCCGGTGGCGACCACCGAGTGGTTCGGCAAGAAGCCCGGCGCCGTCTGGCCGTGGGCCGAGGCCGCGTTGGGCGGTGCGGCCAAGCCACAGGTGCTCACCGACGCCGACGGCATCCAGTTCGAGAAGGTGGCCGCCCTGCGGCCCGATCTGATCCTCGGCCTCTACTCCGGCCTGACCAGCGAGACCTACGCCACGTTGGCGAAGATCGCGCCGACCGTGGCGCAGCCGAAGGACACCGTCGACTATGGGGTGTCCTGGCAGGATCTCACCCGCACGGTGGGCACCGCGGTGGGCCGCAAGGCGCAGGCCGACAAGGTCGTCGCCGACGTGGAGGGCAAGATCGCCGCGGTCCGCACCGCGAACCCGAGCTTCGCGGGCGCGACCGGCCTGATGGCCACGACCTACGAGGGCTACTGGGTGTACGGCCCGCAGGACCCTCGCGGCCGGTTCCTCACCGACCTGGGCTTCACGCTGCCGGCCGGGTTGGCCGAGGTCACCGGCAAGGAGTTCGGTGCGAACCTGAGCCGTGAGCGCACCGACATGCTCGACACCAACGTACTGATCTGGCTGGTCGAGAAGTACGACGCGGACCGGGCGAAGGTGCAGTCCGACCCGCTCTACACCAAGCTCAAGGTCAAGAGCGAGGGCCGCGACATCTACCTGGAGAACGAGGAGCTGGTGGGGGCGGCGACCTCGTTCATCACGCCGCTGAGCCTGCCGTTCCTGCTGGAGAAGCTCGTCCCGCAGCTGGTCGCGGCGGTGGACGGCAACCCGGCGACCGCGGTGCAGCGAGCCGTCTGACGGTCGGCGGGGGAGCGGTCCGAGGAGGACCATTCCCCCGCTCAGCCGGACCCGGTTGGTCGTCCTTTGCTCTGCTTCAACGGGCGCAACGGTAAGTGCTGCCCGGTGTTGCGTCGGGTGAAGCAGAGCAAAGGACGCGAGACGGGACCTAGGCGCCGACGTAGGCCGCCAGGTGTTCGCCGGTGAGGGTGGAGCGTTTCGCCACCAGGTCGGCGGGTGTGCCCTCGAAGACGATCTGGCCACCGTCGTGGCCGGCACCTGGGCCGAGGTCGACGATCCAGTCGGCGTGCGCCATGACCGCCTGGTGGTGCTCGATGACGATGACCGACTTGCCGGAGTCGACGAGCCGGTCGAGCAGGCCGAGCAGGTGCTCGACGTCCGCGAGGTGCAGGCCGCTGGTCGGCTCGTCGAGGACGTAGACGCCGCCCTTCTCGGCCATGTGGGTGGCCAGCTTGAGCCGCTGCCGCTCGCCACCGGACAGAGTCGTGAGCGGCTGGCCGAGGCTGAGGTAGCCGAGCCCGACGTCGGCGAGCCGGTGGAGGATGGCATGCGCTGCCGGCGTACGCGCCTCGCCGTCGCCAAAGAACTCCTCGGCCTCGGTCACCGACATCGCGAGCACCTCGCTGATGTCGCGGCCGCCGAGGTGGTATTCCAGCACCGCCGCCTGGAACCGCTTCCCCTCGCACTCCTCGCAGGTGGTGGCGACGCCGGCCATCATCGCCAGGTCGGTGTAGATGACACCGGCACCGTTGCAGGCCGGGCAGGCACCCTCGGAGTTGGCGCTGAACAGGGCCGGCTTCACGCCATTGGCCTTCGCGAACGCCTTGCGGATCGGGTCGAGCAGGCCGGTGTACGTCGCCGGGTTGCTGCGGCGGGAGCCGCGGATCGCGGTCTGGTCGACCGACACCACACCGGCGCCGGCGGGGATCGACCCGTGGATCAGCGAACTCTTGCCCGAGCCGGCGACCCCGGTGACGACGGTGAGCACCCCGAGCGGAATGTCGACGTCCACGTCGCGCAGGTTGTGCGCCGTGGCGCCGCGGATCTCCAGAGCGCCGGTGGGCTTGCGGACCGTCTCCTTGAGGGCGGCACGGTCGTCGAAGTGGCGGCCGGTGAGGGTGCCGCTGGCCCGTAGACCCTCGACCGTCCCCTCGTAGCGGACGGTGCCGCCCGCCGTGCCGGCGCCGGGACCGAGGTCGACGACGTGGTCGGCGATGGCGATCGCCTCCGGCTTGTGTTCGACGACGAGCACCGTGTTGCCCTTGTCCCGCAGCCGCAGCAGCAGGTCGTTCATCCGCTGGATGTCGTGCGGGTGCAGGCCGATGGTGGGCTCGTCGAAGACGTAGGTCACGTCGGTGAGCGAGGAGCCGAGGTGGCGGATCATCTTGGTGCGCTGTGCCTCGCCGCCCGACAGCGTGCCCGACGGCCGGTCGAGCGAGAGGTAGCCCAGCCCGATCTCCACGAACGAGTCGAGGGTGTGCCGCAGCGCGCCGATCAGCGGCGCGACGGACGGCTCGTCCAGATCGCGCAGCCACTCGGCGAGATCGCTGATCTGCATCGCGCAGGCGTCGGCGATGCTGATTCCCTCGATCTTCGAGGACCGGGCCGCCTCGGACAGTCGGGTGCCGCCGCACTCCGGGCACGTCGTGAAGGTCACCGCCCGCTCCACGAAGGCGCGGATGTGCGGCTGCAACGAGTCGACATCCTTGGAGAGCATCGACTTCTGGATCTTCGGGATCAGCCCCTCGTACGTCAGGTTGATGCCGTCGACCTTGATCTTGGTTGGCTCCTTGTGCAGCAGGTCGTGCAGCTGCCGCTTGGTGAACGTGCGGATCGGCTTGTCCGCGTCGAAGAAGCCGCAGCCGTTGAAGATGCGGCCGAACCAGCCGTCCATGCTGTAACCGGGGATGGTGATCGCGCCCTCGTTGAGGGACTTGCTGTCGTCGTAGAGCGCCGTGAGGTCGATGTCGGTGACGGAACCCCGGCCCTCGCAGCGTGGGCACATGCCGCCGGTGATGCTGAAGCTCCGACGTTCCTTGACGGTCTGGCCGCCGCGCTCGATGGAGACCGCACCCGCGCCGCTGATCGAGGCGACATTGAACGAGTACGCCTGCGGCGAGCCGATGTGCGGCTTGCCGAGTCGGCTGAACAGGATGCGCAACATCGCGTTGGCGTCGGTCGCGGTGCCGACGGTCGAGCGGGCGTTGGAACCCATCCGCTCCTGGTCGATGATGATCGCGGTGGTGAGCCCGTCGAGGACGTCGACGTCCGGCCGCGCCTGCGTCGGCATGAAGCCCTGCACGAAGGCGCTGTACGTCTCGTTGATCATCCGCTGCGACTCGGCGGCGATGGTGCCGAACACCAGCGAACTCTTGCCGGAACCGGAGACGCCGGTGAACACCGTCAGACGCCGCTTCGGGAGCTCGACGCTGACGTCCTTGAGGTTGTTCACGCGCGCACCCTGCACGCGGATCAGGTCATGGCTGTCGGCGGCGTGCGGCGCAGGCGACGGCGTGGCCTTGCTCATCGTGTCTCCATCTGTCGGGCGGGGGCCGCCTGTGCGGCGCGACACCCGTCCGCTGACGCTGGAGAGGTGTCGCGCTCGGCGCTGGACCCACGGTATCCACGCAGCCTCGACTCACGCCGCCCCGGTGGCCTCGGCCACAGCGGCGTGTCGGGCCGGACGGGTCAGCGGAGTTCCTGGATGCGGAGCAGATTGCCCGCGGGGTCGCGGAACGCGCAGTCCCGGATGCCGTACGGCTGCTCGGTCGGCTCCTGCACGACCTCGGCGCCGCTGGCCTCCAACGTGGCGAAGGTGCCGTCGAGGTCGGCGGTGGCCAGGTTGGCACCGAAGTAGCTGCCCTTGGCCATCAGCTCGAGGATGGTGCGGCGCTCGTCGTCGGTGATGCCGGGGTTGGCGGCCGGCGGGTGCAGGACGATGGACGTGTCGGGCTGATCGGCGGGGCCGACCGTGATCCAGCGCATGCCCTGGTATCCGACGTCGTTGCGGACCTCGAAGCCAAGGATGTCGCGGTAGAAGACCAGCGAGGCGTCCGGGTCGGTGTGCGGAAGGAAACTCGAGTGAATGGTGACGGTCATGGCAGTCACGCTAGTTGTGATGCCGTGACCTGCGCTTCTCGATTCCTGATCGGTCTGGTCACCTGCTTCGTCACGCACGACGGCATCCCCGCCGGCGCGGGAGCCCTCTGGGCCCGATAGACGCTGGGCGGCACGCCGACCAACTCGGTGAAGCGGGTGCTGAAGGTGCCCAGCGAGCCACAGCCGACCGCAAAACAGACCTCGGTGACACTGAGGTCGCCGCGACGGAGCAACGCCATGGCGCGCTCGATCCGCCGGGTCATCAGATAGGAGTACGGTGACTCGCCGTAGGCGAGTCGGAACTGTCGGCTGAGGTGCCCGGCTGACATGTTCACACCGAGGGCCAGCGCCTCCACGTCCAGCGGCCGCGCGTACTCCCGGTCGATCCGGTCGCGGACGCGGCGTAGCCGCGCGAGGTCGCGCAGGTGTTGCTCCGGGGCGGAATTGCTGGTCACCCGCGCAATGGTGCCAGATCCGGCGGACAGTCGGCCAGGGATCACCGACACGCTCGGGACTGACACCGGCGCGCTCGTCCCGGATGATCTCGTCATGAGTCTCGCTCCGGGCGTCGATCCGGTGGACGTGCGGCCACGTCGTCGATGGTTCCTCGTCGCGGCACTGACCGCCGTCGGTGGCGTCCTGGCGGCGGCCGCGGTGCTGCTGCTCCTCCTGCGTTCCGGGGGTGCTCTGGGGCAGCCCCTGACGCCCGGTCAGCCGGTCACGGTGCACCTGTCGTTGTCGAACGACAAGATGGTGTGGATCAAGGAGACCGGCCAGAGCATCCCGGACGTCACCTGTGCGA
Organism: Micromonospora sp. CPCC 205539; assembly: GCF_036906815.1. NCBI lineage: Bacteria > Bacillati > Actinomycetota > Actinomycetes > Micromonosporales > Micromonosporaceae > Micromonospora > Micromonospora sp. CPCC 205539. The sequence goes on along the minus strand of NZ_JBAKHW010000022.1, from coordinate 105,701 downwards.
CGACACGCGCGGACGGTCAGGAGATCGTCGAGTCTCGCGAGCGCTATCTGCTTCCGGAGAATGTCGAGCTCACGGTCGACGGCCAGCGGTGGCTCGGCCTCCTCACGCTGGGTGCCGGACCGACCGGTCCGTACGAGGTGACCTGCACGACCGCCGGGACCGCCGCACCGACCCTCTCGATCGGTGACCCGCCGAAGTTCTACGGTGCCCGCGACACCGCCCTCGGCACCCTGGCGGCGGCCGGTCTGGCCGGCGTCGGCATGCTCACCGGCCTGCTGCTGGCATTCGTCGTGGCGGTTCGACGCTTCCTGCACCGGGCCCGCCTCCGCCAGCAGCGCACCGACGCGCAGCACGGTTGACCACTGGCGGAGGACCGGATGCCCGCCGCCTCAGCGGCAGAACGGGCTGCGACCCATGGCGGATTCGATGCCGCCGAGGACGTGGTCGAGGAAGTACTGGTCGCCGGCCATCGGCGTGTCCGTCCAGGCCTCGACGGCGTGCCCGAGCGTGGTGAGCCAGGAGCGCCCGCCGTCGTAGTACTGGCACCACGACACCGGATGGTTACGGCCGTGGCCGGGGTGTCCGCTGCCACCGGTCGGCCCCTCGGGCAGCGTCGCCTCGTCCACCTTGGCGAGGACCCGCACCTCGCTCGGGAACGGCACCAGGTTGTACCACTCGTCGGCGAAGGCCCAGCGGGCCGGGAGCCCGGAGGTCGAGGCGTCCCGGCGACTCGTCGTCGTGACGGTGCCGGGCTGGTTGCGGCCGTGGTCGTAGTAGTTGGTGCCGCCGAGCAGACCCTCGTACCAGTCCCAGTTGTACTCGGTGCCGAAGGCGTTGTGGATGCCGACGAAGCCGCCACCACCACGGATGTACTGGCGTAGTGCGGTCTGCGCCGAGTCGTCGAGCGTGTCCCGGGTGGTGCTCATGAAGATGACCGCGTTGTAGGCGAACAGGCGCGACGGCGACGAGAGCTGGGTGACGTCCTCGGTCCAGTCGACGGCGAAGTTGTGCTCCGTACCCAGCTTGACGAGGGCGCTCTGCGCGGCGTGCGCGGCGGTGAGCGGCGGGTTGAGGCCCGGTGGCAGGGCGGGCCCGAGGTGCGCGTGCCGTGGTCCGGCCGTACGGCTGTAGACCAGGACGCGGTAGCCGTCGGCGGCGGGGTCGAAGTTGCCCCAGTCGTGGTAGCAGGCGGAGTCGGTGCCGCGACAGACCCCGTAGTTGGGCCGGCCGAGGTTCTCGGCGCCGCCGTCCTTCGACCTGGTGGCGGCCTTGTCCGCCGTGCTGGGGATGGACGTGCCCAGCAACAGGACAGCCGCGGCGACGGTGGCACCGAGGGCTGCGCTGATGATCGTGTTGCGCCGGAGGGGCATGGCTGCTCCTTCTCGATGTGGTGGTGGTGCGGGGGTCAGGCGGTCGGGAGGTGGGTGGGCAGGATGGACGGCGGCATCGGGCCCTTGTTGCGCCGGCCCTGGCCCGTCTCCTCCCACGCGTGCGCGAGGATTCCGACGCTGCGGCTCAGCACGAACAGACCGCGGGCCAGTGGTGGCGCGAAGCCCAACTCGCCGTAGACGACGGCCGTGCAACCGTCGATGTTGATCGGTACGGGCCGCTGACGGCCCTGGGCCAGGATGCGTTCGACCGCGGTCGCCGCCCGCAGGTATGCACCGTCGACCACGCCCTCGGCGACCGCGGCCTCGACCAGGCCCAGCAGTGGCTCTCGGCGCGGATCGACGGTGTGGAAGCGGTGGCCGAAGCCGGGCAGGTACTTGGAACGAGCCCGCCAGTCGGCGACGACCGAGGCCGCCGCGTGCTCGAGCGTGCCGCCGGCGTCGGTGCGGGCCGTGACCTCGGCAAGCATCTGCATGCACTGTTCGCCGGCGCCGCCGTGCACGTCGCCCAGCAGATTCACACCGGTGGCCACGGCGTTGTTCAGCCCGACACCGCAGGTGGCGGCGATCCGGGCCACCGCGATCGACGGCGCATGCGGCCCGTGGTCCACACCGGAGACCAAGGCGGCCTCGAGCAGCCGCTCCTGGCCCTCCGTCGGCGGGTGGCCCCGCAGCAGCAACCAGATCACGCCGACGAAGCTGGTGTCTGCGATGAGGTCCTGGATCGGCCGGCCGCGCAGCTCGATCACATCAGGCTCGATGCGGGAGACCGCGGTGGCCCACCAGTCCGACACGTCCCGCACGGTCGGCTCGTCACTCACGGCGCCGCGACCTCGTCGACGACGCCGAGCTCGGCGTCCCGGGTCAACTCGCCGTTGTGTTCACCCAGGAGCGGTGGAGGCGTGCCGGGTCGCAGCGGCGCGCCATTGACGAGTACGCCGTTACCGCTGACCCGCAGCGTGCGGTCGGCATCGCCGGGAAACGGCAGGTCGGTGAAGAAACCACGTGCTCCCAGCTGGTCGAGCTCGACGGCCTGCGGAACGGTCAGGATGCGCGCCGCCGGTACGCCGGCCGCCGAGAGCAGCCGCTCCCACTCGATCGCCGGACGATGGCGGAGAGCCATGTTGATCTCGTGGTTCAGGGCCGCGCGGTTGGCCTTGCGCGCCTCGCGGTCGGCGAAACGTTCGTCGGTGACGAGATCGTCGCGCTCGACGAGCCCGCACAGCACCTCGAACTGCCGCTGGCGGTTCGCCGCGATGTTGAGTGGGCCGTCCGCGGTGTCGAAGGTCCCCGACGGTGCGGCGGTCGCGTTCTGGTCGCCCATCGGCTCCGGCGGGACACCGCTCACGAGGTAGTTGGAGGTCGCCCAGCCCATCACCGACAGCGACGCCTCCAGCATGGACACGTCGAGGAAGGTGCCCTCGTCGGTGCGGGACCGCCCGGCGAGCGCCGCACAGATCGCCATCGCGGCCACGAGCCCGCCGACCGAGTCGGAGACCGGAAAACCGACCCGCAAGGGTGCCGTCTCCGGGGTGCCGGTGACGCTCATCATGCCGGCGAGGCCCTGAATGATCTGGTCGTACGCGGGCGCCTGGCTCATCGGGCCGCCCTGCCCGAAGCCGGAGATGGCGCAGTAGATCAGCCGTGGGTTCGCCTGACGGAGGACGTCCCAGTCGTACCCGAGTCGTGCCAGGACCCCGGCGCGGAAGTTCTCGAGCAGGACGTCCGCGCCGCGTAGGAGCTCCTCGAAGGCAGCGCGGTCGTCGGCGTCCTTGAGGTCGAGCTCGATCGACTTCTTACCGGCGTTCTGCGCGAGGAACGAGGTGCCCATCCCCGCGTGGTTGAGCGCGGCTTCCGGGCCGAGCCGGCGGGCCAGATCGCCGTGACCCGGCTTCTCGATCTTCACGACCTCGGCCCCGAGCAGCATGAGTTGGTAGCTGCAGTAAGGTCCGGCCAGTACGTTGGTCAGGTCCAGGACCCGTACGCCGCGCAGCGGTCGGTTGTCCATGCGTGTGCCCCTCGGGTGGATGGTGGCGACCGCAGCCGGTCTGGCGTCGGCCTACCGGGCGAGTGGGTGGTCGAAGCCTGCCTCGGACATGCGAGCCGCGGCGACCTTGAGCGACTCGACGAACTCGGCGACTCGTTCGGGGGTGAACCGCATCGTCGGTCCGCTCAGGCAGAGCGCTGCCACGACCGGCACCGATCTCCCGGTGACCGGCACCGCAACGGCGGACAGGCCCGGTTCGCGTTCACCGGCGCTGGTCGCGAATCCGGTGACCGCGGCGTCGTCGATCCACGACCGCAGCGTCTCGACGTGCGATCCGCCCCACGGCGATGACGTCGCGACCCGCGTGAGCAGGGCGGGCGTCGCGTCGCGGAGCAGGACCTTGGATGACGCGCCGGCCCACATGGGCAGCTCGTCACCGACCCGGACCACGTGGCGCAGGGCCTGCGGGCTCTCCTCCTGAGCGACGCAGACGCGGTTGATGTCCCGGGTCATGTAGAGGTTGACCGTCTCGCGGTGCGTCGCCGCGAGGTCGCGCATCAGAGAACGGGTCTCGGGTGGCACCTCCCAGCTGCGGTTGGCGAGGTGGGCCCACCGCCACAGACCGGGGCCCGCGGTGTAACCGTGGCTCGTCGCCCACAGCAGACCGTTCTGCTCGAGCGTCTGGACCAGTCGGATGACGGTCGTCTTCGCGAGGCCCGTGCTGTCCACGATCTCCCGGATGGTCACCGACGGCCGACTCTCCGTCAGCAGGGACATGATCTCCATTGCGCGCTGGACGCTGCGGACGCCGCCCGCGTCGGGGGTGTCGACGGGGGTCGGGCCCTGCGTCGATGAGTTTCGTTCGGCCATGGTCGCCATGGTCTCTCTCTCGCGTCCATCGATACGGTTTCACATCGCCGTAACGGTTTTGGAACCAACTATTGCCAGGGGACATCGACGCCCGTACGTTACACCTAGTCCGCAGGACGGTCCAGGAGTGCCACTACGCGGTCCACTCTCGAGGGAGCGGCGATGCTCGACAAGCCCATCCGTACCGCATCGATCGAGATTGCCGAGGTCGGATGCCTCATCGCTGGCGAGTGGGTCACCACGGGACCGCGACTCGAACGTGTCGGGCCCTGGGTGCGGGTCGGCGTCAGCGCCGCCCGCCAGGCGGACGAGGGCGACGTCGGCGCGGCTCTCGAGTACGCCCGCCGTGGCGCGAAGACGGTCGCCCGCCTGTCACCGGCGGCACGGGCCGCGGTGCTGGAACGCGCCGCCGTCGCGGCCACCGATCAGCGGGACCGTCTGGCGAGGCTGCTGGCGCTGGAGCTCGGCAAACCGGTCAAGGACGGGCTGGGCGAGATCGACCGGGTCGCCGACACGTTCGCCGTCGCCGCCGCCGAGGCCCGGCAGATCGGCGGTGAGGTCCTGCCGGTCGCCGGCTGGGCGCGGGGCGTGGGCAACACCGCGTTCACCCATCGCGCACCGGTCGGCGTGGCGCTGGCCATCACGCCCTTCAACGCGCCGGCCAACCTGCTGGCGCACAAGCTGGCCGCCGCGTTCGCGGCGGGCAACACGACGATCGTCAAGCCCCCGCCGCAGGCGCCAGCGGTGTCCGCGGCGCTCGTCGCGCTGCTGCTCGACTGCGGGATGCCGCCGGAGGCCGTCCAACTCCTGCACGGCGGGGGTCAGTTGGGTGCCGCCCTGTGTGGGGCCCCGGAGGTCGGCGCCATCAGCTTCACCGGCAGCGTCGCCACGGGTGCGGCGGTCGCCCGCGCGGCCGGCGCCAAACGACTCGTGCTGGAGCTCGGCGGTAACGCCGCCACCATCGTGTGCGAGGACGCGGACATCGAGGCGGCCGCCCGGATCTGCGCCGCGACCGGCTACAGCAACTCGGGGCAGAGTTGCATCTCGGTCCAGCGCGTCTACGTCCAGCGTGGTCGCTACGACGACTTCCTGGCGGCCTTCACCGCCGAGGTGGAGAAGCTGTCGGTCGCCGACCCGCTCGACCCGGGCACCGACGTCGGGTCGATGGTCGACGACGACGCGGCCGAGCGGGTCGTGGCCTGGGCCGCCGAGGCGCGGGCCGCCGGTGCGCAGATCACCACCGGCGGCCGTCGGGACGGCGCGACCGTGCTGCCGACCGTGGTGGCAGCGCCGCCCACCGACGCGCGGCTGGTCCGTGACGAGGTGTTCGGCGCGGCGGTCAGCGTGTTGCCCTACGACAGCTTCGACGAGGTCGTCGCCGCCTGCAACGACAGTCGGTACGGGCTGCAGGCGGGGCTGTTCACCAACGACGTCCGGCGGATCGTGAGCGCGTGGCGCGAGCTCGAGGTCGGTGGCCTCGTCGTCAACGGCTCATCGAACTTCCGGCTCGACCACGTCCCGTTCGGTGGGGTCAAGGACTCCGGGTTCGGGCGTGAATCGCCGCGCTGGATGATCGACGACTACACCGTGGTGAAGACGTTGTTGCTGCGTGGCATGTCCCTGTTCGGTGACCAGGAAGGCATGCGATGACTCTCGACCAACTCGTGGACGCCGACGCGCGACGCGACGACACGGTCCCCGCGGCCGAGGCCATGGTGGCCCAGCTCGAGTCGTACGGCGTGGAGTACGTCTTCGGCGTCTGTGGACACACCAACATCGCGCTGCTGGACGCCATGGGGCGCAGCAGCATCCGTTTCGTGATCGCACGGCACGAACAGGCGGCGGCGCACGCGGCCGACGGCTACGCCCGCGCCACCGGCAAGCCCGGGGTCCTGCTGCTGCACGTGGGCCCCGGCATGACGAACGCGGTCACCGGCGTGCTCACCGCCGCGATGGACTCGGTGCCGCTGGTGGCGATCACCGGTGACATCCCGTCCTACTACTACGGCCGGCATCCGCACCAGGAGGTCAACCTCCACGCCGACGCGGATCAGGCCGCGATCTACCGGCCCTTCGTCAAGCGGGCCTGGCAGGTGCACCGCGCCGCTGACCTGGCCCGGTTCACCGAGCGCGCGTTCTCGACCGCGACCGGAGGGCGTCCGGGCGCGGTGCTGCTCAGCGTGCCGATGGACCACTTCTCCCGGCCGGTCCCGCGGGGGAGCGCCGCCGGGTTCCCGCTCGTGCCGACGGAGCGGCCGGGCCTGACCGCCGAGGTCGCCGACCGGATCGCCGACCTGCTCGTGGCCGCCGAGCGGCCGCTGGTCTACCTGGGCGGCGGTCTGCGCCGCGGGCCGGGGCTCGACGCGTTGCGCTCGCTCATCGAGCACCTCGACGTCCCCGTCGCGCATTCGCTGATGGCCAAGGGCACGCTGCCCGACAGTCACCCGCTCGTGCTCGGGATGCCGGGCTTCTGGGGCCTCGAGATGACCAACCGGCACACCCGGGAGGCCGATGTCGTGCTGGCGCTGGCCACCCGCTTCGCCGAGACCGACACCAGCTCCTGGGACCCTCGCTACACCTGGCAGTTCCCGCCCGCTCAACTGATCCAGATCGACATCGACCCGGCGGAGATCGGCCGCAACTTCCCGGTCACGGTGGGCGCCGTCGCCGACGTCACCGACGCCGTGCGGGCCATCGACGTCGCCGTCCGTGAACGACAGCCCACGCCGCGCCAGCGGCCCGGGCTGCGCGACGCCATCTCCACGACCCGCCGTGCCCTCTTCACCGAGAGCCGGGAGCGCGGCACCAGCGCCCAGTTCCCGCTGCGGCCCGAGCGGATCCTCACCGACCTGCGGGCGATCCTCCCGCCGGACGCCATCCTCGTCACCGACGTCGGATGGAACAAGAACGGCGTCGCCCAGTGCTACGAACTGCCCGACGAGGGTCGGTTCATCACGCCGGGTGGCGCCTCCACGATGGGCTTCGGCCCGGCGGCGGCCGTCGGCGTCCAGATCGCCCAGCCCGACCGTACCGTCGTGGCCCTGATCGGCGACGGCGGCATGGGCGCGCAGCTGCCCGCGGTGCCCATGGCGGTCGAACAGGGCGCCCCGGTCATCTTCGTGGTGATGAACAACCGCTCCCACGGCACGATCTCCGACCTTCAAGCGGCCAACTTCGGGCGCAGCTACGGCTGCGACTTCGTCGGGCCGGACGGCTCGCCGTACAGCCCGGACTTCGCCGCCTACGGCCGGGCCTGTGGCGCCGACGGCTACCGCATCGAGACCGCCGACGAGCTCGGCACCTCGCTGCGTGCCGCCATCGCGGCCCGCCGCCCGGCGGTGCTGGACGTGCCCATGATCAACGAGCCCGTTCCGACCCCCGGCCACTGGAACATCAAGGACATCTACCGAGGTGTCTTCGACCTCACCACCCACGACGACTCGAGGTGACCCTCATGACCCGACGTTATCGGCGTACCCTCACCGCCGCGCTCCTCGCCACCGGAGTGGTCTTCGCCGCCGCCTGCTCCGCCCCGGGAGAGGAGGCCGGCAATGGGGACGGGAAGAGCGGCCCCATCAAGATCGCCATCGCCAACGCGCAGAGCGGCCAACTGAGCTCACTCGGCGCCTGGGAGCTCAAGGGTGCCAAACTCGCCATCGACGAGTGGAACAAGAAGGGCGGCATCGACGGCCGCCAGATCGAGATCGGCGTCTTCGACAGTCAGGGTGACCCGACGGTCGGCACCAACGTCGCCCGCAAGATCGCGAGCGAGGGTTACATCGCGATGCTCGGCACCGCCGAGAGCGCGGTCACGATCGCCATGGCGCCGATTCTCCGCCAGGAGGAGATCCCCAACATCACCTCCGGCCAGTCGCCGGGTCTGGTCGCCGTCAAGAGCCCGTTCCTGTTCCTCAACGGCCCGACGAGCGTGACCTACGACGAGACGCTGGCCAAGCACCTCGTGGACAAGCGGGGGATCAAGAAGATCGCTCTCATCACCAACAACGGCTCCTACGGCAAGGGCGAACACGACGCGTTCACCAAGGCGCTGAGCAGCCGCAGCGTGACGCCGGTGGCCGACCAGGTCGTCACCACCGACCAGAAGGACTTCAGCGCGGCCCTCACGAACATCCGTCAGAAGGGCCCTCAGCTGATCTTCGTCGGCGCGGAGGAGGTGCAGTCCGGCCTGATCGTCAAGCAGGCCCGCGACCTCGGCATCACCGTTCCGTTCGCCGGAGCCGCACCGCAGGGCACGCCCGTGTTCCTCGACACCGCCGGCGCGGCGAACACCGAGGGCACGATCGTGAGCACGCCGTACCTCAGCAACGAGGTGAGTGACGCCTCCCGTGCCTTCGCCGCCGCCTACCTGGCCGCGCACGGCGAGCCGGCCGAGATGCACGGCGCGAAGGCGTACGACGGCGCGCAGATCCTGCTGACCGCCCTCAAGAACAGCAACGGGGCCACGGGCAAGGAACTCGCCGACGCGATCCGGGCGGTCAAGCACAAGGGTCTGCTGGGCGACTTCGCGTACGACGAGACGGGCGTGGGCATCTTCGCGACCTCGATCGGCACCATCACCGCCGGCAAGTTGGTCCCGGCCGAAGGCTGACCGTAACGGGGCGGCCCTCGCCGGGCCGCCCCTGATCGTCGGGAGAGGGTCAGAGAAGAATGCAAGTCTTTCTGCAGACGTTCATCGGCGGGATGAGCCTCGGCGCGATCTACGCTCTCGTCGCGTTGGGTTTCTCCCTCGTCTACCGCACCATGGGCCTGGTCAACTTCGCCCACGGCAGTGTCGTGATGATCGGCGCCTATCTGGCGTCGACGTTCTACCTCACGGTGCGACTGCCCTTCGCGCTGGCCATGGTGGTGGCGATCGGGGTCACCGGCCTCATCGGCGTCATCATCGAGCGGGTGCTGCGGCCCTTGGAGAACAAGGACTTCGACCTGATGTTGATCGGCACGATCGGCTTCGGGATCGTGCTGGAGGCGCTGGCGATCGTCATCTGGGGAGCGACCGGCCGCGCGGTGCCATCGCCCGTGCCGGCGGCACCGCTGGACGTCTTCGGGCTCCGCATCCGGACGTACGACCTCGTCGTGCTCGCCATCGCGGCCGCCGCGACGATCCTGCTGGTCTTCTTCCTGCAACGGACGAAGCGGGGCGTCGCGATGCAGGCGGTGGCCATGGACCACCAGGCGGCGACGGCCGTCGGCATCCATGTCGGTCGGAGCAACTCGATGGCGTTCATGATCGGGGCCGGCCTCGCCACCCTGGCCGGCGGCCTGGTCGGTCCGTTGCTGTACGTGAGCCCGGCCATGGGTGGGTTGCTCGGTATCAAGGGCTTCGCCGGGGCGATCCTCGGCGGCTTCGGCAGCGTCCCGGGCGCGATTCTCGGTGGGCTCAGCATCGGGGTGATCGACTCGTTCGCGGCCGGGCACTTCCAGGGCTACTCGGAGCTGGTCACGTTCCTGATCTTCACCATGATCATCATGATCCGGCCGACCGGAATCTTCGGCGAGAGGACGGTGAACCGGGCATGAGATTCCGGCTCGGCGTGCTGGCTGTGCTGGCGGTCTTCGCGTGGCTGCTGCCGTACCAGCTCAACTCGTACACCATGCACGTGGTCAACGTCATGCTGCTCTACGCGATCCTCGCGGTCGGCCTCGGCCTGGCCATGGGCGTCGCCGGGCAGATCAACCTGGCGCAGGTGGCGTTCTTCGGCGTGGGGGCCTACGCCACGGCCGTCCTCACGGTCCGGGCCGGCCTGGGATTCTGGGTGGCCGCCCTGCTCGCGGTCCTCGCCACCGCGGCGGTCGGCCTGGTCGTGGGTACGCCGGCACTCCGCGTGCAGTCCCACTACCTGGGGATCGTGACGCTCGGGCTCGCGTTGGCCTTCACCAACTGGGTGACCAACTCCGAGCTCGCCGGCGGCGCCGAGGGCATCTCCGGCATCCCACGTCCGGGCCTGCCCGGCATCGACCTGTCCAGCGCCTACCTCTACTACTACGTCGAGCTGCTGCTGTTCGCGGTGACGCTGGCCTTCGGCCTCTTCGTCGTGCACACGTCGCTGGGCCGGCGGATGCGCGCCATGCGCGACGACTCCCTCGCCGCCGGCGCGGTCGGCGTCGAGGTGCCGGCGCTGCGGATGACGGCCTTCCTGCTCGCCAGCGTCTACGGTGGCGTCGCGGGCGTGCTCTATTCCGGGCTGATCGGCTACGTCGCGCCGGAGACGTTCAGCATCGCCAACATGTTCCTGCTCCTCGCCATGGTGATCATCGGAGGGCGGCAGAGCCTGGTGGGGTGCGTGGTCGGCGCGATCGCCCTCGCCCTCGTCCGTGAGGTGCTGATCGACTATCCGACCTACGCGCAGGTCGCGTACGGAAGCGTCGTGGTCCTCACCGTCGTGTTCGCGCCGACCGGGTTGGCCGGCCTTCCACAGCGTCTGCGCTCGGCGGCGGGACGCCTGGGCTGGCGGCGGACCGTCCGGCAGGCCGCGTCACTGAGCCCCTTCCAGCCGTACGAGGCCGGGCCCGCGAGGGTCGAGGACGCGGCACCCATCCTCGAGATCCGCGACCTCAGCATGCACTTCAAGGGCGTCAAGGCGGTCAACGACGTCTCCATCGCGGTGCCGGCCGGGCAGATCAGGGGCATCGTCGGCCCGAACGGCTCCGGCAAGACGACTCTCTTCAACGTGATCAGCGGGCTCTACCGGCCGACCGCCGGACGGGTGATCCTCGACGGTCGCGACGTCACCGCGGCTCGACCACACGCCCTGGCTCACGCCGGCATCGCGCGGACCTTCCAGAACCTGCGGCTCTTCGCGGCGCTGACCGTACGGGACAACGTCCTGGTCGCCCTCGACCCGACCCGGGCCCGGGGCACCTGGCGGTACCTCGTGCTCCCGCTCGGCGTATGGCGGCGCGACCGGGCCCTGCGCCGGGAGGCCGACGCCCTGCTCGACCGGTTCGGCCTGCGCGCCTTCGCGGACAGCCAGCCGACGGCGTTGCCGTACGGCACCCAGCGTCGGGTCGAGATCGCCCGCGCCATGGCCGCCCGACCGCGGCTCGTGCTGCTCGACGAGCCGGCCGCCGGCCTCAACGGTGACGAGGTCCGGCAACTGTGCGACATCGTCCGCTCGATCCGCGACACCGGCGTCACCGTCGTGGTGATCGAACACAACATGGGGATGGTCATGTCCTTGTGCGACCACGTCACCGTCTTCGCCCACGGCGCGATCATCGCCGACGGACCGCCGGAGGAGGTGGCCGTCTCACCCGAGGTGATCGAGGCGTACCTCGGGGAGACCATGGCCATGCCGGCACCGGTCGCGTCGGAGGCCCAGCGATGACCGCCACCCCCGACCAGTCGGGCATCGGGCGTCGGCTCGTCGTCGATGGCCTCTCGGTCCGGTACGGCGGAGTGACGGCCGCCCACGACGTGTCGTTCACCGTGCAACCGGGGCAGTCGGTCGGCATCATCGGCGCGAACGGCGCCGGCAAGACCTCCACGCTCAAGGCGCTGATGGGCCTGGTGCCCCGCACCGTACGGTCGATCCGCTTCGGCGACGCCGACCTCACCCGGGTGCCGGGCCGCGCCATGGTCCGCCACGGTATCGGGTACGTGCCGGAGGGCCGGCACGTCTTCCCCGGCCTCCCGGTGGAGAAGAACCTCCTGCTCGGGGCGTACACCCGTCGCTGGAAGGGCCCGACGCTGGACACCCTCGGCGAGGTCTACGAGCTCTTTCCGGTCCTGCGCGAGATGCGCGGCCGGCTCGCCGGCGCGTTGTCCGGCGGGCAGCAGCAGATGCTCGCCATCGGGCGGGCGCTGATGTCGGCGCCGCAGCTCATGCTGCTCGACGAGCCGTCGATGGGCCTCTCACCGAAGCTGGTCAGCGAGATCGTCGCCGTGCTCAAGCAGCTCAACGAACGCGGCCTGAGCATCCTGCTCGTCGAACAGAACGCGCAGTTGACGTTCGAGGTGACGACCGAGTGTCTCGTCATGGAGAACGGTGTCGTCGCCATGACGGACACGTCGGCGGCCCTCCGCCAGAACCCCCAGGTACGCAAGATCTATCTCGGCCTCTGAAGAGGAGAGGTGTCTGCCGATGCCACACATCGATCGAAGAAACGTACTCAAAGGGATGGCCGCGACGGCCGTGGCCGCCACGGTCGGCCCGGCCGATCCCGCCGGGGCCACTGGTCACCGCCCACCCTCCGCCGCCGACCTCGCCCGCTTCGACACCCCCGGCGACCAGGACTTTCCGAAGGTCGGCGGCAATCTGGGCAACCAGAACTACACCGCGCTGCGCCGTATCGATCGCGGCAACATCCGCCGTCTGCGCGGGGGCTGGGTCAACCGGATCGAGGGCGGTCTCGCCACCGGCAACAGCCAGAGCACGGCAGTCGCCGTCGACGGGGTGCTCTACATCGAGTCCGCGCTCGGCAACGTCATCGCGGTCGACGGGGCTACCGGGCTCACCAAGTGGCGGTACGACCAGACCCGCGGCGCGCTGACCCGGCGCGGCGTGGCGGTCGGTGGCGGCCACGTCTTCACCAAGTCGAACGAGAACTACGTCATCGCGCTCGACCAGGAGACCGGCCAGGTCGCCTGGGAGCACCAGGTCAACGGCTTCGGCAACATCGAGAAGGTCGCCGTCGTCTACCACGACGGCCTGCTCTTCTGCGGCACCAACGACGGGCCCCGGGGCGCCGCCATCGCGCTCGACGCCTCCAACGGCGAGGTGCTGTGGCACTTCTGGGGCACACCCGGCCCCGGCGAGCTCGGCAACGAGACCTGGGAGGGCGACTCCTGGATGGAGGGCGGCGCCACACCGTGGATCCACCCGGCCGTCGACCCCGAGCTCGGCCTGACCTACTGGACGTTCGGCAACGCACGCGGCAACAACTCGTCGCAGGACGGATCGGCCCGGGGCGGGCAGAACCTGTTCGCCAACTCGCTCGTCGCGCTGGATCTGCGGACCGGCGCCTACCGGTGGCACTTCCAGTCGATCCACCACGACATCTGGGACATGGACAACGTGATGTCGCCGGTCCTCGCCGACGTCACCATTCGCGGCCGCAAGCGCAAGGTCGTCATCTACGGCAGCAAGTCCGGCATGTTCTTCATCCTCGACCGCAGCACCGGCACGGCCCCGCTCGGCATCGTCGAACGGCCGGTGCCGCAGGAGCCGCGCCAGAAGACGTGGCCGACGCAGCCGTTCCCCGTACAGGGCGGCTGGACCGAGCAGCGGGTCGTCGACCAGCCACTCGGCACCACCGTCCCCGGCGACCCCAACCGTGCGGTGCCCAACTACGTGCAGGGCGCGCTCTACGACCCGCACTGGGAGACGCCCATCCTCACCATCCCGGGCCACGGTGGCGGCGGGGACTGGTCACACCTGTCGTTCAGCCACCGCACCGGCCTGGTCTACAACGGCTTCGGGTACGTCGCCGCCGCGCACTCGCTCACCGAGAGCAGCAACGGGCTCCGCCCGCCCGGCGAGTACCAGACCGGGGGCATCGTCGCCGTCGACGTCCGCACCAACCGGGTGGAGTGGAAGCGGCGGATGCCGTACTCCCTGGCACACGGCAACGGCATCCTCACCACCGCCAGCGACCTGATGTTCATCGGCCAGCCCGACGGCAACCTCCTGGCCCTGGACGCCCGCAACGGCCGTGAGCTGTGGCGGTTCCAGACCGGCGCGGCCATCAGCTCCAGCCCGATCATGTATCGCGCCGGCGGCAAGGAGTACCTGGCGGTCTACGCCGGGGGAACCAGCATCCCGTACGGAAACTCCGCGCCACGCGGTGACTTCCTCTGGGCGTTCGAGATCGGCGGTGACCTCGGCCCGGCACTGACACCGCCACCCCCGGTGATCCGTCGACCGGTCTCCGGTGGCCCGATCGAGGGCGCGGCGGTGGCGAACACGGTCACCATCGGGCGGACGTACAACCCCGCCACCGGCGAGGTCGGCGCCACCGAGTCGTTCGCGGTCGCCGGCATGGCGCCCACACACCTGCGGGTTCCGGTCGGCACGACCGTGACGTTCATCAACCATCCCGGCAATGCCGGTGTGCGAGGCGTGACGCAGTTCTTCGAAGGGCTCTTCGACGTACGGCTCGCGCCCGGCGAGTCGTACCAGTACACGTTCACCCGCGTCGGCGAGTACTTCTACAACGACCCAGGGAGCCCGCGCTCGACCGGAAAGATCGAGGTCTACTGACGGGGCGGCGAATCAGTGGCGGTGTCGTCCAGCAGCAGTTTGTCACCCGGCGGCGTCACCGCTGCGTAGGGCCGCCACGCCCTAACAGGTCGGAAGTGGATCAATGCCTCCAGCGTAATGCGCCCAATCAGCGGACGTGATCGGCCCGCCGTTCTGCTCACACACCTGGCTGTACAACATCACAAACGATGTGGCGTCCCAGATTCGGGCAGTCCGGTCTTGGCTGGCGGTGGCGATGGTCCTGCCGTCCGGGCTGAACGCCACCGAGAACAGTGCGCCAGTGTGGCCGGCGAGGGTCGTGGTCGGGTGACCGGTGACCGCATCCCACGTTCGGGCCGTTCCATCCTGGCTGGCGGTGGCGATGGTCCGGCCGTCCGGACTGAACACCGCCTTGTTCACCTCGGCGGTGTGGCCGGTGAGAATGGCTATCGGACGGCCCGTGATCGCATCCCAGGTTCGAGCCGACCCGTCCCTGCTGCCAGTAGCGATAGTCCTGCCATCCGGGCTGAACACCACCGAAGAGACGGACTTGCTGTGGCCGGTGAGGGTGGCGATCGGACGACCCGAGGCCGCATGCCAGGTCCGGGCCGTCCCATCCGTGCTGGCGGTAGCAATGGTCTTGGCATCTGGACTCATGGCCACCGAGATCACGAGGCCGGTGTGGCCGGTGAGGGTGGCGATCGGGTGACCGGTGGTCGCATCCCAGGTCCGGGCCGCGCCATCGTCGTTGGCGGTGGCGACGGTTCCACCATCCGGACTGAACACGACCTCCCAGACGGGGCCGGCGTGACCAGCTAGCGTCAGGATCGGGTGACCGGTGGCCGCATCCCAGGTCCGGGCTGTCCCATCGTGACTGGCGGTAGCAATGGTCTTGGCATCTGGACTCATGGCCACCGAGTTCACGGCGTCAGTGTGGCCGGTGAGGGTGGCGATCGGGTGACCGGTGCTCGCATCCCAGGTCCGGGCTGTCCCATCGTGGCTGGCGGTGGCGACGGTCGCGCCGTCCGGACTGAACACCACCTCGTTCACCGGCGCGGCGTGGCCGGTGAGAGCGGCGACCGGATGACCGGTGACCACGTCCCAGGTTCGCGCCGTCCCATCGGTGCTGGCGGTGGCAACGGTCCGACCGTCCGGGCTGAACACCACCACATTCACCCGACTGGTGTGACCGGCTAGGGTCGTGCTTGGGCGACCGGTGGTCGCATCCCAGGTCCGGGCCGTCCCATCCAGGCTCGCGGTGGCAACGGTTCGCCCGTCCGGACTGAACACCAACGAGTCCACGAGGCCGCTGTGGCCGGTGAGGGTGGCGATCGGGCGACCGGTGGTCGCATCCCAGGTCCGGGCCGTTCCATACCCGCCGGCGGTGGCGATCGTCCGGCCGTCAGGGCTGAACACCGCCGGGCCCATGGCGTCGACGAGGGTGAAGATCGGGCGGCCCGTGCGCGCATCCCAGACCCCAGGCGTCCCGCCCCCGCCGGCGATCGTCCGGCCGTTCGAGCTGAACGCTATCGAGTTGATGTCGCCGTCGAGGGTGAAGATCGGGCGGCCCGTGCGCGTATTCCAGATCTGGGCCTTCCCCGCTGTCCCGGCGGTGGCGATCGTCTGGCCGTCCGGGCTGAACACGACCGAGTCCTCGGCGCCGTCGAGGGTGAAGATCGGGTGACCGGTGGCCGCATCCCAGGTCCGCGCCGTCCCGTCCTGGCTGCCGGTGGCGATCGTCCGGCCGTCTGGGCTGAATACCACTGACGACACAGCCGCGCTGTGGCCGGTGAGGGTGAGGATCGAGCGACCCGTGCGCGCATCCCAGGTCCGAACCGTCGTGTCCACGCTGGCGGTGGCGATCGTCCGGCCGTCCGGACTGAATACCACTGACAACACAAGCCCGCTGTGGCCGGTGAGGGTGAAGATCGGGCGACCCGTGACCGCATCCCAGGTCCGGGCCGTCCCATCGATGCTGGCGGTAGCAATGGTTTCACCGTCCGGGCTATACACAACCGAGTCCACGCGGCCGGTGTGACCGGTAAGAATTTGCCGACCTGGTCGGGTTTGGGTCGCGGCCATGGCTGCCTGAGTTTCGGCATTGTTAGCAAGCCGCCAGCCAAGAGCAGCCATGACCCGGGACGTTCGGGGGTCCTGGTCACCGACAAGCTGGCTCTGAGCGGCGAGTTGCCGTGCGACCGCAAGTTCGCGTTGGTCGTTGGCGTCGCGAGTGGCGTTGGAGGCCACGACCGCGGCGAGCGACGCGCCTACTGCCAGGAGGGCCAGTGTGCTCGCGGCGGCGCGGCGTATCCAGGTGGTCCGTTTCGCGACCTGGTGGGCTTGGGCCAGGAAGTCGGATTCGATGTCGCTCAGGATGGGAGCATCCACCCAGCGGCGGTGCCAGGCTGCCGTGGCGGTGGCGATGATGTTCAGGCGCGCTCCCCGGTAGAGGAACGACGGGTCACGGCCGCGGGTGTCCCATTCGGTGGCGTCCTCCAGCAGTTGGCTGTAGAGGACTCGATCGGCGAGGTGGTCCTCCATCCACGTGCGTAGCCGTGGCCATGCTGTCAGGAGCGTGTCGTGGGCCATATCGATGCCGTGGTCACCCCGGACGATGAGCCTGGAAGCGATGAAGGCTTCGATGACCAGAGCCGCGTCGTCCGTGGCCTTACCCACCGCATTGTTGGGTATCGGGCGTCGCGAAAGTTGCCCATCTCGCGACACCGTGGTCAGTTGCCGGAATAGCTCACGGGCGACGTCCTGCTGAACGGCGGTGAGGCTGGCGTAACTGTCCTCGGCGCTGGCGCGGACCGCATCGGTGACTCCTCCGCTGGCGGCGAAACTCCGACGGGTCAACCGTCGGCCCTCTCGGTGCTCCCAGATTCTGAGCATCGCCTGCGACAACAGTGGCAGCGTCCCCACCCCGAACGGGGCATCCCGGGTACGCAGGTCAGCCAGAATGTCGTCGGTCAAACCGTTCTCCACCTCCAGCCCGCAGGCATGGGCGGGACCGGTGATCGTGAGTCGCAGGTCAGCTTCGGCCATGGGCCCGACTATGAACTGCTGTCGCTGCAGTACCCGGACCAATTGCGGGTGCTCGGCGCACCGGTCCACGAAGTCCCCGCGGACACCGATGATCACCACCCCCGGTGCTCGGCCGCCAGCCGGCCCGGTGGCTATCGCCGTGAGAGCGGTCAGAAACGCCCGATGCTCGTCGGCGTCCGCGACGAACGTGAAGAGGTCTTCAAACTGATCAACCACCAACACCAGGCGCCCGTGCTCGCGTACCTGTCCGGCCGCTCCGCGGGGCAACCGCGCCGCATGCGCCAGGACGACCTGACGTGCGAAAGCACCGGCGGCAGCAGGGTCCCCGGTCAGCTCCCGGATCACCGACGCTACGTCGACTCCCGCTCCAGCGGCGAGATGGACGGCCAGCTCCCGCACCGGATTCCCTGTCGGGGTCAGCACCACCGTCGGCCAATCCGCCGATCCGGCCACCGCGATCTGCCCTGCCCCGATCGCGGGCAGCAGCCCCGCCCGCAACAAGGACGACTTACCCGCGCCTGAAGCGCCCGTCACCACCACCATCGACAGATCCGACAGGCTTTGCTCCACGACCTCGACCAGGTGCGCACACACCCGCTCCCGGCCGTAGAACATGTGCCCCTCGTTCTGCTGGAACGGCCACAACCCCCGATATGGCACCTGGCCCAACGTGGCGGCAGAAATCTCATCGCCGGCGTCAGCCTGCTCGCGGCCGACGGACACCCGAGCGAACGTCTCGACCGTCCGCAGTTGCTCACGGATCAGCCGCACCTGGACCGACTGACGCAAGGACAACTCGCGATCCGCCCGCTGCTCGGCGTTCTGCACCCGCATGCTGACCTGCAACTCGTCGACGGTTTCGTGCACCTGCGCCAGCAGCCCCCCAACCTCGGCGAGTTCGTCACCCAACCAGCCCAGCCCGGAGATCAGCGTCCGCTGTAGCTCCTCGTCTCCCGACGCGACCGCCGCCTCGATCGCCACACGGGCGGCGCCAGTCTCAGACAACACTGCCGCGATCTCCTTGCGTAGCGCGGCACCGTCCGGACCACCCGCCGTTAGAAGAGCCTCCATCCGTTCCGACAACTCCGCCACGACAGCCTCTGTGGTTACCGGTATGTCGCTCTTGGCACGAAGCTTGTTTACCGCACTGGCTATGAGATCGGTGAGGATATTTGCCCCCACCGCACCCAATACACCTACCCCAGCAACCACCACCACACCGCTGCCCACTACTGCGGGGACCACCGGTGCCAAAGCCGAAGCACACAACGTGGCCAACACCGCACCTCGTGACGCCCCTCGCAGCCCTCCGACCTTCGACACAACTCTCCGAACGCCCGCCTGCATCCGGCTACGCTGCTCAAGATCTCGCCCGAACTCGTCCACGCTTACCACTATCACCAACGCTGCAAGGCAACACGGCCTTCGGTGACCATCACGCCGCATCCGAGTACTGCCGTCATGACCTGGCGACGGCGGCGCAGGCCGCAGCGAGGGCACCGGGGCGACGCTGTCTCGTGTCATCCTGGCCGGATGCGAGTCGCCTCGATGCACACGTACCCGGTGAAGGGGTGTCGCAGGATGGACCGCGACTCGGCGCGGGTCGAGCCGTGGGGTCTGGACGGCGACCGGCGTTGGCTGGTCGTCGACGAGCACGGCATCGGCCTGACCCAACGCCAGCACCGGGGGCTGGTGACGATGCGGGCGCTGTCCCGGCCGGGCGGGCTGACCCTGGTCGCGCCGGGGCTGGCCCCGCTCGATGTGGCCGAGCCGACCGGCGGCGAGGCGATCGAGGTCCGGGTGTTCCGGGGGCGCCCGCCCGCACTGGTACGCCCCGCCGGCCCGGAGGCGGACGACTGGCTCAGACGGCTGTTGGGGCGCAGCGTCCGGCTGGTCTGGCTCGGTGACCCCACCGGCAACCGCGTGCCCTGGCCGGTGGCGGCCGGCTCCAGCGCCGAGCTGAGCTTCGCCGACGGCACCCCGCTGCTGTTGACCAACACCGCGTCGCTGGACGCGTTCAACGACTGGCTGCGGGAGTCGGGCAGCAGCGAGGGACCGCTGCCGATGACCCGGTTCCGGCCCAACCTGGTGGTGAGCGGTGCCGCGCCGTGGGCCGAGGGCGGGTGGGTCGGTCGGCGGATCAGGATCGGCGGAGCGTTGTTCCACGGCACCAACGAGTGCGGTCGCTGCGTGGTGGCCACCATCGACCAGGAGACCGGGGAGCGGGGGCGGGAACCGCTGTGGATGCTCGCCGCACGGCGGAACATCGACCAGAAGCTCCTCTTCGGTCTACAGATGACCGTGCAGGCGGATTCGGGCGGTCTGCCGGGCAGGACGGTCAGCGTCGGGGACACCGTCGAGGTGCTGGACTGATCGGGCCGGTCCTGCTGGGACGCGGTTGCCCCGCTGCGGGCGGTGCGGCAACATGAGGCGCCGTGACGGCACCAGGCACGGACCCCGAGACCGACATCCCAGCCGGCGACGGCGTTCCGCACCGGTCGAATCGGCGGCTCAGACACTGGTTGGCCGGTGCCGGTGTCACCGCCCTGGCCGCCGTTCTCGGCCTCACCCTGGCCGTCCGCTCCGGCGCCTCCCCGGCCTGTGCCGCGCCACCAACGGGTAACACCGTGCACAAGGGAGAGGCCAGTTACTACGACGCGGGGCGCTCGGGTGGCAACTGCTCCTTCCCGAGCCCTCCGGCGAACCGGCTCTACGCGGCACTCGGCCCCTCGGAGTACGCCAAGGCGGCGGCCTGCGGCGGATACCTGGACGTCAGCGGCCCGAAGGGCACCGTCCGGGTCGTGGTCATGGACCAGTGCGCCGGGTGCGCGCCCGGGCATATCGACCTCTCCGACGAGGCGTTCGCCCGGATCGCCGACCGGGCGAAGGGCATGGTGCCGGTGACGTACCGCGCGGTGGTGAGCCCGCCGCTCGACGGAGGGCTCACCTTCCGGATGAAGGAGGGCGCCTCGCAGTGGTGGCTCGCGGTGCAGGTGGGCAACCACGGCAACCCGCTCCGCTCGGTCGCGGTGAAGGGGCCGACCGGCGGCTTCCGCGCGGCGGCCCGCCAGGACTACAACTACTGGGTCATCGAGGGCGGGCTCGGCCCGGGACCGTACAGCGTCCGGGTCACCGACGTGTACGGGCGTCAGGCAACCGCGACCAACATCCGGATGGTCGCGAAGCAGCTCCAACGCAGCACAGTCTCCCTGGCCGACCCCGATGCCGCCGGTCTGCCCTCGGCCCCGCCGACCTCCACGGCGAGCCCCGCCCCGACCGCCACCACCGGGCCCTCGCCGACCCCGGGGGAGTCGATCGCGCCGGCGACCCTCGAAGCACTCGCCGGTGCCGCCCGGCTCGACGGCTCCCGCTGCTGACCGACACCGCGTCGTATGGAGGTGCTGGAGTGACGCGGACTCACGGCGTAAAGGGCAGGCAGGCGGGCCTGGCTGATTTGAGTGGGTGGCAACCCGCCGATCAGTGAGCTGCGTCCCTCTCCTTTGCGGGACGCGTCGGTGGGCCAACGGCGCCGCTATCGGTTCTTGGCTGCACCGATATCGATTCTAACTTGCGGAGACCGAGGCTCTCGTGGTGCTTGGCCGGGTCGGTGTCGTTAATGAGGCAGACGAGATGCTCAAAGAATGAGAGGTAGGTCGGGGACCTCAATTTCCGCTCAAGAATGATGTAGGGCTCGAGCGCTAGCCATGCGCGACGAGCACGGCTGGGCACCATCGCAGTAATCATCCTGGTCTCCACCCCGCCGAGTGCTGACAAGGCGCCGAGGCTGCTGAAGAATAGGCCGATGCGGGTGACGTGTCGACGATGCTTTGGCGGCAAGCCGCTGAGGCCATCTTCGGGAGGGCTGCTCGACAGTTCGTAGAGGACGAACTCTTCGCTCTCCAGAAAATCATTGCTGCGGCACTCTCGGGTGAGCAACTCGATGGTCACCATTGTGCTGTTGCTCTTCTGCATCGAGCGCAGCTGGCGCAGGCCGAAGAATGCGGACAGGGCGACGGCGGCGAGAGAAATTGTTATGGCGGCGATGTTCAAGGCAAGGCTCAATGCCAACCTCCGGCGTCGTTTTCGATCCGAATTTGATGATAACAGTGGCATTCAATGTCAATGGGAATGCGCGGTTCCGGCTGCGTGCATGTGGCCGGTCGATGGTGGGTCATGGCTGGCTGGGTGTGCGGGCCTAACCGGTGACGGCGGGGACGTTGCCGGATCGGCGGGTCGCCGCGGGGCGGTCGAGGTAGTCGCGGGCCGCCGTGATCGCCAGGCGGGCGTGCTCCTTCGCCCCCACCTGCGCCACCAGGGTCGCGCGCGGGATCTCCAGGGCGTACGGGAGCCCGGGCGGCAGGGCGTCGAGGATGCCGTGGACGTCGATGCCGCCCTCACCCGGAAAGAGACGCTCGAACCGGGCGGTGTGGATGAGGCCCTCGTTGGTCGTGGGCACCCCCGGTGGCGCGTCGCAGACATGGGCGAAGTGGAACCAGGCGGCGGGAAGTTGGCGCAGGTCCGCCACGCTCGACCCCGAACGCGCGAAGTGCAGCAGATCGATCAGGATGCCGGCGTTGGGCTGGCCCGCCGCCCGTAGGACCCGCACCGCCTCGCCGAGGTCGGGTGTCTCCGTCCAGGAGGGGAACTCCAGGTCCACGGTCAGGCCGAGCGGTCGGGCCAGCTCGCAGAGTTGCGCGTACCGGTCGATCTTCCGGGCGCGGTCGGGATCGGGTAGCTGCGCGATGACGTGTCGGGCACCCAGGTCGGCGCCGGCCTCCAGGAATCGGAGGAAGTCGCGCGGGTCCTCGTCGGGGCTGATCCGGGCCAGCTCGATGTCGAGCACCTCGACTCCGGTGGCGGCGAGTCGGACCTTGGTGGTGCGCATGAGGGCCGGGTCGGTGGCGAGCGGGTAGTGCGGTTCCTGCGGGGTGACCCGGGTCAAACGCAGACCGACGTACCGGTAGCCGGCGTCCGCCGCGGCGTCGACCAGCTCCGGTGGGGACAGGCTCAACGCCGTCAGGTGGGCCAGCGAGTAGTCGTGGCGTTCGTCGGGCGCGGGTGTGTCGCGCAGCGTGATCAGTCGACGCTCCCGATGGGCGGCCATGCGTACCGGGACGCTGGCCGGGGCGCCGTACCCGAGATAGCCCTCGACGCGCTGCACCACCTCGAAGAAGACCCGTGAGCCGAGAATCTCGGTGTAGAAGTGCAGGTATTCGCCATGCTCGTCGCGGTCGTAGAGGATCGAGTGCTCCCGCATGGCCGCGAGGAGTTCCGGTGGCGGATCGAGCCGGGCGTCGAGGTCGACGTAGTAGTTCTCCGGGATCCGCAGGATCGGTGCGCTCAGCGCGCGCATCGCCCGGGCGCTGGCGATCACGTCGTCGGAGCTGAACGCGACATGTTGCGGACTCGGCACGGCGGGTGCCCAGTCGCCGCGACGCAGCGGCGCCGTATTGAGGGTGATCCGGACCCGCTGTCGGTGATCGGTTGCGGCCCGGCTGCGGATCAGCCCGAACGGCGCGGCGATCTCGGTGGCCTCCCCGGCGTGCAGACCCAGCACCGTCCGGTAGAAGATCGCCGCTTCGTCGAAGTCGTCGACCGACTCGGTGAGCGAGACGTGGTCGGTGCCGGTCAGCAGGCCGTCGGTGCGGGGCGACGCGCCGGTCGGGGAGAAGTCCTCGAGCCAGCTGCCACTGGCCGCGCTCCGGACGAGGAACACGGCCGTACCGTCGGGGGCCGCGACGGAGGTGAGGTCCGCCTCCTCCGGCTCGCGTAGGCGCGGTAGCACCGGGGCGAGAAGTCGTTGCGCCCGCTGGGCCGACCCGGCCGGGTCGGCGCTCTCCAGGCCCAGGGCGCAGACCGCTGCCGTCACCGGCGGGACGGTGCGGTGCGGTGCGAAGTTCAGCAGGATCCGTGCTGTGCCCTGCTCCCACAGCTGCACCGGCTTGGAGTGGTGCTGGCCGGTGTGCACGAAGCCCAGCGCCGTCAGCGTACGGGCCACGACCGGGCCGGAGAGGTTGTCGACGGCGAGCTCGGTAAACACGTGTCCGCCGAGCGGGGGCGCCGGCGGCAGGCCGGTGATCCGGAGGCGCTCCCGAGCCGCTGGCGGGCCGGAGAGGCTGACCGTCTCCCGCAGGGCGACCAGCGCACGCATGCCGTCGATGGCGGCGTGCCGGGGGTCGGCCTGTCGGTAGACGTCGTTGAACACCTCGAGCGACAGGGGTCCGTCGTAGCCGGTGCTCAGGACGTGGCCGACGAAGCCGGCCAGGTCGAACGAGCCGAGCCCGGGGAACAGTCGATGATGCCAGCTCCACTCGACGACATCCATGCTGAGCCGTGGCGCGTCGGCCACCTGCACGTGGAACACCTTCGACCCCGGTATCACCCTGATCCCGGCCGGGTCGTCTCCGCGGGAGAGCACGTGGAAGCTGTCGAGGCACAGGCCGAGCGCAGGGTGACCGGCGCGCCGGACGATCCGCCAACTGTGCGCGTAGGTGTTGACGAACCGACCCCATGCCGGGGCCTCGTACGCGATGCGCAGGCCGCGCCGTTCGGCCCGGTCGGCCAGGACATGGAGCTGCTCGGCGGCGAGGTCGTCGTCGTCGACCGCGTCCGTCGATGTGGTCGAGCAGACCAGCAACGTGGTGGCACCGAGCTGCTCGACCACGTCGAACGTCCGTTCGGCGCGCCGTAGGTTGGCCGCGAACACGTCGGGCGGGACGGCCTCCACGTCCCGGAGCGGCTGGTAGAGGTCGATGGACAGGCCCCGGCGGGCGCATTCCTGCCGCACCCGGTCGGGCGACCACGACGATGCGATGAGATCGCTCTCGAAGATCTCGACTCCGTCGAAGCGGGCCGCTGCCGCAGCGGCCAGCTTGTCTTCGAGGGTGCCGGAGAGGCAGCCCGTGGAGATGGCCGCGCGCGTACGGTCACTGCGCATGGGCGTCCCGCCTCCCCTGTGGATGTACGAGGTCGTCGAAGTGCCGCAGCATCCGCCCGGTGTCCGGCTCGACGCCGGTGAACAGCTCGAACGCGTACGCGGCCTGGAAGACCGCCATCCGACCGCCGTCGAGCACCCGACACCCGCGCACCCGCGCGGTGTTCACCAGGTCCGTCGCCAGCGGCCGGTACACCACATCCGCCACCCACAGCTCGGGGCGGAGCAGCTCCGCGGCGACGGGCAGCCCGGGATGCCCCTCCATGCCGGTCGGTGTCGCGTGGACGAGTCCGTCCGCCTCGCGCAGCTCGTCGGCCAGGGCGCTGAGGGGCACGGCGACGGCCCGCCCGGGGCCGAACCGGTCGGTCGCGGAGCGGGCCAGGGTGCTGCTGCGCCCGGCGTCGGTGTCGAGGATGTGCACCGAACCCGCGCCCAGGTTGAGGAGCGCGTGCGCCACGGCGGCCCCGGCGCCACCGGCGCCGAGCAGCACCACGCGGTCCAGTGCCGCGTCGGGGAGGCCGGTGCGGAGGCTGCGAGCGAAGCCGGGCATGTCCGTGTTGTGCCCTTCGGCTCGCCCGTCGGTGAACACGACCGTGTTGACCGCGCCGAGGGCTGCGGCGTCGGGTGCGACCGCGTCGAGGTGCTGGAGCACGAGTTGTTTGACGGGGTGGGTGATGTTGACGCCGTCGAAGCCGGCGAGCCGGGTCGCGGTGAGGATCTCGCCGACCGCGTCCGGGGGTCGGCCCTGTTCGGCGAGGTCGAGCAGGCGATACCGGCACCGGAGCCCGAGCTGCTCCGCCTCCCGCTCGTGCAGGGCGGGGCTCAGTGAGGTCTGGATGCCCGCGCCGATCAGGCCCACGAGGAAGGGGCGGTCACCGTTGTGTGGGGCCATGGACCCCTCCCGATGGTCAGGGGTGAACGTACTAGATAGTTACTTATACGCGGTGCGGACGTTGGTGGGAAGGGGCAGAATTCGTGGCCTCGCTACAGTGGCCGTCGATGGAAGGGAGCGGTCAATTGGGCGCACAGGTCTCTGGTGCAGTCGCGGCCAGCCCTACCGGCCGCAACGCCGACCGCACCAGGTCGGAGATCCTCGCGGTCGCGAGCCACGAGTTCGCCGACAAGGGGTACGCGGGTGCCCGGGTGGACGAGATCGCCGCGAAGACCCGTACGACGAAACGGATGATCTACTACTACTTCGGCAGCAAGGAGCAGCTCTACGTCGCGGTCCTGGAGCACGCGTACACGGGCATCCGCGCGCTGGAGCAGCAGCTCGACGTCGAGCACCTCGACCCCGCCCAGGCCATCCGGCGGCTGGCAGCGGTGACGTTCGACCACCACGAGGCGCACCCGGACTTCATCCGCCTGGTCAGCATCGAGAACATCCACCGCGCGGAGCACCTCGCCCGCTCGGAGCTCCTGGCCGGCCTGGCCAATCCGGCACTGGACGTCCTGACCCGCATCCTCGACCGTGGTCGCGCCGAGGGTCGGTTCCGCGCGGACGTCGACCCCGTCGACGTCCACATCCTGATCAGCGGGTTCTGCGTCTTCCGGACCGCCAACCGGTACACCTTCAACGCCATCTTCCAGCGGGACATGCTCGACCCCGCACGTCGTACGCATTACCGCACGATGCTCGGCGACGTCGTCCTGCAGTACCTCACCGCGCGCTGAACGCAACGCCGGCCCGACGGGGCTTGAAATCCTATCTAAGTAGTAGGAAAATCGATTCGTGTCGGCCGTTCAGATCTTCACCTCCCGTCGTCGGTAGCCCGGCCGGACCCACCCTTCGGGAGGATCGCCATGACCTCGTCCACCGATGACCCGGTCGACGCCGACACCGACGCGCTGCGGACGTTGCTGCGCCACCAGGCCAGCACCGTCACGGTGGTCACCGCGCCGGGTTCTCCGGCCGTTGGCTTCACGGCCACGTCGTTCACCTCGGTGTCGCTGGTGCCGCCGATCGTCTCGTTCTGCCTGAACCTCGGCTCGTCGAGCTGGCCCACGGTCGGCCGGGCCCGGCATGTGGGGGTGCACCTGCTCGCCCACCACCAGCAGGAGTTGGCCCGCACCTTCGCCACCAGCGGCATCGACCGGTTCGCCGCACCGACCCGCTGGCGTACCGGCCCCGAGGGGGTGCCGATCCTCGACGACACCCTGGCTCTGCTGCTCTGCCGGATCGTCGACCGGGTGACCGTCGGCGACCACGTCGTGGTGCTGGCCGAGCCGGAGCTGCTCCGGCACGGCGACGTCGGCTCACCGCTGCTCTACCATCGGGGCCGCTATGCCGGCCTGGCCGGCGGCCCGGACGGGGCGGCCCGTCGCCCGGCCGCCTGACGACTCGGGCCACGGGGACAGCAATCGGGATTTGGCATGCGTGAGCTGTGGCCTACCACGCGCACGCCGACCGGGTCAGCCGACCGTGACCGGGTGCCGGACGATGCCGTCGAACAGGTAGCCGAGGGCGTTGGGGCGGGCCTGGTCCGGCTGCCGGGTGCCGGTGACGTCGGTGGCCCGGGCGCGCAGCGTCCACCGGCCGGGCCCCGGTGGGCGCCAGACGGTCGTCCAGCGCTGCCAGACCCCGCCCTCGTCGGCGGGGTCGAGGTCGGCGGGGTGCCAGGTCGTGCCGTCGTCGGTGCTGGTCTCGACCGCACGGATCGGGCCGTTGCCCGACCACGATCGGCCGCGCAGCAGCACCTCCGCACCGGCCGGGATGCGGGCGTCCCACGGCAGCTCGAAGGCGCTCTTGACCGTCGTGGTGGTCACGAACCTGCCGTCGACGGGATGACCGGGACCGAACATCCGGTAGAACTGGGTGTTCCACGGCGAGAAGAGGGCGGTGGCGGAGACCTCCACCGGGCCGACCCACTTGATCGAGGAGACGCCGATCCAGCCCGGCACCACGAGCCGCACCGGGAAGCCGTGGTCCGTCGGCAGCGGCCGGCCATTCATCTCGTACGCCAGCAGCACGTCGTCGAGGGCCTTGCCGATCGGCAGCGGGCGGCGGACCCGGCCGAGGTTCACACCGCCGGTGACGTAGTCCGGGTCCAGGCCCTCGGGCTGCACGTCGACGGCCGCGTCGGTCAGGCCGGCGTGCCGGAGCACGGTCGACAGGCGTACGCCCCGCCACCGTGCCACGCCCACCGCGCCGAGGCCCCACGGCACGCCCGGCGCGGGGTGAGCCTGCTGGGAGGCGAAGAAGCGACGGCCGTTGCCCGCGCACTCCAGCAGGGCGGTGGTCTCCTCGGCGGGCATCGCCCGCAGGTCACCGAGGTCGAACTCGACCGGGTCGGCGCGGGACGGTGCGCCCCGCAGGCCGGTGCCGAACAGGCGCAACCGCCACGTGTCGGCGGCTACCAGGGGGCTCTGGGTGTGGTTACGGACGAAGAACCGGTCGCGCGGAACCACGTACCCCTGCCCTGCCATCGCCTCCCAGCGCATCTCAGCGTTGCTGTCGCGGCGGGTGAGCAGGGCCGGTGGCAGCGGCTTGGCGATCGGTGTCGTGGCGGCGAGCGCCCCCATCGCGGTGCCCAGCTCGATGAGCTGCCCGCGGTCCACGCCTTCGGCTCGGGCGCGGCCCGTCAACCATTGCCGCGCGCGGCGGGTGTCATGCTCGGCTTCGTCCCACGAAAGGGATGGTGGCACGTGGAATCCCCCTCGGGCTCGACGGCTGGTATCCCTACCGACACAGTAGGAGTTGCCGTCGAGTCAGCCTAACGAACTGTCAGGTGGTGGTCACCCCGAGGCGGTCGAGCAGGTGGCGGCGCAGCGCGCCGAAGGCGGGATCATCCGGCGTACGGGTGGGCCCGAGGTCGACGGCGAGGTCCTCGGCGATGACGCCCTCGTCGAGGAGCAGGATCCGGTCCGCGAGCAGCAGAGCCTCCTCCACGTCGTGGGACGAGCAGGGCGGCGAAGCCGTGCTCGGCGCGCAGCCGACGCAGCAACCCCTGCATCCGTAGCCGGGTCAGCGCGTCCAACGCGCCGAAGGGCTCGTCGAGCAGCAGCAGGTCCGGTTCGCGGACCAGCGCCCGGGCGACAGCCACCCGCTGTGCCTGCCCGCCGGAGAGTTCGCCGGGCCACGCCCGGTGCCGGTCGGCCAGCGCGACCTCGGTGAGGGCTCGGTGGACCCGCGCGTCGACGCCCGGACCGGCCAGGCCGAGCCCGACGTTCTGCGCGACCCGTTTCCAGGGCAGCAGCCGGTGTTCCTGAAAGACCACCGCGGCGGTGCCGTGCAGGGTCGTCACGCCGGTCGCCTCGCCGTCCAGCCCGGCGAGGATCCGCAGCAGGGTGCTCTTGCCGGAGCCGCTGCCGCCGAGCAGTGCCACCACCTCGCCACGGGCGATGGTGAGGTCGACCCCGGCCAACACGACGGTCGGGCCGAAGGCCCGTCGCACGTCACGGGCGGTCAGCACCGGGGCGGTGCCGGTCAGGTCGCTCGCAGTCCGCGACGCCATGTCAACAACCTCCTCTCCGCGACGCGTAGCGCGAGGTCGGAGAGCAGCCCGAGCAGCGCGTAGATGAGCAGGCCGAGTACGACGACGTCGGTCTGGCTGAACTCGCGGGCCTCCATCATCAGGAAGCCCACCCCGGTCTGGGCGTTGACCTGCTCGCCGACGACCAGGCTGAGCCACGCCGCCCCGATCGCCAGGCGTAGCCCGAGAAAGAGCGCGGGCAGCGCGCCGGGCAGCACCACGTGCCGCAGCCGGGCCAGCTGCCCCAGACCGCAGGTGCGGGCCACCTCGACGAGGCGCTCGTCGATGTCCCGGATGCCGGCGTACGTGTTGAAGTAGATCGGGAAGAACGCCCCCAGGGCGACCAGGCTGATCTTGAGGGACTCGCCGATGCCGACCCAGATGATCAGCAGCGGCACCAGACCCAGGTGGGGCAGCATGCGGGCCATCTGCACCGGTGGGTCGACGAGGTCGTCGCCGAGCCGCAGCAGCCCGGCCACGGTGCCGAGGAGCAGGGCGAGGCCGCCACCGATGAGCAGGCCGGCGCCGGCGCGGGTGAGCGAGTCGAGCAGGTGGACGCCGAGGGTCCCGTCGCGGGTCAGACGCCAACCGGTTGCCAGCACGTCGCTCGGCGCGGGCAGCTTCTCCGGCGACAGCAGCCCGACCCGGGAGGCCAGCTCCCAGCCCAGCACCAACACGACCGGGCTGACCAGCCGTCGCCACCGTCGGGCCGGCCGCGTCGTATGCCGGGCGGTCACCGGCGCGCTCGCGGCGACGTCGGAGGGAGCCTCGACCAGGGTCGTACGGCTCACTGGAGGACCGCGCTGAACCGGTCGTCGATGCGGGACCTGATGTCGACCGGGCCGGGGATGAGTTCCAGCGTGACGAAGCTGTCCGTGATCGCCTGCAACTCGTCACCGATGGCCGGGGTGACCGGCGCGAGCGGCTTGGCACTGCGCGCCAGGGCGCGGCTGGTGACGTCCTCGGGGATCTTCAACTCCGGTGCGAGCGTGCTGGCGCGCTCCTCGGGGTTGGCGATGCCCCAGTCGGTCACGGTGCGGTACTGCTGGAGGAACGCACGGATGTCGTCCGTCCGGTTCTTGACCGCGCCCGGGGCGGCCAGGACGTACTCCCGGTTGCTGGCGAGGCCGGTGGCGTCGGCGAGGACCCGGACCCCGGGCTGCTCGGCCAGGGCAAAGTACGGGTCCCAGATCACCCAGGCGTCGACCTGGCCGTTGTCGAACGCGGGCCGCCCCTCGGCGGGCTTGAGGTATTTGACGTTGACATCCTTCAACGTCAGCTCGTTCGCCTCCAGCAGGCGCACCAGCAGCCAGTGCACGTTGGAGCCCTTGTTGAGGGCGATCGTCCTGCCCTTGAGGTCGGCGAAGCTGCGGTAGGGGCTGTCGGCCTTGACCAGCACGGCCTCACCCTGCGGGATCGGCACCGAGGTGCCGATGATGGAGAACGGGATCTTCGCCGCAGCCGCGAAGACCGGGGGCGCCTCGCCGACCTGGCCGATGTCGATGGAGCCGGCCTTGAGGGCCTCGGTCAACGCCGGGCCACTCTCGAACAGCGACCACTCCACACCCGGGGCGGCACCTCGGGCCTTGACCAGGCTCAACCCGCCGAAGCGCTGGTAGCCGATCCGCAGTGGACCCTTGCCGCCATCGCCTGCGGCGGACTCGTCGGCGCAGGCGGTGAGGCCGGTGACGGCGACGAGCGCCACGGCGGTGAGCACGGCGGTCACCAGTCGCCCTCGCCGTGCGGGACGCGTCTTCGGGGGAGTGGGCATGGCAGCTCCTCGGGGTGGACACGCGGATCGGATCGCATCGACGGCGGTCGGCGAGTGCGGGTTAACCTACCAAGCCGATAGGTTTTGTGGGTAGGCCGTCGGCGGGATCATCCCACCCCTCAGGAGGGCGTGGCGAGTTCCGTCGGGTCGGCCAAAGTCCGGCCGGCGGTATACCTCAGACCCATATCTATGACCCAGAGGTATACCGCTCAACGAGACACGTGCGGCCGGGCAGGCGCGCCTTCGAGGAGCACGGCCGGTTCACACCAATCGGAACGGCGGGCCGGTCAGCCGAGCTTGCGCGCCCGGCCCAGGTGCCCGGCCGCCCGATCGAGCTCCGCCAACCGGTCGTGTAGGGCGGCCTGCGCCAGCTGGACCTCGAGGTCGTCGGGGTCGAGCGTCGCCCACCGCCGGCAGCTCGCCAGCGCCTGCTTGAACAGCGTGCGGGCCAGTGCCGGGTCGTCGGTGTCGCGGACCCAGTCGCCCAGGATCTGGCAGGCCATGGCCAGGTCGCGGTGGAACCCGCTGTTGCGCGGGTTGCGGTGTACGAGGCCCTGCGCGACATCCTGCGACCGCTCGAGGTTGCCGCGCACCTCCTCGGGCCGGCCGTTCGCGACCGCGAAGTCGGCCATCCGGCGGAAGGCGGTGGCCAGGTCACGCTGGGCGTCGACGCTGTCCGGGTCGGTGTCGGCCAGGCGCTGGGCCAGGGCCAGCGCGCCCACGAAATGCTGTTTCGCGCACGTGACGTCGTCGACGCCGAGGTCCATGTCGCCGAGGCGCCAGTACGCGGCGAGCAGCTTGCGCTGGAAGGCGACAGTGTCCGGCGCCGCGGCGGCCAGCTTCTCCACGATCGCGGCGGCTTCGACGGTGAGCTGCTGGAACCGTTCCGCGTCGTCGTCGGCCTCGCCGACGATGTCCGCCAGGGCGCTCACGGTGTCGAAGAGGTTGTCCTGCAGATCCGGGTCCTCCGGGGCAGACTCGACCAGGTCGCGCCAGATCCCCAGAGCGTCTTCGAGCAGTTGCCGAGCCGCTGCCGCGTCGTCGGTGCGGAACACGGCGGCGAGCGTGCCCAGACTGACACCCAGGTCGCGGCGGAGGATCGGGTGCTCGGGATTCGCCTCCACCAGCTGCTGGTGGATACCCAGCGACTCCTGCGCCGCCGTACGGGCCTGGTCGAGGTCCGCCATGTCGAGGGCCACCTGCGCGACCTTCTGGTAGCTCAGGCCCACGTTGCGCTGGTACTGCAGGTCGTCCGGATCCGACCGGCCCAGTCGCAGGTCGATGGCGAGCGCCTGCTCGTAGTGGCGACGCGCCTCGTCGAGCTGGCCGAGTCGGCGTGTCAGCCGACCCTGGCTGTCCAGCGCTGCGCTGAGGTCGAGCTGCGCCTGCGGGTCGCGTCCGGCCACGCTGGACAGCAGGTCGAGCACGTCCTGCCCCTTGGCCGCGGCGGCGGCGGTGCTGCCGATGGCCTCCAACGCGTCCCGCTCGCGACCGGTGAGGTCGAGGTACGCGGGATGCGCGACGGGGAAGTCCAGGGTCACCTCGCCGAGGAACGCCGCGACGGTCAGCTCACCGGCGAGACTCGGCAGCAGCGTCTGCGCGAACGTGGCCAGCTCGTCGAACCGGCCGGCGACCCGGAGGTGGTAGACACCCTCGGTGAGGGTCTCGAAGCCGGCGCGTTCGGCCTCGACCAGGTGCTGGCACAGCAGCGCGGCCCGCTCGTGCCGCTCGATGCGTGACTCGCCCTGCAAGGGCGTTAGGGCCTCCCGCAGCCAGGGTTCCACGAGCAGCCCCTCGCCGCTTCCAACGACCAGGGTGAGGCCCTGCAGCCGGAAGAGGCACGCGTCCATCGCGGCCACCTCGTCCGCGGTGGGCTCCCGTACGTGGACGGCGAACGCGAGGTCCTCCCCGGACAGCGGCACCCGCAGCACCGCTGCCTGCAACAACGCCTCGTGTTCGGCCGGGCTCAGCAGCTCGAGCAGTTCACCGAGCAGCATGTCCCGGGTGCCGAGGACGATCGCCGTGCGGGCCGCCTCGGCCGCATCGGAGGTGCCCGCTCCGGGCCGGATGAGATCGACCTGCTCCTGCTCCTGCTCCTGCTCGGCGAGCCGGTGCAGGCGCTCTGTCACCTCGGGCAACCGTGCCTGACCATCCCTGCCCTTAAGCAGTGCGTCGGCGAACTCCACCAGGCGGGGATGGCCACCGACGGCGCGTACCACCGACTCGCGATCGTCGGACGCGAGCTCCCGCAGACCCGGCAGGCGCAGCAGCATCCGGCGCAGCTCCGCGTCGCTCAGCGGCGGCACCTCGACCCGTGCCAGCGGCACGTCACCCGGCACGGGGTAGCGGCTGGTCAGCAGGATCTTGCCACGCTCGGCCGCCCGACACAGGTCGGCGAAGACCGCCGCGAAGACCGGGTCCAGGAAGTCGTCGCCGCCCAGCGTGAGGTTCTGCTCGAAGTCGTCGAAGACGAGCAGCAGACGTTCCGTCCGCAGGGCCTCGGTGATCGCCGCCAAGGCGGCCGTCTCGTCATCGAGGTCGCGGATGGCCGCCCCGGCCGGGGTGGCGGCGACGGCCGCGATCAGCTCCGGCGGGTTCCAACTGCCGCCCTGCACGACGATGGACCACGGATCGTCGAGGTCGTCCCGCAGGCGGTTGACCGTCCGGCCGGCGAGCGCCGTCTTGCCGATCCCGGCGGCTCCGGTCAACATGACCCCGTTGACCAGCGCGGGTTGCCCGCCGGACGCGATGTCGTCGCGTAGGAGCTGCGTCACGATCCGCAGTTCCGCTCGCCGGCCGACCAGCTCACCCAGGAGCAGTTCCCGTACCCCGACGCCGGTTGGCAACTCGGTCGGGTTGGACAGCGGCACGGACCGCGCCGTGCGGTCCAGCAACGGGCCGTCCGAGGCGGCGAACAGGGTCGGCACCCCGTACTCGGGCCGGCTGGGCGTCTCCGCGCGCACCGCCTCGTCGAACAGCTCCGCCCGGGCCTTGGCCAGTGCCGTGGCCACCGAGGTGTTCTCCTCGGCGAGCGTCCGGTAGACGCTGGTGAGCAGTCGGGTCGCGTAGGTGTCGGTCACCGTGGTCTGCATCGCGATGACCCGGTCCGCGCCGTGTCGCAGCAGGGTCGTCGCGAGCCCGGTGTCGGCGTCGGCCGCGCCGCCACAGCTGGACAGCACGATCAACGGAAGGGGACGGCCGCCGCGGCGCAGGACGCGGACCAGGTCCTCGGCCCGGACGTCGACCGCGTTGCCCTCCCGGTCCTCCAGCTCGACCCCGTACGGGGAGCCGTGCGCGGACAGGTGCAACACCTGGTACGCGTCGCGCCGCAGCGCCTCGGCGATCTCCTCCGGCCCGGCCACCTCGAGGATCGTGACCTCGACCCGGCCGAGCTCACCGATCACGCTGACGATGGCCTGCATCTCGGCCTCGACGTCCAGCGCGGGGTTCTCGGTCTGGGTGGGCGCGCCCACCGCGACGAGGATCTTCAGCGGACCGGGGGTGGGCGGGTTGGCCGGCGCGGGGACACCCGTGACCGACCGGGTGAAGCGCACCCCGCTGGCCGTGGCCAGCACCCGCTGGTCGGTGAGCCGGATCATCTCGAACGGGAGCTCGTGGGCCGGACCGTCGCCGCTGATCGCGACATCGACCACCGTGCCCTCGTCGGCCGTCGTGACGAGCGTGGTGAGCTGGTCGAGGGAGTCGGCGTCGAACAGTGCCGCCGAGAGCCGCTGCCCCAACCGCGCCAACCGCGCCTCGGCGTCCGGCAGGTCCAACAGCGTCCAGACCTCGTCGCGGCCGAACGGCAGCGGCTCGTTCCGTACGCAGAGGACGGTGCCGGCGAGCGTGGCGGTGCTGCGCAGGCGGCCATCCTCGACACTTACCGACACGCTCAGCTCGTGGCGCGGCGCGGCACCCATCGTCCCGCACCGCTGGCGCAGTTTCTCGACCAGGTCGGCGGCCCCACGTTCGTTCATCGCGCGTACGTGGTGCAGTGGGCCGGCGTGCCCGGGCAGGAAGGCCGGCAGGTCGGCCTCGGTGGCGCCGGGCAGCAGCACCGGCAGCACGGCCGCGCCGGACTTCTCGTCACCGTCGACGATGTCCCTGATCGCGTGGGCGGCCTGCCACAGGTCCGGATCGAATCCGCCCGGGTCGTCGGCCGCGGCGACCTCGCGGTAGAGCGGCGATCCGATGAGCACGACGGCCCCGGCCGAGGCCAGCTCGGCGGGTGCGAGTTCCGCGGACGCGGAGAGCAGCTGAGCGTCCAGACCCCGGGCCCGGAGCAGGATCCAGAGATCCCGAACGGCGTCGACGTGCACCGCGTCATCAGGTGCGTAGGAGATGAGAATCCGATCGATTCCGCCTGTCATGCGCCACAGCATGCCAGGCGGAATAGACGGCCCATGGTGGGCTGGTGACCGCGTGCCATGCCCCGGAATTCCGTTGAGGCACAAGGGGATCGGCACGTAGGATCTTGGCCGCGGTGGGCGGCTCCCCGCGGTGCTTCCTTCTCAACTCCTGGAAATCTAGCGTCGCGACCCTCCGCCCACCGCTTCGTTCTGGGGAGGTCGCGAGCATGGATCCGCTGGCCGTGGTGCTGCTGCGGCGTACCAGTCGGGTCGCCGTGGTGGGCACGGGCGCCGCACCCGCCGACGGCGCCGCTTGGGTCGCCGCGCTGGAGGCCGACCTTGCCGAGCGCGGCTGGCTGCTGCGCGACGACCTGCGCACCGCGGCGGCCGGGCTACCGCCAGCGGTACGGGTCCGGTGGGCCGACTGGCTGCTGGCGAGCGTCGACGAGTTGGTCGGCGCCGATCGGCGGATGATTCCGCTCTACCGCTCGTTCCCCGACACTCCGCGCGACGTCGAAGCGGTCTACGTGCGGCGGCTGCTCACCCACCTGTTCGCCGTGCCGGGGGCGCCCTGCGTGCTGTGCGGCCGCGAGGACGGCGGCGCACCGCTCGACCCCTGCGGCCACCTCGTCTGTCCGTCCTGTTTCCCGCCGGAGCAGGTCAGCGCGTGCCCCATCTGCGGCCGCCGCCTCGCGGCGGACAACACCTACCTCGCCATCGTCGAACCCCCCGCTCCGAGACGGCTGGGGCGGTGGCGCACCATCGCGCCGATCGAGACGACGCCGACGCTGCCGATGCGTCTCGCCGGGCTCGAGGCCGACCCGGTCGGCGCCGCGGTCCGGCTCCGGGATCAGCTCGTCGCCCGCGCCGCCGCGCTGAGCGAGGCCGACCGGGCCGACCTGGAGGTGGTGGTCACGGCCACCGCGCCGGGCCGCCTCGACTGGCTGCCCGAGGTGGTGCCCGCGCGGGAGACCCTCGCGGTGGTCATCGCCGGGGCGCTGCACGCCACGGCGCTCACCCCCGGCTACCGCGACCTCGTCGCGGCGGCCCGAGCGCGGTGGTCGACCACGACGGACGTGGCGCGGACGCTGTGGGCGTACTCCGGTGGGGATCCGGGATTGATCCTGCCTCGGCAGGTCGACGAGTCGCACGCTCCGGGTGCGAGCTGGCGACCGAGCCATCATCCCGTCGTGACCGTGCCGGTCAGCCGGGTGCGGGCCCTGCCCAGGCCGCTGCGGCGCGCGGCTCTCGCGCACTTCGACGCCTGCGGCGCCGCGATCGCTGCGGAGGACCTGCACCGGCACCCGACCATCTGGAAGCGCCTCGGCGAACGGCTGCACCCGTACGAGAAGGTCGCCGCGCACCCGGCGGCGGCCGTCGCCTTCGCCGCGCTGCGGGGCACCCGCACGGCCCGCGCCAGTGCCCTCGGCGCGGCCATCGAGGCGGCCTGCGCCCGGGAGCCTCGCCACCTCGTCCTGACCGTGCACTCCGACGACACGGTCACGGTCCGCCTGCGGTCCCACGCGTCGCTGGTGGAGGCGGCCCTGGCCGCCGGTGACGTGGCCGGGGCCGTTCGCCTGCTCACCGAACGCCCGGGTGAGCTGTGGCGTCGGCTCGACCACCTGCTGCGGGCCGCTGGCGACGACCCGGCCGCACACGCGGCGATCGAGACGGCCCTGCGCCGGACCGCGGCCCGGGTGGCGCCCGGTGTGCTCGCCGCGGCGGCGGCCCAGTTGGCCGGCCGCGCCGACACGGTACGGGCGACGGCCGCCCAACTGGCGGCGACCGCACGGGCGCGGGCGGCGGCGCAGGCCCGCAAGTCCGAGCAGGACATCGGCGCGACGGCGCTCGCCAGCAGCCTGGGCGCGGCACTCCGTGTCGCCGCGCAGCGCCTACGCGGTGACACCTCGGTCGTCCCGCCGGAGGCGCCCGCACCGACCGACGACGTGCCGACCGACGACGTGCCGACCGACGACGTGCCGACCGTCGCGACGGCGTCGCCGGACGGGATCGTGGGTGGCCGGCCCGGGCCGGGCATGCCCCGGCGGGTCTTCTTCCCCGGTGGCAGTGTCGTGACCACCTGGACCGAGCCCGAGCGGCGTCCGCCGCTGCCCGCCACGGCGATCGCCACGGCACGCGAGGTGGTCGACGGCGAGCTGACCACCCGGGCCGCACGGCTCGACCGGTTCGATGTGGCGGTGCTCGACGCGGCTCTCGGCGAGGTGCCGGCGCCGATGCGGGAGCGGGCCGCCTCCGCCCAGTTGGCCGGTTGGCCCCGAGGCAGTGCGCGGGTGCTGCCCGACGTCGAGGTGCTGCGGCTCTTCCTGCACTGGGAGGAACCCCGCGGCACGGACGTCGACCTCGACCTCTCCTGCGTGTTCTTCGACCGGGACTGGCAGCGCGTCGGGCACTGCGACTACACCCACCTGCGCTTCGCTGAGGACGGCGCGGTCCACTCCGGCGACCTCACCTCGGCCCCGGCCCCGCTCGGGGCCACCGAGTTCCTGGATCTCCGACTGGCCGGTCTCGCCGAGCACGGCGTCCACTACGTCGTGCCGAGCGTGCTCAGCTACAACGCCGTGCCGTTCGAGGCCCTCACCGAGGCGATCGCCGGGCTCATGCTGCCCCTCGGTGACGGGGAGCAGTTCGACGGGGCCCGGGTCGCGCAGCGGTTCGACCTGCGGGGTAACGCCCGCATGCTGATGCCGATGGTCCTGGACCTGCCCTCCCGGCGGCTGCTCTGGACCGACCTGACCCTGACCGGCCGCGGGTACGGCCACAGCGTCGCCCGGCACGGTGACCAGCTCGCCCGGGCCGCCGCCGACCAGTGGGAGCACTTCCTCGGTGGTCACCGCGCCACGGTCCTCGACCTGCTGGCGTGGCACGCGGCCGGGCGCGCCGACCGGATCCTCGTCGGTCACCCGGACCGCACGTACACCGAGGTGCCGGCCGACGTGGCCGCCGTGCGCGCGGCGGCGTCGGCCGGCACCGGCGAGATCCGCGAACTGCCCGACCTCACCGACCGTACGGTGCTGGTCGGCGCCGTCGATCGCGAGGCGCTCGACCGGCTGGTCCCCTCCGTCGGTTCGAGCGTCCCGGTCGGGCCGGGTTCGACCGTGGTCACGGTGACCGGCACGCCCGACGACCGGTGGACCGTGTTACGCGCCGGTGACCTGCTGGCCGAGCTGGACGCCGCCGGCCGCACGGGGTCAGCCGAGCAGGCGATGGATGTGCTGGGCGAGTGGCGCTGAGGTGGCCGTCGCCCAGGCGGCGAACAGGTTGCGGAAGTACTCCCCGTGCTTGTCCGCGAGGGTGTGGTCCTGTTCGATCACGTCCAGCTCGTTGGCAATGCTCAGCTCGATGAAGGGAGTCAGCTGCGCGGGGTCGAGTCGGACGACCTGGCCGGTGAAGCGGTCGGCGACCTCGCGGGTCGTCGCGAGCCGCTGCCAGCTCCGGCCACGGTCGCAGGCGCCGTACAGGTAGACCAGCGCCTCGGCGTCGGCACCGATGAGCTCCCGCAGCGTGGACCGGTCCTTCCAGTCGAGCAGGGCCAGGTCGAAGCCGTCGGTGCCGTACGCGGCGTGGGCCAGGCCAGCCGACTGCACATCGGCGTCGTGCCCCAGCTCGGCGAGGCGGGCCTGCACCCGGCAGAGGTGGGCGAACAGGGTCCCGCCCGGGTGCTCGATCGTCTCGGCACCGCGGTCCCGCAACCACGCCCGTACGTCGACCTCATTACCCACGCCGTGCACCTTAGCCCGGCGCGGGCTCAGCCGAGGGTCGCGTCGTACCGGTCTCGAAGCGCTGACCAGCCGTAGTCGTTGGCGCGGCTGCCCACGACGCGGTCGACATCGTGACCGTCGACGACTGCCGTGAGCACAGCGAGGCAGATGTGCCAGCCGGCGGCGTACATCCCTCGCTCGGCGCGCTCGTCGAAGGTGTGCGCGAGTGTCAGTCGGCATCCGGTCGGCGTCGGTGTGAGGGTCCATCGGAGAAGATGACCGCCCCAGCGATGCACGAGCTCATGCGGTGGCTCGCTGACCAGGACCTCCGCGTCGATGCTCTGGTCCTGTGGGGTTTCGCGCGACGTGGCGGGCCCGACCGAGGTGAGGGGCCGGTCCGGTACCACGGGCGACCACAGTTTGAGTTGGTCGGGTTCGGTGAGCTTCGGCCACACGCGGTCGACCGGGTGCGGTAGGTCACGCGTCATGGTCAGTACCCAGCGGCCGGCAACGTCGCTCACGGTCGCGTCCGGGGCCTGCCCGGCGATTTCGGCGCTGATGGGATCGGTCGAGTCGGTCATGATGTCTCCTCTTCGTCGAGTGCTCGGGCCAGCCGGTCGAGCCGGGTGGCCCACATCCGGTGGTAGGGCGTCATCCAGGCGAGCACGTCGGGTAACGGGTCGACGCCCAGCCGGTAGACCCGACGCCGGCCACTGACCACCGCCGTGACCGCGCCGGCGTCGCGCAGCACTCGCAGGTGTTTGGACACCAGCGGTTGCGGCAGCCCGAGGACCTGGATGAGGCCTCCGACATCACACTCCTCGACGCGGAGGTGGTCGAGGATCCGACGGCGTGTGGGATCCGCGATCAGGGTGAATCCGTCCACCCCGCAACCATGCCTTCACGTTCATATGAATGTCAAAGCATGTGATGGCGAGGCGGCGGCGGTCGGCTGCTAGCGTGCGGCGTTCTACAACGGCTTCGAGCACAGCACATCGGGCGCGGGCAGGTAGCCGAGTGCCTGCCAGAACCGCAGCCCGGCCGCGTTGTCCGGCAGGACGAGCAGGTTGATCCTGGGGCAGCCCAGGAGCCTGAAGCGGTGCTCCAACTCGTCCACCAACCGACTGGCTATCCCGCGCCGGCGGTGGGTTGGGTGGACCGCGAGTCGGAGGATCCACCCGCGTCGCCCGTCGTAGGTGCCCAGCACCACGGCGACAACCGCGCCGTGCGCTTCGGCGACCAGGAACAGCTCCGGATCCCTGGCGAGCTTGGCCTCCAGCTCGGCGCGGGGTACGACGTCACGGCCCGCCGCGGCCCACACCGCCGTGACGGCGTCGTAGTCGTCCCACCCGAACTGGCGAATGCGTACCACCACCGGTCTCCTCACCCCTGGTCCCGTGGAGCTGATCGGCTCAACGCCAAGCCCCGCGTGGCATCCGATCACACCGCCCGCGGCGGCAAATCCGGAGCCGTGCGTCCAGATCCGCGGGCTAGTGTCTTGTCGATGATCAATGAACGTCGGCCGGCTCGGTCACCGCGGGGGCTGGCGCGCAATCCCGCGGCACCGGTCGGCGTCCTGCTCCGGCTGATCGAGGCGTGGCCGGACGAGGCTGCCGCGGGGCTGGTGGATCGCCGCGAACTCCCACCGCTGGTGCAGGACGCCATGCTGCGCCACCCTTCGCCCCTGATCCGAGGCGCGCTGGCGAGCCACGCGCAGGTCGATCCGCAGATCAGGGCCACGCTCCTGGCGGACCCGGCCTGGCGGGTGAGGCTGCGGGCGTTCGGCCGTCCCGGGCAGCGACCGCTCTCCGACGAGGTGCTGGTGTGGCTGTTGGCCGAACTCGATGGCGAACCGCCGCCGGACACGCCGATGACCCGGGCGGAGCTGATCGGCGAACTGTTCATGATCATGCGGTACGGCCGGCGACTGATCCGGCTGGCCGCCGCGCACCCCCGGCCGGGAGTGCGCCGGCAGGTGGCCGGCTTCCTGGACGTGCTCGACGAGCCGGCGCGGCAGGCGCTGCTGACCGACGAGGCGACGGAGGTCCGCGAGGCCGCCACCCGGCACGTCGCCCATCGGGAGCAGGTGATGGAGCCGGCCGATCTGCCGGCACAGCACTGCCACGCGCTGTGGCAGGTGCTGCGTCGCCGGCTGTCCCGGGCGCTGGTGGACCAGGTGGTGAGCAGCGACGACGCGATGGCGATCAGTGTGGTGGCCGCCAATCCGAGCACCCCGGCGGACGTGGTCGAGGCGCTGCTGCGGCATCCGGAGCCGGCGGTACGTCAGGGGCTCGCGACACGCCCGGATCTGACCCGTGAGCAGATCGCCCGGCTCGCCGCCGACCCGGCGATCCAGGTCCGTACCGAGGTGTCGATCCATCCCGGCCTCACCGAGCAGCAGCGGGCCGCCATCGACATCGACGTGACCACGGTGCCCGGTGACGGCCACTTCGGCCACCCGGACGTGCGCTGCTCAAGCCCGTACCGCGACGCGACGGTGCCGGAGGTCGCCGACTCGCTGCGCTGGGCCCGTTCGGTCAACCCGCTGCTGCGGCGCCGAGCGGCCCGCGACGACCGACTGCCGGTGGAGCTTGTCACGATCCTCGCCGACGACCCCGACCTCGGCGTACGGGTGCTGCTTGCCCAGCATCACCCGGCCGCCCCGCCCGCGCTGCTGCTGCGCTGCTACCGGGAGTACGAGAACTGCGGCCGGGACCGGCTCGCCGAGCTGCCGCAGTTCCCCGTCAACGGGCTGGCCCGCTTCGCCGAGGACGCCGACCCCGCGGTGCGGAAGCTCGCCGCCCTCGATCCGTACGCCGACCCGACGCTCATCGACCGACTCACGGCCGATCCCGACGCCGCAGTCCGTCAGGCCATGGCGAGTTGCCCACGCCTGCCGGCACCACGGATCGCCGCGCTCCTCGACGACCCCGAACTGGCCGAGGCCGCCGCGGCCAACCCCGCCCTCTCCGTCGAACAGATGAGGCAGATCCTCGTTCCGGGATGACATGATCCTGCCGTGTTTATCGATCGCCGCTCGATGCTCGGCCTCGGGCTCTCCGCCGCCGCTGCGGCGCTCACCGGCTGCCAGGCGAAGCCTTCGGCGGAGCAGGCCGGCTCGTGGCAGACACCGGTGGCGTCGGCCGGTGGGCAGGGCGCCGCGGCGGCCACCGGTCCCGTGGTCCGGAAGGCGCCAACGGTCGGCCAGCGGCTGACGACCCTCCTCGGCGTCCACCTGCAACCCACCAGCCAGAATCCGTTGCACCCGGCGTACGCGGGAGCGGTGGCGCTCACCCTGACCGGCGGGCAGACGAGCGCGCAGGCGACCGTCGGTGAGGCGCTTCGGTTCGGTGCCGGGCCGACGCTTCTGCCGGCGGCGCAGCGTGTCCGGATGCGTCCCGACTCCATCTTCGACCTGGCATCGCTCACGAAGGTCTACACCGCCATCCTCGTCCTACAGCAGGTGGAGAAGGGGCGCCTCGATCTCGACGCGCCGGTGGTGAGCTATCTGCCCGAGTTCACCGGCACCGGCAAGTCGACGGTCACCGTGGCGATGCTCCTGGCGCACACCAGTGGTCTGCCCGTCGGGGCCAGCGTGACCGGTTACCCCACCCTCGCCGAGAAGTGGAAGGCGGTCCTGGCCACTCCGCTGGTCAGCGGCGCCAAACCCGGTCGGGTGTTCCGCTACTCCAGCGTCGGCCTGATGGTCGCCGGCAAGCTCGTCGAGAAGGTCACCGGCCAACGCCTGGACCAGGCCCTGAAGAGCGGACTGACCGACCCTCTCGGCCTGAAATGGACCGGCTTCACCCCGAAGACCTGGGTCAGCGGCACGGAACAGGCCGCCCGCATGGTCGCCACCGACGCCCGCTCCTCGCGCGGCCTGCTGCGCGGGGTCGTGCACGACGACGTCGCCAACCATCTCGGTGGTATCGCCGGGCACGCCGGCATCTTCAGCACGGCACAGGAGGTCGCCGTCATCGGTCAACTCCTGCTCGACGGCGGGATCTACGCCGGACGCCGGATCCTCGCCGAGAGCACCGTGCGTCGGATGGTGACCAATGCCAACGCCGGGTTGCCCGCCATCGACCCGGACCGACCCCACCGCACCGCCGATCACGGGCTCGGCGTGGTGCTCAACCAGCCCTGGTTCATGGGCGAGCTCAGCCGCCCGGCCACCTTCGGGCACACCGGCTTCACCGGCACCTCGCTGGTGGTCGACCCCGCCCACAAGCTCGTCCTCGTCCTGCTCACCAACCGGGCCCACCCCAACTGGAGCTGGGCCAACCCCGACCCGGTACGCGTCGCCACCGCCAATGTCGTGGCCCGCTCGTTCGCCCCGCCGGCCGCGCCGAACCGGCCCGGTCGCCCAGGGTCAGGCAGACCGCCGACCCCGCCGATCCGCCAGCGTTGACGGAACGGCGGCCCCGAGGTCGCCGACATCGGGGTTTCGTCGACGGCGGGTCACCGCGACATCGCCGGCACCGTGTCGATCATGCGAGGTCGGCCGCCTCAGCGGCAGCTCCAGTTAGGATGAAAGCTGCCATATTGCCCTAATCCACCCCGGACAGGTGCAGACCTTGCTTCACATTTCAGCCGGAGTGCTGCCGCTGCTGCTGGCACTGACACCGAGCGTGCCGATGAGCCCCGCTCCACCGGACCAATCGGACTTCTCGCTGACCGTCACCCCCAGCCGAATGGTCGTGCCGGCCGACGAGATCGGGCATCCACGGCGGTTCACCGTGACCAACCGAGGCCGCACCGCGATCGACGTGTCGATGCGAACCGCGAGCTTCCTGGTGGACACCAAGGGAGATCTGATCTTCCAGTCGGACGCGCCGCACACGGCCATCGACTGGGTCACGGTGCGTCCGGAGCGCCTCCGGCTCGCCGCCCAGTCGGCCACGCCGGTGGACGTCCGGATCGCGGTGCCGTCGACCGCCGAGCCCGGCGAGCACCAGGTCGCGGTGATCTTCTCGACCTCACCGCCGGCCGGCGCGCCCGGGTTGAGCGTGCGCCGCAGTGTCGGAGCGCCGGTCTACGTCACGGTGCCGGGCGAGGCGGTGGACTCGGTGCAGGTGGCCAAGC
Organism: Micromonospora sp. CPCC 205539; assembly: GCF_036906815.1. Classification (NCBI taxonomy): domain Bacteria; kingdom Bacillati; phylum Actinomycetota; class Actinomycetes; order Micromonosporales; family Micromonosporaceae; genus Micromonospora; species Micromonospora sp. CPCC 205539. Next base: position 61,882 of record NZ_JBAKHW010000022.1, on the reverse strand, counting down.
TCGGCGTACCCGGTTTCGCGACGCGCGGACCGCTGGCGCTCACCGCGACGGTACGCAATGTCGGCACCCTGCACCGGGACTTCGTCGCGGCGGATCGGCTGCGGGCCCAGGTGGCGGGGGAGGACGTGACGTTTGGCGACTTCACGCTGCTACGCGACGCCAGTCGGCAGGTCAGCGCCCGCTGGGACGACCCGCCCCTGGCCTGCGTCTGCCGGGTGACCGTGGCAGTGTCGAATCCGGATGGCTCACCGGGTAGCGCGATGGCGACCGTCGTCATCCTGCCGATGCACCTGATCGGGCCGGGGCTCGGAGGTGTCCTGCTGCTGCTTCTGCTCGCCTGGGTGCTCCGGCGTCGCCGGAGCCAGGCCGGCGTGCCAGCGGAGGGGGAATCGCCGGCTGACGCCGGGGACCGGCACGCCCTGGCGGCGTGGTTCCCCGACGACCGGGACAGATAGCTCCGTCGAAGCTCATTGACCTGTCGGTATTTGACCACTTTGTTCCGATTATGCCCTAATCACCTCTAATGCCTGTCATACCCTTACTCCGTCTCACGGGGGGTTCAGACATGGTCATGGTGAATGGCTTTACGGCGCGGCGCTGTCGGGGAGGCGCAGGCGGAACGGCCGGTGTGCGTACTGCCCTGACGTCTGCGTCCGTCCGCGGCCTGGGTGTGCTCCGGTGAACGCTGGCACACACAGGCGGCGGAGGCGCGTATTCGCCCGTGAAGAGCTCCGTCGCCGTACCGCCTTCGGCCTCGTCAGTACGTTGTTGGCCACTCTGCTCGCCGTGCTCAACCCGGTCGTCGCGGAGGCGGCGGGCACCGTCCTGTTCAACCAGCCCTTCCACAACAACACCCCGGACGGCCTCGGCAGCGTCGTCCTTCCTGCCCTCCCCGCCGGGGCCCTCGGCACGAACGTCGCCTGCCTGACCGCCTCCGGCAACACCAGCACCGGAGCTCCGCGCAGTTGCGCCTCGCAGACCGACGCCCCCGGCAGCGGCAAGCTGCGCCTCACCGACGCGACCACCAGCAAGGCCGGCGGACTCTTCGGCGCGACCAGCGTGCCCACCGCGTCCGGCCTGGACATGACCTTCAACCTCTACCAGTACGGCACCGGAACCTTCGGTGCGGACGGCATGACCCTGGTCCTCGCGGCGGTCGATCCCGCCAGCCCGACTGCGCCCGCCACCATCGGCCAGTCCGGCGGCGGGCTCGGCTACGCCGGCACCAGGAACCTGCCCGGTCTGGCCAACGGGTATCTGGGCATAGGCTTCGACGTCTACGGCAACTACAGCACCACCAACTACGAGGGCAGCGGCTGTACCGACCCGTCCTTCATCACCGCGGCCAGGATTCCCGGTCAGGTGGTGGTCCGAGGGCCCGGCCGGGGCACGGTCGGCTACTGCGGCCTGAACAGCACCGCCACCAACGCCACGTCGCCGGTGGTCCCGCTTCGGGCGACCACTCGCGCCGCCTCGGTCGTCCCTGTCGAAGTGGTGATCAACCCGACCGGCTCGGCGTTCACCACCGCCTCCGGTCTGGTGGTCGCGGCTGGCCGCTACATGGTGTCCTTCAGGCCGGTCGGCGCGAGCGTCTCGCGGGTCCTGGAGGGCGCGCTGCCTGTGGTCCCGGCCGGCCTCTACGCCTCGCCGACCATGTTGAACAGCAACGGCATCCCGCGCCAGCTCGCCTTCGGCTGGGTGGCCTCCACCGGCTCCGTGGTGGACAACCACGAGGTCGACAACACCAACGTGGTGACCTTCAACCCGGTGCCCGACCTCAACGTGACGCAGACCAGTTACACCGGCCCGAACCCGCAGCCCGGTGACCCGGTCAACTACACGGTCGTCCCCTCGGTCGCGGTGGGCTCCAACGAGACCGCCCCGATATCGGTGACCGCGACCACGCCGACCGGTGTGGTGCCGGTGGGCGCCTTCGGCAGCGGCTGGGTCTGCGCGGCGCCGTCCGGGCAGACCATCACGTGCACCAACAGCAACGGTCCGTTCGCCAACGGAACGTCGCTGCCACCGATCTCGGTCGTCGCCATCGTCACCGGGTCCAGCGTGACGCCCGCGATCATCCAGACCCAGTCGACCGTCACCGCGTCGTCCATCGACGCCAATCCCGGAATCTCCACCACCACGGTCGTGGGCACGCCGCCGACGACGCCCAGCGGGATCACCGTCTCACCGGCGACGAGCACGATCGCCGGCGGCGTCGCGGTCACGGTCGGCGGGACGAACATCGCCGGAGCGACCGCCATCGAGATCGGCACCACTGCGCAGCAGCAGGCCGGTACGCCGGTCGTCCTGCTGCCCTGCGCGTCCGGCCCGGCGGCGGGCTGCTTCACGGTGAACGCCAACGGGACGTTGAGCATCTCGTCCATGCCCGCCCGCAGCAGCGCCGCCACCGTGAACGTCACCGTGGTCACCCGGGGTGTCGCCGCCGCGGCCAGCTACGTCTACACCGACGTGCCCGCCACCCCGGTCGCCCCAACGGCGACCGCCGGCCTGGCCAGCGCCACGGTCACCTGGACGGCGCCAGCGAGCAACGGCAGCCCGATCACCAGCTACATCGTGACCCCGATCCGCAACGGGGTCGCGCAGACCCCGATCACGTACGACGCGTCCACCACCAGCCGGGTGATCTCCGGGCTGACGGTCGGCGCGAGCTACACGTTCACCGTCGCGGCGGTCAACTCGATCGGCACCAGCGCGACAAGTCCGGCGTCCACCGCGGTGGTGCCGTACGCGGTGCCCGGCGCCCCGACCATCACGGCGGCCAGCGCCGGTGACTCGTCGGCCACCCTGACCTGGACCGCACCCAACGCCAACAGCAGCCCGATCACCTCCTACGTGGTCACGCCGTACATCGGCGGGGTGGCGCAGACCCCGCAGACCTTCGCCAGCGCGGCGACCACCCAGACGGTGACCGGGCTGACGCCGGGCACCGCGTACACCTTCACGGTGACGGCCCGCAACGCGGGCGGCGCCGGGCCGCCCTCGGCGCAGTCCGCGCCGGTCACGCCGAACGCCTCGCCCAGTCTCGCCAACCCGCCGCCACCCGCTGGCGAGGTCAGCGTCCCCTACAGCAACCAGCTCACGGTGACCGGTGGTACCGCGCCGTTCGCCTGGTCGATCAGCGCGGGCAGTCTGCCGCCCGGGGTGACCATCAACGCGAGCACCGGTCTGCTCTCCGGCACACCCACCGCCGCTGGGACCTTCGACTTCACCGTCCGGCTGGTCGACGCCAGCAGCCAAGCCGCAACCCAGGCCCTGAGCATCGTCATCGCGCCGCTGCCCACGCTGGCCTTCCCGCCGCCCCCGCAGGGGCAGGTCGGTATCGCCTACAGCAACCAGCTCACGGTCAACGGGGGCACCGGCCCGTTCGTCTGGTCGGTGAGCGCGGGCAGCCTGCCGCCCGGCGTGACCCTGAACCCGAGCACCGGTCTGCTCTCCGGCACCCCCACCGCCGGCGGCGCCTTCTCCTTCACCGTCCGGGTGGTCGACGCCTTCGGGCAGGCCGCTACCAGGACGGTGTCCCTCGGCATCACGGCGTCACCGACGCTGAACTTCCCGCCGCCGCCGTCCGGCCAGGTCGGCGTTCCCTACAGCACCCAGCTCACGGTGAACGGTGGTACGGCGCCGTTCGTCTGGTCGGTCAGCGCGGGCACACTGCCGCCGGGTCTGACCCTGGACGCGAGCACCGGTCTGCTCTCCGGCACCCCGACCACCGCCGGCAGTTCCAGCTTCACCGTGCGGGTGGTCGACGCCGCCGGTCAGCAGGCGACACAACCGGTCACCGTGCTGATCACCACCGGACCGCTGGTGGTGGTGAAGACCTCGGACGTGTCCACCGTGGCGGCCGGTGGGACGGTGCGTTACACGATCAGCGTCACCAACACCGCCTCGGTCGCCCTCAACGGCGTCACGATCAACGACCCGCTGGGCGGGGTGCTCGACGACGCGGTCTACAACGCCGACGCGACCGCCACCTCCGGCACCGTCACGTTCGTCAGCCCGACCCTGAGCTGGACCGGCAACCTGGCCGCCGGTGCGGCCGCGACCATCACCTACTCGGTCACCGTGGCCAGCCCACCAACCGGTGACCTGGTGCTGACCAACACAGTCACCTCGCCGACGCTCGGCACCAACTGCGGCGCCGGCAGCCTGGACACCCGGTGCGCGGCCACTGTGCCGGTCGCCGCGCTCACCATCGTCAAGACGGCGGACAGGACCACCGCGACACCCGGCGACGTGGTCAGCTACACCATCGCGGTCACCAACACCGGTCAAGCGGCCTACCCGGCCGCCACCCTCACCGACGCGATGGGCGCCGCGCTCGACGACGCGGCCTACAACGGCGATGCGGCAGCGACGACGGGGTCGGTCACCTTCAGCTCCCCGAACCTGACCTGGACCGGCGCATTGGCGGCCGGTGCCAGCGCCACCATCACCTACACGATGACCGTGCGTGCCCCGGACCCCGGCGACAAGGTCATGACCAACACGGTCAGCTCCGGCAGCCTGGGCAGCAACTGCCCGGCCGCCACCAACGACGCCCGCTGCGCCGTGACCGTCACCGTGCTGGTGCCGGGCCTGGTCCTGACCAACATCGCGAGTACGGCGAGCACGACGCCCAACTCCACTGTCGGCTACACGGTCACCATCACCAACAGCGGGCAGACCGCGTACACCGGCATCAGTGTCACCACCTCGCTGGCCGGGGTGCTCGGCCGGGCCACGTACAACAACGACGCGACCACCACCGCCGGTGCGCTCTCCTACACCAGCCCCACCCTGACCTGGAGCGGCAACCTGGCCGTCGGCGCGATGGTGACCGTGACGTTCAGCGTGACGGTCGGCTCGGCGACCACCGGCAACCCGGTGCTGACCAGCGTGGTGTCGTCGTCGGCGGTGGGCAACAACTGCGCCCCCGGCAGCGTCGACTCGCGGTGTACCGCGTCAGTGACCATCCTGATTCCCGGGCTGACGCTGCTCAAGACGGCGACTGTGCCGAGTGCGACGCCGGGTTCGGTGGTGGCCTACCAGATCGTGGTGACCAACACTGGCCAATCTGCCTATCTCGGGGCGAGCTTCACTGACTCGCTGGCCGGTGTGCTCGACGATGCCGCCTACAACGGCAACGCCACCGCCACCTCCGGCGTGGTCAGCTACAGCAGCCCGACCATCTCCTGGACCGGTGACCTCGCCATCGGCGCGTCCGCCACGGTGACCTATTCGGTGACCGTCAGCGACCCCGCCACCGGTGACCGGTCGATGGTCAACCAGCTCGTCTCGCCGACGCCGGGCGCCAACTGCGCCTCCGGCAGCGCGGACGCCCGCTGCTCGGCCACGGTCCCTGTCCTGCTGCCTGGGCTGACTCTCACCAACAGCCCGAGCGCGGCCACCGCCACACCCGGCGACATCGTTGTCTACACGATCACCATCGCCAACACCGGGGAGACGCCGTACCCGGCGACGACCAGTGTCACCAACCCGCTGGCCGGCGTGCTCGACGATGCCGTCTACAACTCCGATGCCACGGCCGACAGCGGAACCGTCGGCGTAACCGGGTCGGTGCTGACCTGGACGGGCGCGCTCGCGGTGGGGGCCACCGTCACCGTTCGGTTCTCCGTGACGGTGCAGAACCCCGACACCGGAAACCGGGCGCTGACTTCGACGCTCAGCTCGACGGCGGTCGGCAACAACTGCCCGCCCGGTACGCCCGCCGCGTCCTGCACGGCGACCGTCACCGTGCTGCTGCCTGGTCTGACCATCGTCAAGACCGCCAACACCGCCTCCACCGTCCCCGGCGGCGTGGTGACCTACACGATCACCGTGACGAACACCGGCGAGACGACGTACGCGGCGGCGGCCTTCATCGACTCGCTGGCCAACCCCTTGAACGACGCCACCTACAACGGCGACGCGACCGCCACGTCCGGAACGGTCAGCTACACCGCCCCCAACGTGAACTGGGTAGGCGCGTTGGGCCTCGGCGCCGTCGCCACCATCACGTACTCGATGACGATCCTCGACCCCGACCCAGGCGATCAGTCGCTGGTCAACCGGGTGGTCTCCAGCACCCCGGGCAGCAACTGCCCGACGGGCAGCAGCGACGCGCGATGCGTCGCCACCGTGCTGGTGCGGGTGCCGGCCCTCACCATCACCAAGGTGCCCAGCGTGCCAACCACCGCGCCGGGCGCGACCGTCGGTTACACCCTCACCATCAGCAACACGGGGCAGACCGCGTACCCGACGGTGACCGTCACCGACGCGCTGGCCGGCGTGCTCGACGACGCGGCTTACAACAACGATGCGGTGGCATCAGCCGGCACGATCGGCTTCGTCAGCCCCAATCTGACGTGGAGTGGAGCCTTGGCCCTCGGCGCCACGGTGACGATCACCTACTCGGTGACGGTGAACGACCCGGTCGCCGGTGACCTGATCCTCTCCAACCGGGTCAGCTCGACGGCAGCGGGCAGCAACTGTCCGACCGTCGGCGGCAGCGACGCCCGATGCGCGGTCAGTGTGCCGGTGGCCCGACTGCTGCTGGTGGCCACCACCGACGTCGCCACCACCACGCCGGGTGGGGTGGTCCGGATCAACAGCACCTACACCAACACCGGTCAGGTCCCTTACCAGGGCATCAGTGTCAGCCTCGACTCGACCGACTTCGGCACCGACGTCATCGGCAACGGCGACCAGACCGCGTCCTCCGGCACGCTGATCCTCACTCCGACCGGCTCGGTCTGGTCGGGTGACATTCCCGTCGGCGCGACCATCACGCTGAGCGGCAGCGTCACGGTGCTCAACCCTTTCCAGGGCGATCCGTCGCTCCCCGCGACGATGGTGTCGGCAGCCCCTGGCAACAACTGTCCGGTGGGTAGCACCGATCCGCGTTGCTCGCTCAGCGTGACCGTGCTGATACCGGGTCTCGCGCTGAACGTCGTCGCGGACACGGCGACCGCCGTGCCGGGGCAGACCGTGAATTACACCGTGACGATCACCAACTCGGGTACCTCGCCATACACCGCGATCAGTGTGGCCAACTCGCTGGCGGCGGTGCTGAGTGACGCGACGTACAGCGGCGACGCGGTGGCCAGCGCCGGCACCCTGACCTTCGCCGGCACCACCCTCACCTGGAGCGGCGACCTCGCGGTCGGTGCAGTCGTCACCATCACCTACTCGGTGGTGGTGCTTTCACCCGACCCGGGCAACAAGATCATGGTCAACGTTCTCCAGTCGAGCGCCGTCGGCAGTTCCTGCTCCGCGACGGCCCAGGCGCCCGGGTGCACCTCCACCGTGCTGGTTCTCACTCCGGCGCTGACCATCGGAAAGTCGGCGAGCGCCGTGGCGACGTCGCCGGGCAGCACGGTCGCCTACACGCTGACCATCACCAACAGTGGACAGATCCCGTACGCCGCGACAAGCGTGAACGACGACCTGACCGGCGTCCTCGATGACGCGGCCTACAACGGGGACGCGAGCGCCACGGCCGGAACGGTCTCCTACACCGCACCGGTGCTCACCTGGAGTGGCGACCTGGCCGTCGGCGCCACCGTGACGGTCACCTACACGGTGACCGTCGACAACCCGGCCACCGGGAACAACTCGCTGGTCAACGTCGCCAGCTCCGCCGCGGCAGGGGCCAACTGCCTAGTGGGCAGCGCCGACCCGGCGTGCACGGTCACCGTCGCGGTCGCCGACGAAACTCAACTGACGTTCGCCAAGACCGCGAGTGCGCGCTCCGCGGCTGTCGGTTCGGTGGTCACGTACACGGTGGTGGTGTCGAACTCCGCGCTGACCCCGTACCTCGCCGCGACCTTCGACGACTCGCTGGCCGACGTGCTCGGCAACGCCGTCTACAACAACGACGCCTCGGCCGGCGGGGTGGGCACCATCAGCTACACCGCCCCGGTGCTCACCTGGACCGGCGACGTGCCGGCGGCCGGCTCGGTGACCATCACCTACACCGTGACGGTGCAGCCGGTCACCGGTGACAACCTGATGGTCAATACGCTGGTCTCCGACTCCGACGGCGGGAACTGCGCCGTCGGCAGCGTCGACCCGCGGTGCACCGCCCAGGTCACCGTGTCGCAGGTGACCATCCTGAACACCGCCGACAGGGCCACCGTGCTGCCCGGCGGTACGGTCGTCCTCACCACCACCATCACCAACGACGGTGGCACCGCCTACTTCGGCGCGACCGTCAACCTGGGCGGCGCCGGCCTGCTCGACGACGCCGTGCCGATCGGTGACACCGTCACCTCCGGCGCCCTCGTGGTCGGCCCGGACGGTCTCAGCTGGACCGGCGACCTGCCGGTCGGCGGCGTGGTCACCATCGCCAGCACCTTCCAGGTGCGTAACCCCGATCCAGGCGACAAAGTCATCTCAAGTACGGCCAGCTCGGCGATCCAAGGGAACAACTGCCCGGTCGGCGGCACCGATCCGCGCTGCACCGTCCGGGTCGACGTGCTGGTGCCGGCGCTGACCATCGTCAAGGTCGCCAACACACCGGTCACGACGCCCGGCAGCACGGTCGGCTACACCCTCACCATCAGCAACACCGGCACCGCCCCGTACCTGGGAGCGGTGGTCACCGACGACATGACCGGCGCGCTCGACGACGCGACCTTCGGCAACGACGCCACCACCACCGTGGGCAGCGTGTCGTACGCGGCGCCCACGCTGACCTGGACCGGTGACCTCCCGGCGGGGCAGAGCGCGGTCGTCACCTACACCATGACGGTGCGCAGCCCCGACCCGGGCGACAAGACGATGGTGAACGTCGTCTCCTCGACGGAGGCCGGCAGCACCTGCCCGCCGGCCAGCTCCAACCCGGACTGCTCGATCCTGGTGCCCGTGCTCACGCCCGGCCTGGGCATCACCATCACCGCCGGTACGGCCAGCACGACTCCCGGCGCGCAGGTGGGCTACACCATCTCCATCGTCAACACCGGGCAGACCGCGCAGACGGGCGTCACGGTGACCAACGCGCTGGCCGGGCTGCTGGATGACGCGGCCTACAACAACGACGCCGTGGCGACCACCGGCGCGGTCACCTTCGCCAGCCCGAATCTGCTCTGGACGGGCACCCTCGCCCCGGGGGCGACGGCCACCATCACCTACTCGGTGACGGTCGCCGCCCCGGACACCGGCGACCGGCTCCTCACCAGCCGGGTCAGCTCAGCGGCCGCCGGTAGCAGCTGCGTCGTCGGCAGCACCAACCCGGCCTGTACGGCCACCGTGACGATTTCGGTGCTCAGCATCGTCAACACGGCGGGTGCGCCCACCTCGGTCCCCGGCGGCACGGTCCAGTTCACCACCACCGCCACCAACACGGGGACGACCCCTCTGATCGGCATCCAGATCACGACCAACTTCGCCGGCTCGGTCGACGACGCCGCGTACAACGGCGACGCCGCGGCCTCGACCGGCACGCTGGAGTTGGTGCCCGGCACGTCGTCGATCCGGTGGACCGGTGACCTGCCGCCGGGCGCGGTGCTCACCATCACCCGCTCGTTCACGGTGCGCGACCCGGACCCGGGCAACCGGGTCATGACCTCGGTGGCCAGCTCCACCGCCCCCGGCAACAACTGCCCGTCGGGCGGCACCGACCCGGCGTGCACGGCGACGGTCACGATCCTCATCCCGGCGTTGACGGTGCTCAAGACGGCGGACCGGGCCACCACCGTCCCCGGCGGCCCCGTCGGTTACACGATCACCGTCACCAACACCGGCGAGACCCCGTACACCGGCGCCGCCGTCGCCGACAGCCTGGCCGGCCTGCTCGCCGACGCCACCTACAACGGCGACGCCAGCGCCAGCTCGGGCGTCGTCTCCTACAGCGCGCCGACCCTGACCTGGACCGGTGACCTCGCCGTCGGCGGCGCGGTCACCATCACTTACACGGTCACCGCCAACGACCCGCAGACCGGCGGGCGGGTCCTGGTCAACACGGTCAGCTCCACCGACGCCGGCACCAACTGCCCGCCCGCCGGCGCCGATCCGGCCTGCACGACGACCGTCCAGGTGCTGCTGCCGGCCCTGAGCATCAGCAAGAACGCCAACGTCGGCACCACCACACCGGGTGGCACGGTGGGCTACACCATCACCGTCACGAACAGCGGCCAGACCGCGTACACCGGTGCCACCCTGAGCGACAGCCTCGCCGCTGTACTCGACGACGCCACCTTCAACGACGACGCGGTCGCCACGGCCGGCGTGGTGTCGTACGCGGCGCCGACCCTGACGTGGACCGGTGACCTCGCCATCGGTGGCACCGCCGTCATCAGCTACTCGGTCGCGGTGCACAACCCCTCCACCGGGGACCGGAGCATGACCAACGGCATCACGTCCACCACGCCGGGCAGCAACTGTCCGGTTGGAGGGACTGATCCGGCCTGCACCGTCACCGTCACCGTGCTCATCCCGGCGCTCAGCATCACCAACGTCGCCGACGTGGCCACGACCACGCCGGGCAGCGTCGTCCGGTTCACCGCCACCTTCACCAACACCGGACCCACCGCCTACGTGGGCATCCAGGTGGTCACCGACGCCACGAACGTCTTCGACGACGCCCGGCCCAACGGGGACCAGGTCGCCAGCTCCGGCACGCTGACCGTGGTGGGCGCCGACGTCACGTGGACCGGGGACATCCCGGTTGGCGGCGTCATCGTCATCACCGGCACGGTCACGGTCAACAACCCGGACACCGGCAACCGGACCATCGCCAGCACCATCACCACCGACGCACCCGGCAGCAACTGCTCGACGGCGGCGCCCGGCCCCGCCTGCACCGTGACGGTCGCCGTACTGCTGCCCGGCCTCGCCATCGCCAAGACCGCCGACAACCCGACCAGCACGCCAGGCGACACCGTCACCTACACCATCACCGCCACGAACACCGGCGAGACGGGGTACGTCGACACCACGATCAGCGACTCGCTCGCCGGCCTGCTCGGTGACGCGGTCTACAACGCCGATGCCACCGCCAGCTCCGGGGTGGTCACCTACGCGGCGCCGGTGCTGACCTGGCGCGGCGACCTGCCGATCGGTTCCGCCGTGACCATCGTCTACACGGTGACGGTCAACAACAGCCAGGTCGGCGGGCGGACCCTCGTCAACACGGTCAGCTCCGACGCGCCGGCCAACAACTGCGCGGTGGGCAGCACCGACCCGAGGTGCAGTGTCCAAGTCGCCATCCTGATCCCCGGGCTGGCCATCACCAAGACGGCGGACACCGCCACCGTCACCGCCGGCGGCACGGTCACGTACACGATCACGGTCACCAACACCGGACAGTCGCCGTACACGGGTGCGACCGTCGCGGACACGCTGACCGGAGTGCTCGACGACGCGGTCTACAACGCGGACGCCACCGCGAGTTCCGGCGTGGTCTCGTACGCGGCGCCGGTGCTGACCTGGACCGGTGATCTCGCGGTCGCGGCGGTCGCGGTGATCAGCTACTCGGTCACCGTCAACGTCCCGGACACCGGTGACCGGAACCTCGTCAACGCCGTCAGCTCCAGCACCGTGGGCGCCGACTGTCCGGGCTCGCCGGCCTGCACCACCACGGTCGCCGTCCGGATCCCGGCACTGACCATCACCAAGACCGCCGACACCGCGACTGTCGTCGCGGGCGGGGTGGTGCGCTACTCGGTCCTGATCACCAACAATGGGGAGGCGCCCTACAGCGGCGCCACGGTCACCGACTCGCTCGTCGACGTCCTCGACGACGCCGTGTACGTCGGCGACGCCGTCACGACCACGGGCGTCCTCTCCTACACGGCGCCGGTCCTCACCTGGACCGGTGACCTGCCGGTCAACGCCACCGCCACGTTCACCTACAGCGTCGCCGTCAATCAGCCCGTGTCCGGCGACGGAACGCTGGTCAACACGGTCGCCTCCACCACCATCGGCAACACCTGCCCGGCGGGTGTGGGCGGCGCCGGATGCACCGCCACCGTCACCGTGACCGCGCAGTCGATCACGTTGTCCGGGTTGCCGGACGGGTTCACGCTGACGGGCCGTCCGGAGCAGGTGGTCGGCCGATCCGAGGCGGTCACCATGACCGTCACCACCAACAGTCCCACCGGGTATTCGGTCAGCGTACGAGGGCTGCAGCCGGAACTGGTCGGGGCCAATCCCGCGAACCCTTACACCATCCCGATCGAAAACCTGCGGGTACGCGAGAGCGGCACCACCGTCTACCGGGAACTCTCCGATGTGACGGCGGTGGTCGTGCACCGTCAGGCCGGGCCATCGGCACCCGGCGGCGACGCGATCAGCAACGACTACCAGGTGACCATCCCCGCGGTCGTAGCCGATGAGTACTCCGCGACGTTGGAATATGTGGCGATCACCGAGTAACAGCCTGAGGAGCATCATGCGAAGGATCCCTGTCCTGGCGACCGTGCTGGCCGCGTGGACGCTGGCCGGGCCGGTTGTCGCCCCCGCGCAGGCGGTGGCCCCGACGCCGAAGCCGTCCGGCGCCGCCTCGCCGTCCGGGCCGCTGCTCAGCATCACGGTGGACGACGGCAGGACCGCCGTGGCCGCCGGCGATGAGCTGACCTACCGGGTCACCGTCCGCAATCTCGGCACGGCCAAGGTGGCGGGCATCAAGGTTTCGCAGAGCCTGCCGTCCGGGCTCGCGCTCATCTCCGCCGACCGCGGCGGCAAGGCCCGGGACGGCGCGGTCAACTGGGCGGTCGACCTCAAGGTGGGTGAGGAGTCCACCTTCACCACGAAGGCCCGCGTCGGTGAGACTCCGAAGGATTTGCTGCGACTCGCCACGGTGGCCTGTGCCAGCGCCAAGGACGGTGTGAAGCCGCTCGTCTGCGCGACCCACTCCGATCTGCTGCCGGCCGGTGCCGTCGTACCGGCCACCAAGGGTGCCGGCACCTCCTGGCTCTGGTACGCCGGCGCCGCGGTGGCGCTGCTCGTACTCGGCGCGGCCGCGTTCGTCCTGGTTCGCCGGTACCGCCAGCGTCGGGTCGTACCCGCGCACGCGCGGTCGGCGACCGAGCGGGCCGACAGCCCCGACCGGATGGCCGGGGCGGTCAGCGCGGACTGAGCGCCGCTCAGGCAACCGAGTGGGTCACCGTTCCGGTGTAGACGCCGGTCACCGTCTCCGGTCCGAGTTGGAAGGTGAGGGTCGGGTTCCAGCTCGCCCGGTTGAGGCCGTCGCCGGTGGACCTGGTGAACGCGGTCGGCGTCGACACGATCGGTACCGCGTCGGCGGCGGTGGGTTGACCCGGCACGAGCACACCGGTTCCGACATTCTGCGTGGCCGGCCCCGACCAGTAGTCGATCGCGCTGGCCGGGATCGTCTCGGCCGGCGTCGCGCCGCCGGTGGTGAAGTCACTGGCGGTCACCGTCACCACCCAGGTCGCCGCGAGTTGCGCGCGGTCGTCGATCACGGTGACCGTGCCGAGCTGACCGGTGATGCCCTCGTCGGGTGATCCCTCGCCGAGATCGGCCGTCGCGGGCGTGATGATCGAGAGCTCACCCCCGGTCACGATGACCGTGGCCGTGACGTCGCCGGTGCTGTCCGCCCAGGCGGGTGCGGGGACGGACACCAGGCAGGCCGTGCCGATCACCACGGTCAATCCGAACCTCTGCATTGCCGATCCTGTCATCGCGTTCCTATTTATCGCACTGAGCGTAACGATTCCGTACGTTCCGTAGCTGCCAAGTGGACAAATAGTGCACGCTCACCGGCGCGATCGGCGACCCAGGCGGAGCCAGAGCACCACGAGCGCCGCGCCAGCGACGCCCAGCGCAGGCCGCCGCGCGTCCTCCGTCGGACGCTGCCGCCGCCCGGTCGAACCCGCAACTTGCGGACCAGCGCGTCTGTAATTTAGCTTAGCCTCGCCTAATTTCGGCATCTCCTCGTGAAAGTGGCAACCATGGTGATGAACGCAGTCGGCACCCGACTCCGGACCCGGGGCCGCGTGAGCGTGGGCCTGCTGGGCCTGCTGGTCGCCGCATCCGGCGCCCTGGCCGCCTGCGGCGACGACGCGGACGCACCGGCCGCGAACTCGTCCGGTGTGGGCTCGGCGGCCGTCGCCTACCCCGTGACCGTCACGCACAAGCTCGGCAAGGTCACCCTCGACAAGGCCCCGGAGCGCGTCGTCGCGCTGTCCGACGCCGACCTGGACGCCCTCCTGCTGCTGGGTGTCCAGCCCGTCGGTATCGCCGCGTCGCTGGACGAGGGCGGTATCACCGCCTGGGCCAAGCCGAAGATCACCGGCAAGCCGGCCCTGCTCTCGGCTGGCGACGCGGGCGTCAACCCCGAGGAGATCGCCAAGCTCAACCCGGACCTCGTCCTGGCCGGTGGTGACTACTACATCGACCAGGAGTACGCGAAGCTGTCGCCGCTGGTGCCGACCACGGCGTACGAGAGCGGGCCGTTCGAGGACCCGTGGCAGGTGACGCTGCGCCAGGTCGCCAAGCTGGTCGGCAAGGTCGAGCAGGGCGAGACGATCATCAAGGACGTCGAGGCGAAGGTCGCCAAGGTCAAGGCGGACCACCCCGAGTTGGTCGGCAAGACCTTCTCGCTGTCGCAGGCGTTCGAGGCCGGCACCATCGGCGTGCTGCGCTCGGCCGAGGACACCGGCGTCAAGTCGATCAACGAGTTCGGTATGACGCTCGCCCCGGAGGTCGCGAAGCTCCAGGGTACGGACTTCGCGGTGACCTTGAGCCTCGAGAAGCTCGCCACCGTCGACGCCGACGTCGTCATCGTCTACTGCGTCGAGCCGGGCCTGAAGACGGCGCTGGAGAGCAACACGCTGTTCAAGAACCTCAACGCCGTCAAGAAGGGCGGCTATGTGCCGCTCACCCGGGAGCAGTTCTCGGCGCTGCGGAACCCGACGCCGCTGACCATCCCGTACTTCATCGACAACGTGGTCCCCACCATCGCCAAGGCGGCGACGGCCGGCGGCAAGTGACATGACGACACCGAACCGCGAGATCGAACTCGTCTGGCACGACCTCACCCCACGGCTGCTCGAGGTGGCCCGGGTCGTACGGGTCACCCCCCGGACCGTCCGCGTCACGCTCACCGGTGCGGCGCTCGACGGTTTCTGCTACGCCGCGCCCGACGACCACGTGAAGGTGTTCTTCCCGGAGCCCGGTGCGGCGCTGCCGGTCATGCCGACCCTCGGACCGGACGGTCTCGAGTCGCCCCCGCCGGGCGCCCCGAAACCCACGTTCCGTGACTACACGGTGCGGCACCACCGACCGGAGCAGCGGGAGTTGGACCTCGACTTCGTCCTGCACGGCCACGGGCCGGCGGGGAGTTGGGCCGCGCAGGCAACACCCGGGCAGGTCCTCGGCGTCCTCGGCCCTCGTGGTTCGACCATCAACCCGTTCACCTTCGACTGGTACCTGTTCGCCGGCGACGAGACGGCGCTGCCGGCGGTCGCCGTCTGGCTCGAGCGGGTGCCCGCCGGCGTGCCGGTCTTCGCGTTCCTCGACGTGGCCGACGCGGCCGAGGAGCAACAGCTCGCCATCACCGCCGACACCACACTCGTCTGGCTGCACCGCGACCGTGGTGTCGACGGCGGGCAGTTGGAGCAGGCGATCCGCGGGCTCGAACTGCCACCGGGGGACGGGTACTGCTGGGTCGCGGGGGAGGCGACGTCGCTCAAGCCGATCCGCCGCTACCTGCGGACGCTCGGCTTGTCCCGCGATTGGGTCGAGGTGGACGGGTACTGGAAGCGTGGCGTGGTCAATCTCGACCACCACGACGATGACGACGACTGACGAGGCGTCGACCGGGCGACCGACGAAGGCCACGGCGATGCGCACCACCTGGCCGGTGCGCGTCGCCGGGCTCGCCGGACTGGTCGCGCTCACCGGTGTCGCGGTGCTGCTCAGCCTCGGTTTGGGCGCGCAGTCGCTGCACCCGGGCGAGGTCTGGTCCGCGCTCGTGGCACCCGACGGCGGTGACGCCACGGCCGTCGTACGGGAACTGCGGCTGCCGCGTACCGTCCTCGGGGTCCTCGTCGGCCTCGCACTCGGCGTGGCCGGCGCGTTGATCCAGGGCCACACCCGCAACCCGATCGCGGACCCCGGCCTGCTCGGGGTCTCCGCCGGGGCGTCGTTCGCCGTCGTCCTCGGCATGGCCGTCTTCGGCGTCGGCTCGCTGACCGGCTACATCTGGTTCGCGTTCGCCGGCGCCCTCGCCGCCAGTCTCGTCGTCTTCGGGCTCGGCGCGACCCAGCGCGGCGGCCCGACCCCGGTCACCCTCGCGCTGGCCGGTATGGCGATCAGCGCGCTGCTGTCGTCGTTCACCTCATCCCTGCTGCTCGCCGACTCGGCATCGTTGAACAGCTTCCGCTTCTGGGTGGTCGGGTCGTTGTCCGGGCGTGAGCTGGACGTCGCCGGGCAGGTGGCGCCGTTCATCGTGGTGGGGCTGGTCCTGGCGGCGATCAACGCGCCCGCGCTCAACGCGCTCGGCCTCGGCGAGGACGTGGCCCGCGCGCTGGGTCAGCACATCGGGCTCGCCCGCACCGTCGGTATCACCGCGATCATGCTGCTCACCGGCGCGGCTACTGCGGCCTGCGGACCGATCGGTTTCGTCGGGCTCGCCGTGCCGCACCTCGCCCGCGCCCTCACCGGACCGGACCATCGCTGGCTGCTGCCGTACTCGGCGTTCGTGGGTGTCTGTGTGGTGCTGCTCGCCGACGTCGCCGGCCGGCTCATCGCCCGCCCCGCGGAGCTTCAGACCGGCATCGTCCTCGCCGTTCTCGGCGCGCCCTTCTTCGTCTACCTCGTCCGCCGCGTCCGGCTGGTGTCGCTGTGAGCGCACTGCCGCTGCCGGGGCGGGTCGTGCTGCGGATCGGCCCGGTCTCCGGCGCGGTGCCGGTCCGCGCGATCGTCGTCGGCGCCGTCGCCCTCGCCGCCGCGCTCACCCTCGCCGTTCTCAGCCTCGGGCGGGGGGAGTTCCCGATCCCGCCCAGCGCCGTCCTCGACGTGCTCGGCGGGGAGGGCACCCGCGCGCAGCGGCACATCCTGTTGCAGCTACGCCTGCCCCGGGTGCTCTGCGCCCTGCTCGTCGGCGCGGCCCTGGCCATGTCCGGTGCGCTGACCCAGACGTTCGCCCGGAACCCCCTGGCCAGTCCCGACGTGCTCGGCGTGACCGGTGGCGCGGCGGCCGGCGCGGTCGCGGCCATCGTCCTCGGCGGCGTGTCGGGCGGGATGGTCGGCGTCCCGGTCGCCGCGCTGATCGGTGCGACGATCAGCGCCACCCTCATCTACCTGCTGGCCTACAAACGTGGCATGAACGGCTTCCGCCTCGTGCTCGTCGGCCTCGGCGTGGGCGAGGTCCTCGGCGGGCTCACCTCGTGGCTGCTGGTGCGAGCCGACCTGGTGGACGTCAGCCGGGCCACGATCTGGCTCACCGGTTCGCTCGCGGGACGCGAGTGGAACAACGTACGTCCCCTGGCCCTCGCCCTGGTCGTCCTCGCGCCGCTGGCGGTCGCCGCGGCGACCGCGCTGCGGGTCCTCCAGTTCGGTGACGACACCGCCCGCGCGCTCGGCCTGCGCCTGCAGACCGCCCAGCTCGCCGTGGTGGCGGTCGCGGTCGCGCTCGCCGCGGTCGCGGTGTCGGCGGCCGGACCGGTCGAGTTCGTGGCGTTCCTCGTGCCGCAGGTCGCGTTGCGCCTCTGCGGGGGCAGCAGACCGCCGGTCATCGTCTCGGCGATCCTGGGCGCCCTGCTCGTCGTCGGCGCCGACCTGGCCGCCCGGCTCGTCATCGCACCCCGCGAGCTGCCGGTCGGCCTGCTCACCGCGATGATCGGCGCACCGTACCTGCTGTGGCTGCTGCTGGGCAGAACGAGGAGGACCACCGCATGACCGCGCGACTTCGCGCTCGGGATCTCCACCTGGCGTACGGCGACACGACCGTCGTCGAGCACCTGGACCTCGACATCGTCGACGGCCGGATCACCGCCGTCATCGGCCCCAACGGCTGCGGCAAGTCGACGCTGCTACGGGCGCTCGGCCGGCTGCTGCGGCCGGCCTCCGGTCAGGTGCTGTTGGACGGTAAGCAGATCGACCGGCTGCCCACCCGCGAGGTGGCGAAGATCGTCGGCGTGCTGCCGCAGTCGCCGGTCGCACCCGATGGGCTCACCGTCGCCGACCTGGTGATGCGCGGCCGGCACCCGCACCAGAGCTGGTTCAGTCAGTGGTCGCGCGCCGACGAGGACATCGTCGCCGAGGCGCTGCGCTGGACCGACCTGCTCGACCTCGCCGACCGGCCCGTCGACGCGCTGTCCGGCGGGCAACGTCAGCGGGCCTGGATCTCGATGGCCCTCGCGCAGGGCACCGACCTGCTGCTCCTCGACGAGCCCACCACCTACCTCGACCTCGCGCACCAGATCGACGTGCTCGACCTGGCCGCCCGGCTGCACCGGGAACGCGAGCGCACCGTCGTCATGGTGCTGCACGACCTGAGCCTCGCGGCCCGGTACGCCGACATCCTCATCGCTATAAAGGACGGCAGGGTCGTGGCCACCGGGGCACCGGAGGAGGTGCTGACGCCGCAGCTGCTGGCCGAGGTCTTCGGTCTGCGCGCGCTGGTGGTGCCCGATCCGGCGACGGGCACCCCGTTGGTGGTGCCGCTGCCGCGGGAAGCCGTTCCCGCCGACTGATCCCCCCCGTTCCGAACAAGGCCGAACAACCCTCTGAACAGCTCGGACAGGCGCGGGCTGTGCGGAACAGCCGTCGACCGTTGCGGCCGGCTGTTTCGCGTTCCTACGGTGAGCGTCGACACGCTGGGACGCGTGAGGGTGGGCCGGAGAGAGGGGTAGTGAATGGCACAGAGGATGATCGCCCGGGCGTTGGTCCTGGTGGCCGTGATGGCGGGTCTGACGCTGGTGGGGCAGGCGGCACCCGCGTCCGCGGCGCCCTGTGGCGTCACCGCCGCGGACACCGACCAGTCGCCGTACGGGCAGAACTTCCTGCAGAACGTCAGCCTGCGTACCGGGCCGGACTGGACCTGCAAGGTCACGGGCACCGCGACGTACAACAACCTCGTCGACTACCACTGCTACGTCAACGTGAACAACGTCAAATGGGTCTACCTGCGTACGGCGACGACGAAGTACGGCTGGGTCTGGGCCGATTTCCTGGTCGAGGACGGCTCCTACCAACCCTGTGACGGTTGGTGAGAATCGAGCGTGAGGGACCGCGTCGCGGCCGACTCCGGGGGGGGAGTCGGCCGCGCGCCGGTCATCGGTCAGTCCACGACGGGCGGTGCGGTCCTGGCCGCCTCCTTGAGCGCCGCAGCGGCGCCGGCGTACGGGTTGTAGCTGTAGGTCCTGGCCAGACCGGCCGGGACGTTGAAGTACTCGGCGGACACCTTCGCCGGGTCGCTCGCCAGCTCCCCGCGGGCAGGGATGTCGTTGCCGTCGTCCCAGCCCCAGGGGGCGTTGGCCGAGTTGGTCGAGCAGCTCCAGGTGCCGGAGCCGCAGTCGCCGCTGGTGTCGCCCGCGAAGGTGCCGAGGCCGGCGAAGAGGCTCGCGTTGGCCCGCTGCGCCCACAGGCCCCCGCTGGCGAAGATGTCGATCAGCCGGTACCGCACGTCGCGGTCGTTGCCGCTGCTCGGCGTCTCGGCGACCGTCGACGGGTAGTAGACGAGGCCGTCGCCGTCGATGGTGTACTGCGGGTACGCCTTCAGGCCGTGGCCCTTCGCCTCCTGCGCCGTCACCGGGTGCTGGAACGTGTCGTGCGGTGACGCCTGAAGTTGCAGGGTGCCGTCGACGCTCTCGTTGCCGCTGCTCCAGGTGCTGCCGGTCGGCGTGTACGAGTAGAAGTCGGTGTGTGCCACGGTGACCGCTCCGCGCAGCACCCCATACGCGGACCCGTCGCGCTCGATCGCGAACAGGACGCCCTCGCCGTCGTTCTCGTGCTCGGTCTCGAAGAACGGGTGATCCGTCCAGTCCCGGGGGTGGAAGAACAGGTAGGTGATGTACCAGTGGGTGCTGGTCTCGACGACCGAGTAGTACGCGTGCGCGTCGAGCGACGTCCCCGCCTGGCCGGCCCGATCCCAGTTGTTGCGCCCGTTCAGGTCGCCGTCGAAGTCGACTCTGGTGATGTAGTCCGACCTACCCCCCAGCGCGTGGCTGCCGGTGGCGTCGACGTCCTGGTAATGGATGGGTGCCCAGCGGAGGGCGAGGTCGGCTCGGCTGACGGCGGCGATCGCGGGCGCTGACGGCACCGCGAGCTGTGCCGCGGCCAACGCCGCGACGGCACCCACTGCCAACAACGTCCGTGCCACCCGGGATGGCCGGGTCTGGTTGCTCCTGTCGAGCATGGTGTGCTCCTGGGGTCCGAAACCGATGGATCGCAACGGATCATTGTGGACCTGGACGCCCGGAGGATGGCCGTTCGGCGACCAGTAAATAGATGAACCTCGACTACTGGGGTAGTGGTCATAACGGTCGCGCGATGTCTGATGTGACCTTTTCGGGCGCTGACGCGTATGCTGGGGGTGTCGCTCGGGCCCCCGGTGGCTGACCGCCTGCCGCCGCCGATACGCCCACGAGCTGGCCCAGACCCTGTCGCTGCCGCACCGTCCTTCGAGCGGGCGGCCGACCGTTGGTTGGCGTCGTCTCGCCAGGCCCACCCACGCCACACAACCACGGCCGTTCGGGTCGTGGACGTGCTCGACGAGCATCGAAGGAATGTGAGCGCGATGGCCTACATCGCCAAGGAGCTCAACAATGTCGTCCACTCCGCCGTGCCGAGTGCCGGGCTGGCCCCGGTGGTGCCGCGCGACCCCGGGCCAGTGTCGATCGGTCCGCCCCTGAGCACTGCAACCCGTTATCTGCTCGCTGGCATCCGGCTCGCATTGGGTTGGATCTTCCTGTGGGCGTTCCTGGACAAGCTGTTCGGTCTGGGCCACTCGACTGTCGCCGCGAAATCCTGGATCAACGGCGGCAGCCCGACGCAGGGCTTCCTGGGAGGCGCGGCCACGGGTCCGTTCACCGGCTTCTACCACTCGATCGCTGGTGCGGCCCTGACCGATGTGCTCTTCATGGCGGCTCTGCTCGCCATCGGCGTCGCGTTGCTCCTCGGTGTCGCGATGCGGTTGGCGGCAGGGGCCGGAGCGGTGCTCATGGTGATGATGTGGACCGCGGTCCTGCCCCCGGCCAGCAATCCGTTCATGGATGACCACCTCATCTACGCAGCGGTGCTGATCGTGCTGGCCTTGTTGGGCGCGGGCGGCACGCTCGGACTCGGCGCCGCCTGGGCCCGGGTGCCGATCGTGCGACGCTTCGCCTGGCTGAGGTAGGTACGGCGGATGTCGATGTCACTGACCTACGTCGTGCCGGGCCCGGAATCCGTCGACGACCTCGTGACACGGATCGCCGACCGGGACCACGCGGCATTCGGCCGCTTCTACCGCCGCCTCGTCCCCGTCGTCTTCGCCCAGGTGGGTGAGGTCCTCGGCAGCTGCGCGCCCTCCGTGGCGGTGACCCGGGCGGTCTTCGTCGAGGTGTGGCGGCTCGCGCCGCTGGCCGCCTCCCGTCAGGTCGATGGCGTCACCTGGGTGACCGCGATCGCCGCCCGCCGAGCTGCGGACCGGCTCCGCGAGATCAACGGACCGCCGCCCAGTCTCGTCACCGGCTACGACGGCCACTACGGCCGTGAGCTGGCGGTCGGGCTGGGCACCGCGGTGCCGGCCGCGTGACCCGCAGGCCGCCGGGCGGCAACCCGGTGGCCTGCGCGGTCAGCGCACCGGCAGGGGCAGGGCACAGGAGTACGGTTTGAGCGTCGCCCGGACCGCCAGTAGGCGGCCTCCGGAGCCGGCAGGGCCGCAGCCCATCGCGACGAGGGTGAGTGACATGGCCGAGATCCAGCTGTCCGACGTGTTCGTGGAGCTGGCCGATACGCTTGTGGCCGACTTCGACATGCTCGAGTTCCTGCACGTCCTGACCGAGCGGTGCGTCGAGGTGCTGGGCGTCTCGGCCGCGGGGCTGCTGTTGACCGATCAGCAGGGCGCCCTGCAGGTGGTGGCCGCCAGCTCCGAACGCACCCGTCTGCTCGAGCTGTTCCAGTTGCAGACCGACCAGGGCCCGTGCCTGGACTGTTTCCGTACCGGTCGAGCGGTCTCGGTAGCCGACCTGACCACCGTCGGCCGGTGGCCCCGGTTCGCGGCCGCCGCGGCCGAGGTGGGGTTCGCCGCGGTCCACGCCCTGCCGATGCGCCTGCGGTCCGAGGTGATCGGCGCGCTGAACCTCTTCGACATCCAGCCGGGCGCGCTCGACGAGGGCAAGCTCCGTACCGGTCAGGGTTTGGCCGACGTGGCCACCATCGGGTTGCTGCAGCAACGCGCCATTCAGCGCGGCGACACCCTCACCGAGCAACTGCAGACCGCGCTCACCAGCCGGGTCCTGATCGAGCAGGCCAAGGGTGTCCTCGCCGAACGCCTCAACGTGGACGTGGGGGTGGCCTTCACGATGCTGCGCGAGGGCGCGCGCCGGCACAACCGACGATTGTCCGATGTGGCGCGGGCGATCGTCGACGGGTCCGAGCAGCTCATGCCGTAGGCGAAAACGACAATCACGCTGATTGCCGGCTCAGAGGGCTGGCGGCGGGGCTCGCCCGGAAAAGGGGCGTACGGTGGGGATGTCGCCCAGGCCCCCGGTGGCTGTCAGTCAGCCGCCACCGGCCCGTGAGGGGCGTTCAACGATGGTCATTACCCGTCCTCCATTGCTGCTCAACTCCTCCGAGACCCGCGAGCAGTCCTTGCGTCGGCTGTCCACCCTGGCCTGTGACGATCCCGCCCGCCCGAAACTCCGGGATCAGGTCATCGAGGGCAACCTGCCGATGTCCCGCCGCCTCGCGGGCCGGTACGCGGGACGCGGCGAGTCATACGACGACCTCGCGCAGGTCGCCGCGCTGGCCCTGGTCCGGGCCGTGGACGGGTTCGACGCCGATCGGGGCGTGCCGTTCGCCGCCTACGCGGTCCCGACCATCCTCGGCGCCCTCCGCCGACACTTCCGCGACACCGCCTGGGCCATGCGGGTGCCGCGCCAAGCCCAGGAGCTCAACGGCAAGATGCGGGTCGCCGTGGGGGAGTTGACGCACCGCCACGGCCACCACCCGAGCGACACCGAGCTCGCCACCCACCTGGAGGTGGGCGTCGACGAGATCCGCGCCGCGGTCACCGCCGCGCAGGCGTACCGACTGGTGTCGCTCGACGCGCCGCACCACGGCACCGAGGACTTCGACACGTTCGCGCTCATCGGAGCCGTCGACTCGGGCTTCGCCGCGGTGGACAACCGCCTCGCGCTCCGCCCGCTCCTCGCCGCTCTGCCCTCGCGCGAGCGCCGGATCCTCAGCCTGCGGTTCAACGGCGACATGACCCAGAAGGGGATCGCCGACGAAGTCGGGCTGTCGCAGATGCACGTGTCGCGGCTGTTGAAGCAGTCCCTGGCCCGGCTCAGGTCCGGCATGGTCGCCTGATGGCTACCAGTCCGAAACTACGTGCCTTCCGGCTGAGGATGTTCCTGCTGGTGTTCGCACTGCTCCTGCCCCTGCTGCTCACTGTCATCCTCGGTGAGCGCTGACCTGCGCGGCCGCGTCACCCCTCGGTCTGGGCGGTCAGAGCCTGCCGCAGGTAGGTCTTCGGCCTGGCTCCCACGATCGAGGCCACCACCTCGCCCTGGCGGAACACCAGCAGGGTCGGCAGGGACATGACCGCGTACCGGCGGGTGGCCGCCGGGTTCTCGTCGGTGTTGAGCTTCGCCACGACCATCCGGTCGCCGAACTCCTGGGCCAGCTCGGCGAGGCTCTTCTCGATCATCCGGCAGGGTGGGCACCACTCCGCCCAGAAGTCGACCAGCACCGGCCGGTCGGCGGCCAGCACGATCGTGGCGAACGTGTCGTCGGTTACCGTGACTAGCGAGGCAGTTGCCGTCTCTTGGGGCATGTTCTCTCCCGGTGGGCGATGGCGTGCGTGAGCTGAGTGTGGAGCTGTTCGCGTACCGCGCCGAGCCGGTCGAGGTAGGCGTCGACCTCGGCGAGTTTGCGGCGCAGCACCTGGACGGAGTCCGGGCAGACGTCGCCGGACGTGTTGCCGGCCCGGAGACAGGCGACGAACGGGCGTACGTCGTCGAGGCCGAAGCCAACGTCGAGCAGCGCCCGGATCTCACGGACGACCCTCAGCTCGGCCTCGTCGTAGACGCGGTAGCCGTTGGCCGAGCGCTCGGCGTGCACCAACCCGTGCGCCTCGTAGTAGCGCAGGGTGCGAGTGCTCGTGCCAGCCCGCTCAGCCAGCTCTCCGATCAACATCTGACCCCCTCCACCAGCCCGTTCGCGACCACGCTAAACCTTGCCGCTGGCGTCAAGGCAAGCTGCGACCCGCTCGGATTCGCCCCTGCTCACCCCTCCCGCAGCAGCCGCCGGACCTCCATCAGGGCGAAGCCGAGCAGATTGAGGCCCTGCCACCGGGCGGGGTCCTCCGCCCGTGGGTCGTCGCCGCTGAGACCGATGCCCCAGACCCGGTCGAGAGGGCTCGCCTCCACCAGGACCCGTTCGCCGGTGGTGAGCAGAAACTGGCTCAGCTCGGGGTGCTGACTGAACTTGGCGAGGTTGCCGGCGACCACGATCGCGTACCGCTGCTCCTCCCACGTCTGCTGGTCGAAGCCGCCCACCTCCCGGCCGAGCGTCTTCGCCGCGTGCGGGTGTGGCGCGCTCAGCACCTTGGTGGCCGTCGCCTGATCGTCGAACAGGGTCGCCTTCCGCCACATCATGTAGTGCTCCGCCGTCGCGAACCGCACGTCGTCGACCAGGAAGGGTGCCAGCCACCACTGGCTCAGGCAACCGGGCCCGACGCTGCCGTCGCGTTGCGGCTGGTGGCCCCAGAAGAACAAGAACTTCACCCGACGGCCGCCGCTCAGCGCGGTGGTCAGGTCGGCGACGCTGGTGAAAGGTGCGGTCATGCCGGCCAGTGTGCGGCACCAGCTGTACCAAGGTGCTCGGCCGGGTCGCCGTACGTCCGTCGACCGCTGTTGCGGTTCGTCTCGTGTCCCGGGTTACTGGTTCGCGCCCTTTGCTCTGCTTCACTCGGCGCAACACGGACAGCGCCCAGTCGTTGCGCCCGTTGAAGCAGAGCAAAGGGCGGAGTACTGGACCGCCGAGCCGGATCAGCGGCGGCGGCGAGGTTGGTTGGCGGACACTCGTGCCTCCAAGTGGGTGACGGGTCGCGGCTCAAGACCCAGGGGTACGGCGGCGTGCGCGATGATTCCGCCTGCGGCGGCCACCTGGGAGCAAATCTTGGACAGTTTCCGTTAGCGCGTAACGGAAACTGTCCAAGATTGCGGGCCGACCGTGCGCTTCGGCCAGGCGCCGGCGCCGAGGGCGACGCGTTTGCCTGTTTTGCAGCGATCCGTGATCAGGGCGGACGTTCCGCACCGGTCTCGGCGGAGGAGACGCACTGGCGGTGGTGGGGGCCGGCGGTCCGCGCGATCAGTGGTCGTTGACGCTCACCGTGACGCGGTGCTGGCTGGACTTCCAGTTCGGCACGTTGATCACGTCGAACCCTCCGCCGCGTTGGCCCACCACGATCGAGACGAGGCCGAGGTGCGCCGGGGTCGCCGGGATGAACACGTCCATGCCGGAGATGAAGGTCTGGCTGAAGAACTCCGGCAGCGGCGCGGTCAGGTCGGTGACGCCGTCGCTGTCGTTGTCGAACGCGAAGATGCCGATCGTCCTCTTGACCCGCGGCGTGTTCGCGGCGTTCAGGACGTCCCGGCCGTTGATCCACAGTTTGTCGCCGGCGTCGCCCTGGTCACCCCACCACTCCTTCTGGCGCTGGATGGTCAAGGCGGTGTGCCGGTCACTGGTGTCGACCAGCGCGCCGAGGCCCTCGCCGGGCAGGCTGGTGGCGAGGCGTACGAACGAGTCGGAGCGCAGGAACGGCTGCGCGTAGAAGTGATGGGTCGCGGCCCCGGGCCGGACGATCGCGAACTCGTACCGGGCGGTGGCGAGGACGGGGATCGGTCCGAACGAGCCGTCACCGGTCAGTGCCATCCGTCGCGTGGGCTGGCTCGTCAGCCGGCTGCCCGTGAGGGCGTTGACGGGGTAGACCTCCAGCGTCGCGTTGGTGACGCCGACGTTGCTCGGAAAGAGCACCGCGCGGCCGGAGACCCGGGCGGTGCCGAAGAGTTGCGGCACGATGCGCGTCGTCTGCGGTGCGTGGCCCCGGAAGAACCGGAAGAACTCGCGGAACGACTCCTGCGACGACACCGTCTGCGTGTGGGACTGGTCCGGGAAGTGCACGTTGGTCGCGCCCACGATCGCGCGGGCCGGATCGCCCTCGCCCCAGATGGCCAGGGTGGGCACGCCGCCCGGTGGTGCGGCCGCGACGCGCCCGTCGAGGTTGACATAGTGAGCGACCCGAGCGGCGCGTGCGGGTGAGCTGGAGAGGTAGCCCTGCATCACGAAGGTGCCCAGGGAGTGCGCGAGCAGGTCCACCTTGTCCGCGCCGGTCGCCGCCAGCAGTCGGGAGATGCGCGCGTCGAGCCCGGCGTACACCTGGGGCAGGATCGTCGCGATGTTCGGCGAGTCGTACTCGTGTGCCTCGATGATGTCGATCGGGTAGCCGTTGCTGGCCAGGCGCTTGGCCTGGGTCTCGAACTGCGCCGCCGATCCGGCGCTGCCGTGCACGAAGATGACCGGACGGTACGTGGGGGTGGCGGCGTCGGCGGCGCTCGGTACGGCGGCGACGGACAGGCCGGCCGTGAGCGCGACCCCGGCCAGCAGGGAGAGCAGCCTTCGGCGAGAGGTGGGCATCGATCCTCCAGAGGGGCAGAGACAAAGTTATTGCACTGGGAGCGCAATTATCGTGTCAGTGTCGCAGCCGGCGGTCCACCCGCTAGGTCAGCGAGTTCGCGATCTCGATCGCCTCGGACTTGGTGAGATCACCCTCGATCCGGTAGCTGACGCCGGCCGCCTGCCAGATCAGGGTCGAGGCGGCGAGTCGCGCGGTCTCCACGCGGACCGTGCTCGCGCGGTCCACGTACGTCACCGCGTGTGGACCGCCGACCCAGAGGGCGAAGTCACCTTTGACCTGGACCCACTCGAGACCCGGCCCGCGAGCCTGCTTCTGGAACGCCGGGTCGATCTCACCGTCGAAGGTGTCGATTCGCAGCGCGCCCGCGCGATAGAGCAGCGTCGCGACCCGACAGAGACCGGCGGCATCGGGGTCGGCGATCAGGACCTGCTCGGGCGGACCCAGCGTCGCCGGCAGGCGGATCGGGAACCGCACCTGCCGCTGCGCCTCGGCGAGGTCGGTGGGCCGCTGCGCCGGCAACGACGGTGCGGTGCTGGTGGGGAGCGCCGGTCCGTGCGACGTGGCGACGGTGATGCCGGCGAAGCGCAGCAGGCCCGACACGGCATCCGCGAGGGCGGCCCGCCCCGGCGGCAGGACGGCGACGAGCAGGGCGACGAGCGCCGCGGCGAGGTAGTAGCGCCAGCGGCGTCCTCGGCGTACGGGTGTTTCGAGCTGCGCGCGTACGCGGGCGGTCACGTCCGGCGCGGCCGGTGTCGTCAGCCAGGTGGACAGGTCGCGCAGTTCCCGTTCGAGGTCATCCATGGCGGACCTCCTCGCGGTCGAGCAGGTTGCGGAGCTTCGTCAGTGCCCGCGAGGTGCGTGACTTGACGGTGCCCCGGGGCCAACCCAGCATCGCGACGGTCTCGTCCTCGCTGAGATCGAGGAAGAACCGGCAGACGATCACCTCGCGGTCCTTCACCGGCAGGAGGCGCAGGGCCTGCACCAGCTTCGTGCGGCGTTCCGCGGCGAGGACGGTGCCCACCGCGGCGTCCTCGGCGATCTCGGATCCCGGGTTCGCCGCCGCGGCGCGCAGGACGAGCGCGTCCCGCCGATTGCGCGACCGGTACAGGTTGCGGGTCTCGTTGGCGACGATGGCGAGGAGCCACGAGCGGAAGGACGACTCGCCCCGGTAGCGGGAGATGCTCCGGTAACCCTTCACAAACGCCTCCTGGACGACGTCCTCCGCATCCGAGCCCGCGCCGAGCAGCACCGCCGTCCGGTACGCGGACGCGGTGTGCCGGGCGACCAGGAGGTCGTACGCCTCCAGGTCACCTGCCCGAGCGCGGGTGACGAGCTCTCCGTCGTCCAGGGGAAACCTCCGGTTGGGTCACACTCATGACACCGCTGCGGCCGTCCAGGTTCCAGGCGGCGGAACGGAACCGGGGCGGATCCGGCGGTGTCACCCGGACATGATGGCAACGACAGCGATCTCGCGGCGCACCGTCCTGAGCGTGCTCGCCGGTGCCGGCGCCGCCACGCTGGTCGGCTGCGACCCCACCCCGACCCCGCGCGGGGCCCCGGCCACCGACCTCCCCGACGCGCTGCTCGTGGAGGTCGACGACGGGCTCGGCGTCCTGCGGGGCGCCGACCGGCAGACGGTCGCGCACTCCATCGCCACTGCCGACGGGATGGCGATCTACGCGACCGCACCCCAGGGTGCCGACACCGCGTTCTGGCGGATCGACACGACCACGGGCCACACCTCGACGCGGGTGGTGCTGCCGGGCCGCTGGGTGCCGCAGGCCGTCTCGGCCGCCGGTACGACGGTGGCGCTGACGCCGACCGCGGCGAACGTCACCACGGGACGCCCGGCTGGCCGGGACGTGACTCCGGTGCTGATCGCCGACCTGCGCGGGGTACGGCACCGGCTGGAGCTGCGGGGCAACTTCGTGCCGGAGACGTTCACCGACGACCTCGCGGGACTGTTCGTCCTCGAATGGCTCCCGCCGACCGCGCCGGACCGTTACCGGGTTCGCGTGGTCGACCTCGGCACGAGGGTGCCCGGGCCGCTCTCCACCCGCACCAAGACGCCGGTCCCGCCCGGCGCCGAGGAGGAGATGCGCGGCGACGGCCGTCAGGCGGTGCTCCGGCCCGATCGCACGACGCTCTACACGCTCTACACCCATCAGCCCGACCACCAGCACACCCGCGACCTGATCAGCGGACGGCCGGGCAACGTGCACGCGTTCGTGCACACGTTGCACCTCACCGAGCGCTGGGCGTACTGCGTCGACCTGCCACACCCGTTCGGGGAGGCGCCCGCGAGCGGTCACGCCATGGCGATCACTCCGGGTGGAGACCGGCTCCTCGTCACCGACGTCACGTCCGGCACCGTCGCGGAGATCAACACCGAGGATCTGACGGTACGCCGTACGGCTGCGCTGGCCGGCGGTGCCGGCAACGGACACGCCGCAGCGGACGACGGCCGCCTCTTCGTCGGCGCCGGCCGGATCGTGCGGACGGCGCATCTCGCCGACCTCGGCCGCGCCACCGAATGGCCGGTCCGCGAGCCCGTCGCCGGGCTCGTGCTCAGCCCCGGCGGCGAACGCCTCTACGTGGGTCAGGTCGGTGCCGTGAGCTGGCACGACACCGCTACCGGCGCCGAGCTTGGCCGCGTCGCGGTGCCCGGTCTGGTGGCCCTGCACCGCCTGGCCGGACGGGTGTGACGATCGCCCGGTGGTGAGCCGCGCAAAGATATCCGGGCGGACGATTGCGCAGTGCGGCAGTGACATCACTGGCTGTTCCATATAGCATCGTCGATAGTCACCGACGATTGTGACCTCAATGGACGTTCGTCCATCCTCTCCACAAGTGGGGGACTCGACGTGAAAAACCTCGTACGCCAGACCGATCCGACGCCGGCGCCACTCGGCGACGTCCGGCACACGCCGCTCGGCCGCATCCCGCTCGACCGGGCCCGCGCGGTCGCCCGTGTCGACGACCGCAGAGCGGACCACCCGACCCGGGTCGATGTCGCAGCCTTCTCCTCTGCGATCTGATCCCGTCGGGCCGGTCCGCGTCGCGCCGGTCACGCCACTGACGCAGTACGTGCTCAAGCTGACCAGCCGCTGTGATCTCGCCTGCGACCACTGCTACGTCTACGAACACCCCGACCAGTCGTGGCGTGGTCAGCCCCGGGTGATGACGCCCGCGACGGTGGAGACCGCCGCGCGGCGCATCGCCGAGCATGCCGTCGCGCACCGGCTCGACGCGGTCCGGGTTGTCCTGCACGGCGGTGAGCCCCTGCTCGCCGGCGTCGCCCGGGTCGCCGCCACGGCCGGCACCCTGCGGCGCGTCATCGAGCCGGTTGCCCGGCTCGACCTGCGCATGCAGTCCAACGGCCTGCTGCTCACCCCGGCCATGGGCGACGTGCTGGTGGCCCACGACGTCAAGGTGGGGATCTCCCTCGACGGCGACCGGGCCGCCAACGACCTGCACCGCCGGCACGTCAACGGCACGAGCAGCCACGCCCAGGTGCTCCGGGCCCTGACCCTGCTGCGCCGCCCCGCCTACCGGAGCGTCTACGCCGGCATCCTGTGCACCGTCGACCTCGCCAACGATCCCATCGGGGTGTACGAGGCGCTGCTGGCCGAGGAGCCGCCGCGCATCGACTTCCTCCTGCCGCACGCCAACTGGGACCGGCCACCCGTCCGCCCGGAGGGCGTGCCCACCCCGTACGCGGACTGGTTGTTGACGATCCACCGGCGCTGGCTGGCCGATGGGCGACCCGTCCCGATCCGGTTGCTGGAGTCCCTGCTCGACGGCGCCACCGCGACGGAGGCGGTCGGGCTCGGCCCCGCCGACCTGGTCGTCATCGAGACCGACGGCAGCTTCGAGCAGGTCGATTCGCTCAAGTCGGCCTTCCATGGTGCGGCCGCCACCGGCCTCGACGTGTTCCGGCACGAGGTGGACGACGCGGCGGCCCACCCGGGCATCGCCGTACGGCAGATCGGCCTGGCCGGCCTCTCCGCCACCTGCCAGTCGTGCCCGGTGGTCGGCCGCTGCGGAGGCGGCCTGTTCGCCCACCGGTACCGCTCCGGCAGCGGCTTCGACAACCCCTCGGTCTACTGCGCCGACCTGGCCCAGCTGGTCCGGTCGACGGCGACGACGTCCGCGCGGGTGCCGTCCGGGCCGGCCGACACGCTCAGCCGCACCGTCCTGGACGACCTGGGCGTCGGCGCCGGCGCCGAAGAGTCGGTCCGGCACCTCGCCTCGGTCCACCTCGGCGTCGTCCGCGCACTGGTCGTCGCGCTCAGCCCCACGGCAGCCGAGGACCCGCTCGCGGCGGCCGGCTGGGCCCTCCTCGTCGACCTCGACGTCGACGCCCCCGACGCGGTCCGCACGGTGCTCGGGCACCCCTTCGTCCGCCACTGGGCGCAGCGGTGCCGCACCGGCGCGAGCGCCGACCTGACCTACCTCGCCAACGTCGCGGCGGCCGCCGCCGTCCACGCCGGCGTCGACGCCCAGCTCGCCGTCGCGGCCCGCGACGGCGTGATCCACCTGCCGACCCTCGGCGCCATCACCCTCGGCGTCGACGTCGAGGCCGCCGATCTGTCCGTCGCCCGCGGGTCGATCGAGGTCCGGGCCGGCGGCCGACGCGTCCGGGTCCGCCCGACCGCCCCGGACGGTCCCGTCGAGTGGCGGCCGGTGCGGTCGGTCGACGGGGCGGTCCTCCTCGAGGACACCGACCCGTACCGGGACTGCTTCGACCTGCCGGTGGCGCCGCGGCTCACGCCCCAGGAGACCACCCGGTGGCGCGACCAACTGCGGCTGGCCCTGCGACGGGTCGACGACCACGCCCCCGACTACGCCCCTGGCCTGCGTACGTTGCTGCGCGCCGTGGTGCCGCTCCGGCCCGACCCGACCGGTCGGTCCCGCAGCGCCGCCGCCCGGACCGCGTTCGGCGCGGTGGCCGTCACCCCGGCGGCCGACGCGGAGGCGCTCGCGGTCCTGCTCGTGCACGAGGTGCAGCACCTCAAACTGGACGCGATCCTCGACGTCTGCGACCTGTTCGACCGGGCCGACCCCCGGACGCTGCGGGTGCCCTGGCGGACGGATCCGCGCCCCGTCGAAGGCGCGCTGCACGGCGTCTACGCCCACCTCGCCGTGGCCGATGTGTGGCGCCGCCGATCCGACCCGACCGCGCAGGGCCACTATCGCCAATATCGCGACTGGACCGACGGCGCGATCGACGCCCTGCTCGACCTCGAGACCCTGACCCCGGCCGGTGACCGCTTCGTCCGCCACATGCGTGCCACCGTCGATCTGTGGCCGTGACCACCTTGGGTGTTCTCGCGGCCGACCTGCGGGCGCTCGGGGTGCCCGCAGGGGCGGTCGTGCTCGCCCACTGCTCCCTGTCCCAGGTGCGACCCGACGATCGTTCGCCGGCCACCCTGCTGGCGGCACTGCGGGCCGTGCTCGGCGACGCCGGCACCGTCGTCGTCCCGGCCGGCACGTTCGGCAACTCCATCACCTCCCGGGCGTTCCAGGCGGCGACGGCCGGCATGACGCCGGCCGAGGTGGCCGCCGCCGAGGCGGCGATACCGCCCTTCGACCCGCAGCACAGCCCGTCGGAGGGAATGGGCGTGTTCGCCGAGTGCGTCCGCCAGCGCGACGGCGCCCGGCGCAGCCACCACCCGCAGGCCTCGTTCGCGGCACTCGGACCGCACGCGGCGACGCTGACCGCCGTGCACGACCTCGACTGTCAGCTCG
This sequence comes from Micromonospora sp. CPCC 205539, assembly GCF_036906815.1. Taxonomy (NCBI): domain Bacteria; kingdom Bacillati; phylum Actinomycetota; class Actinomycetes; order Micromonosporales; family Micromonosporaceae; genus Micromonospora; species Micromonospora sp. CPCC 205539. The sequence goes on along the minus strand of NZ_JBAKHW010000022.1, from coordinate 29,316 downwards.
GCGAACGCTCACCGCTCGGCGCCCTGTACGCCGCCGACGCGTTGGTGCTGCTGCTCGGTGTCGGCTGGTCGGTCTGCACCGCGTTCCACCTCGCCGAGTACCGGCTGAGCCGGCCCGCCCAGCGGCAGGCGTACCGCTGCTACGTCCGCGACGACGACGGTCGACGGACAGCGCGGAACTTCTCCGCCCCGCGCCTCGACGACGGCGACTTCGCCCTGATCGGTGCCGCATTGGAGAGGACCGGGGCGGTGCGCGTCGGCCGGGTCGGGTCTGCCGACTGCCGGCTGGTGCGGCTGCGCACCGCCGTCGAGGTCGCACGTGGATGGATGGATGACCATCGCCGGCCGTAAGCGGGACAGCACCGGGGTGGCGGCTGTCGATACTGTGGGTAGTTCCGAGTGGCAGTGCCGGGCGGGAGCGTTAGGTGGCGGAGGACGAGTTCCGGGTGGACGAGAGCGCCCCCGTGTTCTTCCTCAGCTATGCCCGCACCCGCAACCAGGTGGCAGCACCGTCGCGGGACACCAACAAGAACGTCCGTCAGCTCTTCATCGACCTGTCCGACCATGTCGTCGAGCTGCTCGGCCTGGGCCCGGGTCGCACCGCTGGCTTCGTGGACGAGTTGCTCGACGGGGGGCAGTTGTGGACCGACGACCTCGCCTTCGCCTCCGGCCACGCCCAGGTGTTCATCCCGCTGATCTCTCCGCAGTATCTGCGCAGCGAGTGGTGCGCCCGCGAGTGGGACGTCTTCACCCGGCGCCGGGTGCTGACGCGCCCCGGTGTCGACTCGTCGGCGGGGGAGACACCGGTCATCCCGGTCAACTGGTCGGTGGTGGAGCGACGCGAGGTGCCCGACGTCGTCTCGCGGCGGCAGATGTTCAGCCCCACCCGACTACCCTCGGACATCGCTCCTCAATACCACGACGAAGGCATCTACGGTCTGCTCAGCCTCGGCAAGAACGGCAAGGACGCGTACGACGCGGTGGTCTGGCGGCTCGCGCAGCGCATCGCCCGCGCGTACCGGACGCACTGGGTCGAGCCCTGGGTGCCCACGGACATGCGTCAGCTACGCGACACCTTCGAGGAGGGCCCGCATGACGTGGACTGACATCCCCTCCACGCACGGGGCCGGCGGGCCTGAGACGTATTTCTTCCTCAGCTACGCCCACTCCGTGCCGTTGTCCGACGCCGCCCGGCCCGACACCGACTACTGGGTGAGCCGCTTCTTCCAGGAACTGGCCGTCGCCGTCCGCCGTCGTGCCACCCGCGCCGGCGAGATCGAGGTCGGGTTCTTCGACGGTCAGGTCAGCCTCGGCGCCGACCTGAAGCAGGCGCTCACCGACGCCCTCAGCGTCGCCCACGTCTTCGTGCCGCTCTACTCACCCAACTACTTCCGCAACGCCTGGGCGCTGGGTGAGCGCGACTCGTTCCTCAGTCGACTGGCCCGGCTGACGGCCGCCCGGGCCGCCCGGCACGTGCTGCCGGTGCTGTGGATGCCCCTGCCCTCCCGGGGTGACCAGCAGGCGGCGACGCTGGCGCTGCAGGTGGTGCCCGACGAGGACACGCGGGCCGACTACGCCGAGAACGGGCTGCGCGCGCTGTGCAAGCTCAGCGCCTACCGCCGGCAGTACGACACCGTCCTCACCTCGCTCGCGGACCGGATCGTCACGGTGGCGGAGGCCGAGCCGCTCGCCCCGTCGAGAGCGGCGACCCTGACCACCAGTCCCGTCGTCGACGACGACGACCCGGCGCTCGTGCTCACCACCCTCACCGAGGCCGCCGCCCCCTGGCGTCCCTACGGTCACCAGCACGAGTTGGCCGTCGCCGACTATGTCGCCGCCACCGCCGAGCGACTGGGCCTGCCCACCCGGGTCGTCGACCTGGTGGAGGCCCGGGGCCGAGCGCCGAGCAGCCCCATGGTCGTGCTGGTGGACGCGGGTGTCGGCGCCCACCTCGTGGGCGACGCGCTCGACGGCCTGCCGCAATGGGTGGTGCCCCTCGTCATCGCGCCCGATCACCCGCGTGGCGACCCGACACCCGAGGCGATCGCCGCTACGTTGCAGGACGCGGAGTTCCCACAGGTGCTACCGGTGCGCACGATCGAGGAGTTCGAGCGCTGCGCGCCGTTGCTGGTGACCGAGGCGCGCAAACAGTTCCTCAGACACGGCCCGGTCAGCCCACCGGACGGGCCGCACGACCGCAGACCCAGACTCGGCCCGACTGCTGCCTTCAATGCACCGCGAGGGAAGGAAACACCATGACGCCACCCCGCAACGGTCAGGTCGTCACCTTCTACTCATACAAGGGTGGCACCGGGCGCACCATGGCGTTGGCCAACACCGCGTGGATCCTCGCGACGAACGGTCAGCGCGTGCTCGTCGCCGACTGGGACCTGGAGTCCCCGGGCCTGCACCGGTTCTTCGCGCCGTTCCTCGACCCCGACCAGGTCGCCTCCACCGGCGGTGTGATGGACCTGATCCTCGAATACGAGTGGGAAAATGTCCGCCGCGGGCAGACCGGCGCGGCCCGCTCCGGGGACTGGCACCGCGAGTACGCCCGCGTGCACAAGTACGCCTTCTCCGTGAGCTGGGAGTTCCAGGGTGGCGGCAGCCTGGACCTGCTGCTCGCCGGGCGGCACAACCCCGACTACGCCACCAGCGTCACCGGCCTCAACTGGGACAACTTCTACAACCGTCTCGGCGGGGCGCAGTTCTTCGACGCGCTGCGCGAGGACATGAAACGGCACTACGACTACACCCTCATCGACAGCCGTACCGGCATCAGCGACGTCGCCGAGATCTGCACCATCCACCTTCCGGACGTCCTCGTCGACTGCTTCACCCTCAGCGACCAGGGCATCGACGGCGCCGCCTCGGTCGCCGCCCGGGTACGCGGCTACGAGGGCCGCCGCGCGCGGCGGGTGCTGCCCGTGCCGATGCGGGTGGACGAGGGGGAGAAGAGCAAGACCGACGCCGGTCGGGCGCTGGCGATGCAGCGCTTCGCCGGGCTGCCCAGCGGCATGACCGACACCGAACGGCAGGACTACTGGCTCACGGTCGAGGTGCCCTACCGGGCGTACTACGCGTACGAGGAGACCCTGGCGACGTTCGGTGACGTGCCGGGCAGCCGCGGCCTGCTCTCCGCGTACGAGTCGTTGACCCGGCACGTCACCGGGGGCCAGGTCTCCGCGCTGCCCCGCATGGACGAGGGGCTTCGCCGGCAGACCGTCCAGCGGTTCGAGCGCCGTCCGGTGGTCGTCGACGAGTTGATCGTGCTCCGATACGTCCCCGAGGATCAGGCCTGGGCGGAGTGGGTCCAGGCGGCGCTCAACGCCGCCGACCTGCGGGTCACGGCCGTACCCCTGGACGCCCCGGCCTCCGTGCCCGCCGGCACGGCCTCCCGGGAGCTGCACCTGGTCTCCCGTGCCTTCCTGGCGGCCCGACGTCAGCGCGGCTCGACGACCGGCCGGCAGGCCGGTTCGCCCGCGCTCGCCCTGCACCTCGACGACACCACGCCATCGGTCGACACGCCCCCGGGCACTTGGGCCACCGTCCACGAGCGGGGCGCGGTCGCCGCCGCCGAACAGGTGTGGGAGCTCGTGGGCCGGCCGGCCAGCGGCCCCAACCGGGCGGCGCCCACGACCCGCTACCCGGCCGCCGAGCCGCTGGTCTTCTACGCGCCCGCGCGCAACGTCCGGTTCACCGGCCGGGAGCGACTGCTCCTGGCCCTGCGCGACGAGCTGAAGGCCGCGGCGCGCGAGCGGGTGCCCGTCGCGCTGCGCGGCGGCGCCGGCATCGGCAAGACCCAGTTGGCCGCGGAGTACGCCTACCGGTTCCGAGGTGCCTACGACGCCGTCTGGTGGGTGGACGCCGACCCGCCCCAGTTCGTCGACGTCCGCTTCGCCGACCTCGGGCGGCGCCTCGGGCTCCCCGAACAGCCGACCGTCCCGGAGAACACCCGCGCCGTGCGGCAGTGGCTCAGCCGCGGGGGCGGGCGGGCCGACGACGAGCCGTTGCTGCGCTGGCTCATCATCTTCGACAACGTCGACCAGTACGAGCAGGTCAAGGAGTTCCTGCCCCAGGGTGACGGGCACGTGCTCGTCACCACCCGCAACCCCGAGTGGGGTGACCTCGCGCGGGCGGTCGACGTGGAGGCCTTCCAGCGGTCCGAGAGCGTCGTCCACCTGCTGGGCCGGACCCGGCAGCGGGCGATGAGCGTGGCGGAGGCCGAGCGGGTGGCCGAGGCGGTGGAGGACGTGCCGATCCTCGTCGCTCTGGCCGGCGCGTGGCTTGCGGACAGCCCGGACTCCGTCGTCAGCTACCTCGCCGCGCTGGAGCGCACCGGGCCCGAGCGTGACGTGTGGAAGCAGTCCCTGGAACGTCTGCAGGAGCAGTCCCCGGGTGCCTACCGCCTGCTCCAGTTGGCCTCCGTGCTCGCTCCGGACATCGCCCTCGAGCTGCTCTACGGGGAGCAGGTGGCGAGGGTCATCGCACCCCACGACCCGGTCGTCGCCGCGCAGGTCGCCGACCGGCTCTCCGAACGCGACATCGCCGCGGCGCTCGTGCAACGGATCAACCGGCTCGCGTTGATCAAAGTGGACCTGCACGCGCAGCGGGTCCAGGTCCACCGACTCCTCCAGGCGGCCCTGCGCGCGCGGATGTCCGAGAGCGAACTGGCCGAGATCAAGCACGACAGCCACCGCATCCTCGCCGGCTCCCGCCCCTCCGGCGAGGTCGACGATCCCGCCCTCACCGACCGCTTCCGCAACCTCTGGCCGCACCTGGACAGCTCGGACGCCGTCTCCAGCTCCGACGACATCGTCCGTCAGCTCGTCATCGACCGGGTCCGCTACATCTTCCTCAGCGGCGGCTACGAGCAGGGCGAACAGTACGCGCGCGACGCTGAGAAGATCTGGTCGTCGGTCCTCGAGGGTCTCTCTCCGGACACCCCCGCACACCGCGCCCTGCAGGTGCAACTGCTGTACCTGCGCTTCAACCGGGCGAACCTGCTGCGCAGCCTGGGTCGATTCGATGCGGCCCTGCGCCTGGACGAGGCGACCCTGCGTGAGCAGGAGACGCTCATCGGCGAGAACCACCCCTACACACTGATGACCGCTGGCGGGTACGCCGCTGACCTGCGCGCCCTCGGCCGCTACCAGGAGGCGCTGGACCGGGACCTGCGCACCCACGCCGCGTCGCGCGAGGTTTTCGGCGACGACCACCGCCGGACCCTGACGGCAGCCAACAACCTCGCCACCTCGTACCGCCTCATGGGCCAGTTCGACAAGGCGCTCGACGGAGACGAACCCACCTACGACCTCCTGCGGGTCGTCCTCGGTCCGGACCACCCCCGTACCCTGCAGTCCGAGAACAACCTCGCCCGGGACCTGCGCGAGATCGGCGAGTACACGCGCTCAGTGGAGCTGCTGGAGGACGCGGTCGAGAGGAACCGTCGCCTCTTCGGTGAGCAGTCCCGTGCCGTCCTGCCAGTCCAGGCGAACCTCGCCGTGTCCCTGCGCAGCCTCGGCCGCGTCGAGGAGGCGGCCCGGCTGCTCGACGAGGCGTACGAACGGCTGCGCGCCAGCGCCGGCCAGGCCAACCCCGACACCCTCTTCAGTCGGCTGAGCCGCACCGCCAACCTCATGCTGCAGGGCAAGCGGGAGCAGGCTCGTACGGATCTCACCGAGGTCGAGCGGATGTTCGCTCAGGTGTTCGGCCCCGACCACCCGTACACGCTGGTCTGCCGGATCAACATGGGCGTGGCGGCCTGGGACGCCGACGAGACCGACACGGCCCAGGCGATCACCACGGCCACCGCGACGGCCCTCGGTGCGGCCCTGGGCAGCCGGCATCCCTTCACCCTGGCCGCCGACAACAACGTCGCCGTCTTCACCAGTCTCCGTGGGAGCCCCGACGAGGGGCGGCAACAGCTGCAGAGTGTCGTGGACAGGTTGCTCGCCGTGTTCGGCCCCGACCACCCGGACACGCTGCGCAGCATCGGCAACCTGGAGATCGCCAGCCAGGCGGCGTCCGGGGGAGTGGTCAGCATCGGCCGGGTGAGGATCGCCGACCGCCTCGCCGACCAGGTCGGGCAGGAACACCCGAGCGTCGTCCTGCTCCGCGCCGGGCGGTACGTGCGGCGGGTGCTCGACTGTCACCCCTACTGACCGGGCTGGGCGCCGATCAGCACGTCCCTGGTCACTGGCGCCAGCTCGTCGGAGAGCCACTTGAGGATGCGCGGCAGCTCCCGCACGGCGTCGAAGTGCGCCGCGTCGGGCTGCACCTCGATCTCGGCGCCGGGGATCTGGCCGGCGAGCCACTCGCCGTGGCTCGCCGGCGCGAACGTGTCATCCGCGCCGTGCCAGAGACGGACCGGCGTCGCCTGGGTATCGATCGCGCCAAGGTCGAACTTCCAGCTGCGTCGCAGGGCCAGCACGTCGTCGATCCACCCGTACGGCCCGGCCCGCAGCGCCTCCTGGTAGGTGTCGAAGATCAGCCCGCGGATGGCGGCGTCGTTGATGGCTCGGCGGTCCGGAGGGCCCATATGCGTCATCAGGTCCTGAAGGAGGAACCGGGGGTCCTCGGCGGCTCGGGCGGCCCGCTGGCGGATCTCCTCGACCACCTCGTCGGTGTCGAAGCTGCCAGCACCGAAGGCGCGAACGTTGTCGCTGTTCATGCCGTCGAACCAGCTGAGCTCGATGGCATCGGACGGGGCGAGACTGACCAGCACCGCGACCCGGGTGACCCGCCCTCGCAGCAGCTCGTCGGCCGCGCAGGCGAGGGCGTGCGGCCCGCCGCCCGACCGGCCCACCACGGCGAACCGCTCCAACTCCAACTGGTCGGCGATCGCCTCCACGTCCCGGGCGGCGTCCGCCACGTCCCGGCCCTCGAAGCGTTCGGAGTCGCCGTAACCCGGACGGTCGTACGCGATGAGGCGGATGCCCATCCGATACAGCACGATGCTGCGCGGTTTCGGCCCCCGCAGGCTGCCGGGCGTGCCGTGCATCAGGAAGATGGGAAACCCTTTGGGATCACCGGTCACCTCATACGCCACCCGCTTGTTGTCCGCGCGGTAGGCGAATCGGCCCCCTGGCTCACCGTCTTGGGTCACTCCAGCCTGCCTTCCGGTGCCATAACCAGCCGATACTCGAAACCGGGCATCGAGCGAAGGCGATGGTACGAACGACCTCACTCAGCATTTGAGCCTAACCTTCGGGGTGGGCGCACCGCTATGGAGACCCCGAACAAACGGCCAGATCTGTCGGAAAGGACAGCCATCGGTCCCGCGGGCGCGGAACTTCCAGCCGCCACCGGTCGATACCCGGCCCACGGCAGCGGCGGGTGGGCGGAGATCCGTCGACCGGGCTCGAACCGGCGTCCAACCGGACCCTAGCCGGCCGCTCTACCACTGAGCTACAACGGATCTCCGCGCGGCCCGGTCGGCTGGGCTCGAACCAGCGTCCACCCGGTTAAGAGCCGGGCGCTCTACCACTGAGCTACGGCGGGCTGCCGCCGATTTTGCCGAATCACGTCGGGGTCTGTCCATCGCGTTCCGGCAGCTCGCTGATCACGACACCGGCCGGTAGCCCAGGGCGCGCCCAACCGTCCTTGACCGCCTTGCCGGAGAACACACCCTCGGCGCGCAGCACGGCCGCCCACATGGGGTCGGCGACCGACACGCCGTGCACCAATTCCGGCGTCGGCCGGAACACCCCAACGGCACCGACCCGCCGTGGCCCGACCCAACCGGCTGCGTACGCGTCGACGCCGGCTGCGGCGCACGCCGCCTCCACGTCCGCGCGGGTGCACGCCACCCCCGCGTCGAGCACGTCCCAGGGCAGCGGCAGCCGCACCCAGACACCCATGTCGGGGTGCAGCCCGCCACCGGTGGAGCGATGCCAGGCGGCGAGATCCGCGGCGATCAGCATCATCGCCTTACCGGGGCAGGACACCTCCAGCAGGCCGATACTGTCCGACGCCGCCACGGTGGTGATCCAGGCCGCTCGGGCGGTGTTGTAGGCGCCGCACAAGAGGTTCCACGTCGACGAGTCGTTGCCCCGACGGACGATCATCGTGGCGCGGTCGAACTCGCTGGCCGACCAGAGCCGCTTCAACAGTCCCGCGACCTGACGCATCGTCGCCCACCACCGGCCGAGCAGCTCACCACGCTGGGCCTCGGTCAGCTCGGCGAGCACCTGCCGGCTCGGCCACACCTGCGCGATCATCCACCAGTCGGTGCCCGGACTCTCGGCGCAGTGGCGGAACAGCAGGTCGGCGATCTCGTCGTAGGGATTCTCCCGGCCGGCCAGGGTGAACTCCCGACGTAGCTTGCGCTTGGCCGTGAGGTAGGCGACGAAGCAGCCCGCCCAGGGGTCGGCAACGAAGGTGTCCCGGTCGATGCCCGCCGCGAATCCGGCCCGCGCGACGATCGTCAACTGGCGCTTCGTCCGTTCCGCCTCCAGCCGCCCTGCCTTCGCCGCCACCCGCTGCGTCACGCGGAAGCGCCGGTTGTACTGCCGCTTCGACAGGTCGATGCCTGCGGCGGCCCGGGCCTCCCGGTTCAACCGGTCGCGCACGAAGTCCAGTCGCCGCACGTCGAGCACGCCAAGGGCATCGCTGAGTTGCAGGCTGAAGTCCAACAGCGACGCCGGATCGTCCGCGTCGACATCACTGTCGGGCAACTCGAACAGCCGGAGTGCGGCGTCGACCTGGCGTCCACCACCAACCGGGCGGGCGAAGTCCGTCGGCATCGAGCTCCAGCCGTTCCACTGCGCCGCGGCCCGGGCCGCTCGGCCCAGCGTCGTCCGCTCGCGCTGGCCGAGCTGGTCGCCGACGACCCGAAACACCAGATGCGCGACCTCCTCGGGCCGCCGCCGCTCATCGAGTGACGCGTGCAGCGCGGTCAGCGCGTCCTCGGCGGACATCCCGGCAACAGACATGCCCGCGATCCTGACACCGGTCAACGTGTGCGGCAATCACTTTCGCGCTCGTATCCCGTTCGGTGGGGATGATGCGGCAGCGGCCAGTTTGTCCGTCGATTTGCGGCGGCCGGACCGTAGCGGTCGAGCCATACAGTTGCGTCGTTGATCAGGCCGGGCAGGAGATGGAGACGAGATGACACGAGCGGTGAAGCGGAGTGGTCGGCTAACGGGCGCCCGTAATCCGAAGGCCTACGCCCTCTCGATCGCGGGGGCGGTGCTGGTCCTGTTGGGACTGGTAGTTGTCGACTCGGTGCTGCTGGTGGCGACCGGGGCCGCGCTGGCGGTGGCCGGCTGGCTGGTCGCCCGCCGCTACGGCTGACCATGGCCGCTTCCGTGCTCGCCGAGCTGACGCGTGGGTATCTCCAGGCGGTTGATCAGGCGTTGCCCGGCTACGTCCGGGGTCTCTATGTCGTCGGGTCTGCCGCGCTCGGTGCCTGGCAGCCCGGCGTCAGTGATGTCGACACGGTGATCATGACGGCCCGTCCGGCGACCGACGGGGACCTGGACCGGCTCGCGATGCTCCATGGGGAGATGCCTCGGTCACCCCATTTCGACGGGGTCTACCTCGACCCCGCCCTGGCGCGGTCCTGGCCGAGTGACGGGCGGAGCGTGCCGCACGCGGTCAACGGAAAGTTCACCCGCGGCAAGCCCTGTGGCGAGCTCACGCCCGTGCTGTGGCTGACCTTGCAGCGGTACGGCGTTCCGGTTCGCGGCCCGGCCGTCGCGGACTTGGGGGTGCAGGTCGACCCGGAGCAGCTACGCCGCTACAACCTCGACAACCTTCGCGAGTACTGGCAGCCGACCGTCGCGCCGCTTCCGTCAGCGCTGGCCGACGTGGCCCCGGACACGGCCATGAGCGCCGAGACGGTGGCCTGGTTCGTCCTCGGGCCTGCCCGGCTGCACTACACGCTGGGCCACGGCGACATCCTCTCGAAGGCCGCCGCGGGCGAACACCTCGCGCAGATGTTCCCCGAGTACGCCGAACTCGCGCGCCGCGCGGTCCGCTGGCGGTCCGGCGCGGCAGAACGGTTCACCGCGACCGACCTCGTCGCCGCGGCCGGCAGCGTCAACGCGGTCGCCGACGACGCTTGGCGTCGCTTCGGACCCTGACGGTTGGTGCGTCGATCACCAGGCGCAGGGCGCGTAGTCCTTCAGGAAGATCCCGTAGAGGTCTTCGCCCAGCTCGCCGCGGACGATCGGGTCGTACACCCGGGCCGCGCCGTCGACCAGATCCAGGGGGGCGTGGAAGCCTTCGTCGGCCAGCCGCATCTTTGTCGGGTGGGGCCGCTCGTCGGTGATCCAACCGGTGTCGACGCTGGTCATCAGGATGCCGTCGGTCAGCATCTCCTGGGCGCTGGTGCGGGTCAGCATGTTCAGCGCGGCCTTGGCCATGTTGGTGTGCGGGTGCCCCGGCCCCTTGTAGCCGCGGCCGAACTGACCCTCCATCGCCGACACGTTCACCACGTACTTGCGGCGGGCGCTCGCTGCGGCCATCACCGGCCGTAGCCGGCTGATCAGCACGAACGGCGCGGTCACGTTGCACAACTGCACTTCGAGCAGCTCGACCGGGTCCACCTCGTGCACCCGTTGGACCCAGCTGTTGCTCGAATCGAGGTCGGGCACCAGACCGCCGGCGTCGATGGCCGTGGCCGCCGCGATCCGTTCCGGTGAGGCGGAGCCACTGGTCAGCGCCAGCGCGGTGAGCGCCTGCGGGGTGAGCGCGGCCGACTGCGGCGAGGCGGTCAGGCTGCCCGCCAGCGCGGCCTGGCTGTCCGGTTTGGCGAACGTGATCAGCTCCGGCAGCGGGCCCTCCGGTAGGGCCGCCGCCTCCGCGGCGACGAGCTGCGCGTACGCCCCGGGCGTGCGGCGGACGGTCTGCGCCGCGTTGTTGATCAGGATGTCCAGTGGCCCGGCGCTGCTGACCGAGTCGGCGAGGGCGATCACCTGCGCCGGGTCGCGCAGGTCGATGCCGACGATCCGCAGGCGGTGCAGCCAGTCCGCACTGTCCGGCATCGCGGCGAACCGGCGGACCGCGTCGTGCGGGAACCGGGTGGTCACCGTGGTGTGCGCGCCGTCGCGCAGCAACCGCAGCGCGATGTACATGCCGATCTTCGCCCGGCCCCCGGTGAGCAGCGCGCGCCGCCCGGTCAGGTCGGTGCGCGCGTCCCGGCGCTCCCGGTTGAGCGCCGCGCAGGTCGGACAGAGCTGGTGGTAGAAAGAGTCCACCTGGTGGTAGCGCTGCTTGCAGACGTAGCAACCGCGCGGATTGTGCAGGAAGCCGGCGGTGGTGCCGGCGGTGGGACAGGCGAGCGGAATGCCCTGGGTCTCATCGTCGATCCGGCCCGGAGCGCCGGTGGCGGTGGCGGCCGTCACCGCGCGGTCGGCCGCGGCGATGGCGTCCCGCCGCTCCTCGCGGCGCCGCTGCTTGATCACCTTGTAGAGCTTCGCGGTGGCCCGCTGCACCCGGACCACGTCGGGGTGATCGGGCGGCAGGGTCTCCAACGCCTCGAAGACGCTGAGACAGGTCTCCAGCCGGCTCCGGTCAATGCCGTCTTGACCGTTTTCTGGCATGATGTCCGCCGTCATGTGTCGCTGTCTCGTCCCATCCCTGGGCCGGATCCAGCCGGCCCACCCCACGTCCGACCCGAAACTGTACGCACCACCCGGGCTTGCCTGCACCTCACGCTGCTAGCGCAGCTCGGCGAGGAGCTTTTCGACCCGGGTACGGATCTCGTCGCGGATCGGGCGGACGGCCTCGACGCCCTGGCCGGCCGGATCGTCGAGCTTCCAGTCCTCGTAGCGCTTGCCGGGGAAGACCGGGCAGGCGTCGCCGCACCCCATCGTCACGATGACGTCGGAGGACTCGGCGGTGGCGTACTCCAGGAGCGTGGGGGTCTGGCCGGTGATGTCGATGCCGACCTCGTGCATGGCCGCGACGGCGGCGGGGTTGATCGTCCCGGCGGGGGCGGAGCCGGCGGAGCGGACCTCGACGGTGTCGCCGGCGAGGTGGCGCAGCCAGCCGGCGGCCATCTGGGAGCGGCCGGCGTTGTGGACGCAGACGAACAGGACACTGGGCTTGTCGGTCATGGTGGGTCTCCTTACCGGTCAGCTGGGGTGAAGTAACGGCCGCGCGCCCATAGGGAGACATAGACCAGCCCGACCAGGACGGGCACCTCGATCAGCGGGCCGACGACCCCGGCCAGGGCTTGGCCCGACGCGACGCCGAAGGTGCCGATCGCGACGGCGATGGCGAGCTCGAAGTTGTTGCCGGCGGCGGTGAACGCCAGGGTCGTGGTGCGTGCGTAGCCGAGACCGATGGCGCGGCCGAGAGCGTAGGAGCCGGCCCACATCAGCGCGAAGTACACCAGCAGTGGCAGGGCGATGCGAACGACGTCGAGGGGTCGGCTGGTGATGGCGTCGCCCTGCAGGGCGAACAGGATCACGATCGTGAACAGCAGTCCATAGAGGGCTGCGGGGCCGATCTTCGGCAGGAAGCGCGCTTCGTACCAGTCGCGGCCCTTGGCGCGTTCGCCGAGGCGGCGGGTGAGGTAGCCGGCGAGCAGGGGGATGCCGAGGAAGATGAGTACGTTGCGCGCGATCTCCCACGCCGAGGCGGTCAGCTCGGTGCCGGGCAACCCCAGCCAGTCGGGGAGTACGGCGAGGTAGAACCAGCCGAGCAGGCCGAAGGCGAGAACCTGGAAGACGGAGTTGAGTGCGACCAGGACGGCGGCGGCCTCCCGGTCGCCGCAGGCGAGGTCGTTCCAGATGACGACCATGGCGATGCAGCGGGCCAGGCCGACGATGATCAGGCCGGTCCGGTACGCCGGCTGGTCGGCCAGGAAGAACCAGGCCAGGGCGAACATCACGGCGGGACCGACGAGCCAGTTGAGGATCAGGGAGGAGGTCAGGAGTCGGCGGTCGCCGGTGACGGTGCCGAGCCGGTCGTAGCGGACTTTCGCCAGCACCGGGTACATCATGATCAGGAGGCCGATGGCGATCGGCAGGGAGATCCCGCCGACCCGCACCGCGTCCAGGGCGCTGTCCAGGCCGGGGCTCAGGCGCCCGAGAAGCAGCCCGGCGACCATGGCCAGGCCGATCCAGGCCGGCAGGAGTTGGTCGAGGCGGGAGAGTCGGCCGACGACGGCGCTTGCGGCCGGGTTGGTCCGGGGAGCGGTGCTGGTCCTCACGGGCGCTCTTGCTTCGACATGCCTCTAGGTTGACACCTGTCTAATCAGCATGCAAATCTCTGCCGAGGTTGACTCCTCCTCGTGCGGATCCGCCCCCACCCGAAGGGAACCTGCTCATGGCCGAGCTCACCGTCCGCACGATGGTTGCTGGCGACGCCGACCGGGTGCTGGCGATCTATCAGGCCGGGCTCGACGGTGGCGACGCCAGCTTCGAGGTCGCCGCGCCGACCTGGGCGGCGTTCGACGCCGCCAGGCTGACCGGGCACCGCTTCGTCGCCGTCGACGACAACGACAACATTCTGGGCTGGATCGCCGTCTCGCCGACCTCGACCCGAGCGGTCTACGCGGGCGTGGTGGAACACTCCGTCTACGTCGACCCGGCCGCGCGGCGACGTGGGGTCGCCCGGCTGCTGCTGGGCGCGGTGATCGCCTCGACCGAGGCCGCCGGCATCTGGACCATCCAGTCCGGGGTCTTCCCGGAGAACGTCGCCAGCCTGACCCTGCACGAGCGGGCCGGGTTCCGGGTGATCGGTGTGCGCGAGCGGGTCGGTCGCCACCACGACCGCTGGCGGGATGTCGTCCTGCTGGAGCGTCGCAGTCCCGTCGTCGCCTGAGCTTCACCCGGCTCGCGTGGCCCTACATGAAGTTGCGGGTGTGCAGGGCGGAGAGGGCGGCCGCCTCGTCGGGCCGGAAGCCCAGCCGCACGAGCCGGCGCTGACGGCCCTGGTCCATGGCGTGCTGCAACTCCTGCACCCGGTCGAAGCCTGCGGCCACGTCATCGGGGTGCCAGCCGCCCGCCGCGAGCACCACGAGCGCGTCGAAGACGTCCGCGTTGAGACCCGCGGTGTCCATGAGCGCGTCGTGGCGGCGGTGGATGGCCGCGCGGAGACGGTCGCGCAGCCCCGGGTCCACCGATGCCTGGTGCTCCAGGTGCGCCATACCGAACACGACGTGCCGGCGTTCGTCCTGCATCGCGAGCCAGCAGATCCGACGGGTCACCGGGTCCGGTGCGTGTTGTTCCAGGAACGAGAGGAGGTCGATGAAGCTGCCCTCGCCGAGCACGGATAGCAGGAACGAGGCCAGTGCGAAATCCGATTCGGCGACGAGCGTGAAGAGGGACTGACGACCACCGGCCGACGAGGTGCCCAACTCCGTGCCCCGGAGCAGTGCCCGCCGGTTGAACACCTCCATGTGCCGAGCCTCGTCGGCCATCTGGACGGCGAGCAGCTGTGTCACCTCGCGGAAGTGCGGATGGATTCGGCCGACGAACCGGGCCGGCACCACGAGTGCGGCCTGCTCGTTCTCGACCAGGTAGGTCATCACCTGCACCACCGCGGCCTCGACGTCGGCCGGCAGCGCGAACGAGTCGTCCCACGGAACGGCGGCTTCCGGGTCCCACTGCCGGGCGGCTGCCTGCGCGTACAGCTTGGGGGCGATGTCGGCCCACACCAGATCGCGGTCGTCCAGATCGAAGCGGGCCTCGGGGCCGCCGGCCTCGAGCAGTGCACCGCGGGCGCCGAGCCCCCAGCGGGAGGGCGGTCGACTGCTGAGCGCCGACGGAAGGGCCGGGCCGGCCCGTTCCGCGCCGAACCAGCGGTCGTCATCCGCCGTGCCGCGCACGACCACCGCCACCAACTCGCTCCGGTCGGCCGGATCCGGCCAGTCGACGCGATGCCCCCGCCCGCGGCACCAGGCCGGCAGGTGCACCCGTAGGGCAGGGTCGCGGCCGGAGACCGCCACCCGGCCGCCGGGCGGCAGGTTGGCCAGGGCGCGCTGCACCAGCAGGTGCGCGCCCCGGCCGAAGCCCAGACCACCGAGGTGGATCTCGACGTCGGCGACCGGTGGGGTGCTCACGGCCGGTAGTCCAGTGCCGTCACCCGCCCGTCGGTGGCGTAGAAGCCGCTCGCGTCGACCGCACGGGCGAGGGCGTCGTACCCCGTGGTGCGGCCGTCCTCCCAGGCCGTCAACCCTTCGAGGTCGAGCAACGGCCGGACCTCGGGATCGGCGTACGACATGCCGCGCAGCAGCGTGCCGAAGAGCTGGACCCCCGCGGACGTCGGGTCGCGGACCGTCATGTTGCAGTGGTCGAACCGCGCGGTCTGCGCGACGATCCGGGTGCCCTCGGGCGGCAGCGTGCCCTCCTGGACGAAGGCCAGGTGGTTGGCATCGATCATGCAGGCGGCGTCCACCTCCTTGGCCACGAGGGCCCGGGCGGCGTCGCGTTCGCCGCCGATGTGGTCGCCGTGCAGGCCGACGCCGACGTCGAACCGGCGTACGTCGACCTCGACCCCGGCGGCCGCGAGGTGGCCGAGCGGGATCAGCGTCGCCTGCGGGCTGTCCACGGCACCGACGGCGACCGTCAGCCCGGCGAGGTCCTCGATCTGACGCACCGGCGAGTCGGCGCGCACCACCACGACCGAGGTGAGATCCCGGTCGGTGTCGCGCATCGTGAGGGCGTGCACCGCGCTGCTGCGGGCCGCCGCCAGCCGTTCGGCCCGCAGCCAGGCGAGCGGAGAGTTCCACGCCGCGTCGATCCGCCCGCTGACCAGGTCCTCGACCTGCCGCTCGTAGTTGGAGTAGAGGACGAAGTCGAAGTCCAGGTCGCGACCGCGCAGCCAGGTGCGGAACCCCTCCCAGATGGTCACCACCTTGGGGTCGTACGCGACCGCGCCCATCAGGACGGCTGGTGCCGGCATCAGCGGTTGGCCTCGTCCAGCAGCGGCAGCCCGGTGGCGATGCGGCCGACGAAGTCGTGCAGGGCGTCGGTGGTCGGCGCCATCACCCGCGCCGCGCGGGAGTCGCGGAACCGGCGTTCGAGGCCCAGCTCCTTGCGGAAGGCGCTGCCGCCGCAGAGCTGCATCGCGCCGTCGGTCACCTCGGCGACCGTCTCGCCGGCGAGTGCCTTGACCTGCAACACCCGCACCGTCGCGTCGGCGCGGCCGGTCTCCAGCGCGGTGAGGGTGTCGCCGAGAAAGGCGCGCAGGGCGTCGGTGCGGATCTTCAGTTGAGCGAAGCTGCGTCGGGTGACGGGCGCGTCACGGAGGGCCGCCCCGGTGTGCGTGAGCGTGGTCGCGGTGAGGTGCCGGCCCGCCTCGGCGACCGCGCTGTCCGCGAGGCCGAGGCAGAACGCGGCGTTCAGCACCAGGAACCAGGGGAGGACCGCGCCCAGCGCGGTGTCGAGGCCGGCGCCGTCGGCGGCCAGGCGCGCGTCGGCGGGGACCCGGAGCCCGTCGGCCGTCATCGGCCGGGAGCCGTTGCCGCGCAGGCCGAGCCCGTCGAAGTCGCCGGTGACACTCAGGCCCGAACTGCCGGCCGGGACGAGCCACAGCGTCATCGGCCCCGCGCCCGAGGTCAGCGGAAGGCTCGACCAGACGTAACTGTTGGCCTCGCCGGCGGAGGTGACCCAGCTCTTCCTGGCGTCGAGGCGTACCGTGCCGTCGTCGGCCGCCGTGGCGGTGCCGGTCGGCGACCAGAAGTGGCTGCGGGAGCCGTACTCCGAGAAGGCCAGGGTGGTCAGATGGTCGCCGGCGGCGATGGCCTCGCGGACCTCGCGCGGGCCGTGGGCCTCGATGACGGCCGCCGCCGCGTAGTGCATGAGGACGACCATCGCGGTCGACCCGCACTCGGCGGCCAGCCGTTCGATGACCTCGGCGACCGCGCGCATGCCCTGGCCGCCACCCCCGACCTCGGTCGAGGAGGCCAGACCGAGGAGACCGGCTGCGGCGAGGGCGTCGATGCTCTGCCGTGGAAATGCTCCGTCTCGATCGACGGTCGGTGCCTGAGGTCGGATCACATCGTCGATGAGCGCGCCGAGCGTTTCCAGGCCGTTGGTTCGGGAGTGGGCATTGTCGACACTGGCTGTCATGTCAGCCGTCCCTTCAGTCTGATCAATGGGACCGCCATCGACACTATCCGATGCCGAGATCGCCGCGCGAGCCGTGACGGCCCGTCTCAGCGGTCCCGGCCGGCGTTCTCGCGGTGCGCCCGGCCGGATCCGTCGTCCCGGTCGATCCGCAGCTCCCGCTCCAGCTCGATGATGACCGCCCGCAGGTCGTCCAGCCGCTGAGTGAGCGCGATGCGGTCGATCTCGTCCGGCACGCCGTCGCCGTCCGCGTCGTACCCGCCGGCCAGACCCTCGGTCATCTCCAGGCGGCGGGCCTCCTCCATCGAGTTGACGATGACGGCGATGAGGATGTTGAGCAGCAGGTTGACGGTGATGAGCACGTAGCTGACGTAGTAGAGCAGCGTCCAGGGCGAGATCGCCATGCCCTGGGCGATGAGGTCCGGCAGCGTCTCCAGGGAGAGCAGGACGAACAACGTCAGCAGGGAGCGGCCGATGTCGCCGTACTCGTCGGGATACCTGCTGCCGAAGATCAACCAGCCCGCCATGCCGTACACGTAGAGCGTCACCACGGCCAACGCGAGGAAGCCGCCGACGCCCGGCAGGCTGCGCCACAGGGCGGAGACGATGGTACGCAGGCCTGGTGAGAAGCGGACCAGCCGGACCATCCGGGCCACCCGCACCACGCGCAGCAGCGCCGAGTCGCCGTGCAGCCCCGGTATGAAGATCGCCGCGATCACGGCGAAGTCGAAGACGTTCCAGCCGTGCCGGAAGAAGTCCTGTGGGCGGCGGCCGTACGCCGTCAGCCTGATGCCGATCTCGACGACGAAGACGGTACGGAAGAACAGCTCCAGCCAGTGCAGCGCCATGTTCGCCGGGCTCAGGCCCTTGTAGGTCTCGAGACCGAGCACCACCCCGTTGGCGAGGATGACGACGACGATGACGATCTCGAAGGGGCGCGACCGGGCGATCCGGCGGCAGCCGTGGACCAGACTCACCCGTCGGCCAGCTCGATGGTCTCGTGGTGGCGGTGGGCGGGCATGACCCACAGACTATCCGCGAGCCGCACCTCCCGGCGGACCGTCCACTCCGTGGTCCGCCGGTGTAACCGTCCCATCTGGACCGTGCGGTCTGACCCGTCAGACGTGGCCGGTCCGCTCGGGTGACACCGGGGCCGCGAAGAAGTCGACCAGCGGGTCGACCATTCTCGGGTACGCCCGGTTGATGGCGTCGTGGCCGCTGCGCGGGATCGTCACCGTCCGGGCTCGTGGCAGCGCGCCGGCCAGCGCGTCGTTGAGCCCGGCGTAGTAGGGCGGGCCGTCGGCGCCGTAGGCCAACAGCACCTCCGCGGTGACCCCTGCCCACTGGCTGGCCGGGCCATCGTGCGCCCGGATCAGGGCCGACTCGTCCAGCGTCATCGGCAGCAGGTCGCCCATCATGCGCCCGATCGGGGTCCGCAGGAAGGCGCGGGTGATGGCGATCCGTACGCGGAGCGGGAGCCTCGCCGCCGCCATCTGCGGGTTGATGCCGGCAGCGGTGATGGCGAGACCCTTGGCGGTGTCACCGGCGCGCAGCGCCGCCCGCGCGGAGTCGAGCCAGTCTGCGGGGAAGCCGCCGTCGATGCAGATCGCGGCGTCGTAGAGGGCGAGCCGCTCGATCGGCAGCCGGAGCGCGGCCTCGAGGGCGATGAAGCCGCCGGAGCTGTGGCCGATGACGTTGCCGCAGCCGGTGTGCTCGAGCACCGCGGCCAGGTCGTCGATGTCCTGGTCGAAGGTGTAGGGCTCCGACCGGGGCGGGGCGTCCGCCCGGCCGCGCCGGTTGTAGAGGTGCACCGTGAACCGGTCGGCGAG
This sequence comes from Micromonospora sp. CPCC 205539, assembly GCF_036906815.1. NCBI lineage: Bacteria > Bacillati > Actinomycetota > Actinomycetes > Micromonosporales > Micromonosporaceae > Micromonospora > Micromonospora sp. CPCC 205539. The sequence goes on along the minus strand of NZ_JBAKHW010000022.1, from coordinate 10,461 downwards.
CGCTGCGGCCAGCCGACGGTACATGTCGATGGTGACCCCGCCGCCGTGCACCACGACGATCCCGGGCCCTGCTCCCGTGGAGTGCAGCACGATCGTCGCGCCGTCTCGTGCCCTGATCTGCTCCATGACCGGCCCACCCTTCCGTGTTGACCAAACTGCGAACGACGTTTGCAGTTTACAGTAGGTCGGTGAGCGACGCAGCAACGAAGCCCGGCGACGGTGACGCCGACCGGCAGCCGATCTGGACCAGGCCCGTACGGGGTAGCCGCGGTCCGACTCCGGCGCACAGTCGGGACGAGATCGTCGTGGCCGCCATCGCGTTGGCCGACGCCGAAGGTCTCACCGCGGTGTCGATGCGTGCCGTCGCCGCCGCGCTGGGCACCGGTGCCGGATCGCTCTACCGGTACCTGTCGTCCCGGGACGACCTGCTGGACCTGATGACCGATCGGGTCGTGGGAGAGTTGCGGCCGTATCCGCAGGCGCAGGGGGAGTGGCTGGACTCGATGCTGCTGCTGGCCCGTCGGCAGTTGGCGTTGCACCGGCGCCATCGGTGGCTGGTCGAGGTCATCCACCGGCCGTCCGCCATCGGCCCGGAGAGCCTGGCCTGGTTCGACACCTGTCTGCGGATCCTGGAGCCGGTCCGGAGCGCCGTCACCGCCAAGTTCGAGGCGATCGCGATGGTGACCGGTGTCGTGACCCTCTTCGCCCGCAGCGAGGCCGCCGCCGGGTCCCTCGACCTCGCGGGCGCCGACCTGACGGCGTACCCGCACCTGGTCGCGGCCTTCAGTCAGCCCTCCGCGCCCGCGCCGCAGACGGACCTCTTCGAGCGGACCCTGCGCAGCCTGCTGACCGGGCTGCTGATGGCCGAGCCGACCACGGAGGGCTGAAAGGCCCGCCACCCTCCGACGGGTGGCCTAGGTTCTGATCAGGAGAACGCGGTCGCGCGTCAGCCAGGTGAAAGGTGCGACCATGACAGACCATCTTGCGGACCTGCGGGAACGGGCCGCGAACGGTGACCGGGACGCGGTCGACCAGCTCGTCGAGCTCGCCGGTGAGCGGGGCGACCTGGCGGAGCTGCGCCGCCTCGCCGACGGGGGTAACACCGACGCGGCCGCGCAGCTCGTCGAGCTGGCCACCGAACGCGGTGACATGGCCGAGCTGCGGCGGCTGGCCGACGGCGGTGACCGTGACGCGGCCGATCAGCTCGTCGAGCTGGCGGCCGAGCGGGTGGATATCGCCGAGCTGCGCCGACTCGCCGATGGTGGCAACCGTGACGCGGCCGACGTCCTTGCCGAACTGACCGAGCAGGCCGACGAACCGGAGTAGTCGGGCCTGGCCGGTCGAGGCGGGCGGCGGGCTTGTGCGGTCACCGCACGCCTCGACGCGAGGGCGGTCAGGCGTGCGCGGCCTGGATGGCGTCGCGCAGCGGGGTGCTCGGCCGGCCGATCAACCGGCTGAGGTCGTCGCTGTCGGTGGTCAGCTCGCCGATGGCGATCGAGTGGTCGAGCGCGGCGACGAAGCCGGCGGTGCCCGCGTCGAGCCCGACGTTCTCCAGCGCCGAGGCCAGCTCGGCGGCCGACAGGTCCTGGTGGACGACCTTCGTGCCGGTGACCTCGGTCACGGCGGTGGCCAACTCGTCGAAGGTGAAGGCGGTGCCGCCCAGCTCGTAGCTGGCGTTGCCGTCCTCCGTACGGGTCAACGCCGCGGCGGCCGCCGCCGCGTAGTCGGCCCGGGTCGCGGCGGAGACCGCGCTGCCGTCGGTGGCACCGAGGATCGTGCCGGTCTGCAGGTACTGCGGCAGCTGGTCGGTGTAGTTCTCGGTGTACCAGCCGTTCCGCAGCGCGGTGTAGGGCAGGCCCGAGGCGGCGAGGACCTCCTCGGTGGCCTTGTGCTCCGGCGCCAGGGGGTTCGTGGTGGTGTCGGCCTTCAGGATGCTGGTGTAGACCAGCCGCTCGACCCCGGCGAGCTTGGCCGCGTCGATGACCGCGGTGTGCTGGGCCACCCGCTGGCCGGGGGTGTCGCCGGAGATCAGCAGCAGGCGGCGGACGCCGGCCACGGCCCCGGGCAGCGTCGACGGGTCGTCGTAGTTGGCCTGGCGGATCTCGACACCACGCGCGGCGAGGTCGGCCGCCTTCTGCGGGGTGCGGACGATGGCGGCGATGTCGGCGGCGGGTACGCCGGTGTCGAGCAGTCGCTCGATCACCAGGCGGCCCAGCCGGCCGGTGGCGCCAGTGACGGCATACGTGGGCATGACAACCTCCGAGAGTGGCGGCGAATCAGTAAGCACTTACGAATCTACAGCACTCGCTGATGCGTAAGCCTGGGCTAGGCTGGTGAGGTGAGCGACATGCCGACACCGGGCCCGGAGGGGCCTTCCCAGGAACTCGTGAGCGATGTCTTCGCGCGGGGCTGCACCTCCCGTGCCGCCTTCGAGGACGTCACCTCGAAATGGGCGTCGCTGGCCCTGCTGGCGCTCGGCGAGGGTCGGTACCGGTTCAACGCGCTGCGTCGGCGCATCGACGGGGTGAGTGAGCGGATGCTCTCCCAGACCCTCCAGACCCTTGAGCGCGACGGCATGCTGACCCGCGAGGTCCTCACGGCGATCCCGCCGCGCGTCGAATACTCGCTGACCCCCCTCGGCACCCGGGTCGCCGAGCAGCTACGTGGCCTGGCCGACCTGCTCGAGGCCTCGGTGCCCGAGCTGCAGACCGCCCGCGACGCCCACGAGCGCGACCGCTGATTCGGCGGTCAGGCCGGTCGGGGCGTCAGTTGCCGTCCTCGGCGCAGATCGCCGTCAGCTCGGCCAGGTAGCTGGCCAGGGTGGGCAGGCCGGCCTGGGCTCGCCGCTGTTCGACGCCCGACTCGTCCTTGATCGGAGTCGCCAGGACGGGACCGTCCGGGCCGCAGCGGACTTGTGTCCCGTACACCTGGGGCTCGCCCTTGCCCGCCGCGACCCGGTCCTCCAGGTAGGCGAGGTTGCCCGGCGACGCCTGGCGGGCCGCCACGGCCGCGCGCAACAACTCCAGCGCCTCCTGTTGGAAGGCGGGATCCAGGTCGGAGTGCTGGGCGATCGCCCACGCGGCGTCCTCGCCGTCCTTGCCGACGAGAGAGAGCGTCGGCCAGCCGTACGTTCGGATGATCTCCTTCAACCGGGCGGTACGCGCCTGGTCGGACTCGCTCTGCGGCTTGCCCTCGCGATCGGCCTGGTCGCGTTTCAGCATCGCGACCAGCTCGTCGTGCAGAGCCTTGTTGAAGCGCGCGGGGGAGGGGGCGGGTCGGGAGGGCGTGGTGGGCGGCGCCGACGTGCTGGCCGCTGGCGTGCTGGGTGGCGGGTCGTCAGTCGGCTCGGGCGGAAGGTCGCACGCGGCGAGAGCCGCGAGCACGGCAAGTGCTGACAGGACCCGCGGCACAACCTTCACGTCATCCTCCCGGCGCCGATTGTCGCTGGCCTCACTCCGCCTCACAACCGGTCAGGTGTTGAGGGTCTCGCGGGGTGGCACGCCGTAGCTGGCGTGGTACCGGGCGGTGAACCTGCTGTGGCTGGCGAATCCCCACCGGCTCGCGATCGCCGACACGGTGTCCCGGCGGGGGTCGGCCCGCACCAGGTCGTGGTGGGCGCGATCGAGCCGGATCCGACGCAGGTACGCCATCGGGGTGGTGCCGAGATGCCGACGGAAGGCGAGCTGCACCGCCCGCAGGGAGACGCCGGCGGCGCTGGCGATGTCGGCCGCGGTGATGTCCTGGTCGGCGTGTTCGTCCATGAAGGCGACCGCCCGGCGCACTGTGGCGGGGCTGGCGTCTCGCTGGTCGCTGGTCGTCGGGTCGGTGACCGCCGTGTTGGGAAAGACCGTGAGGGCCGCCGCCGCGAGCATCCGGGCGGCGTTACCGATCACCAGCGGCTGCGCGCTGGTGATCGGGTTGGTCAGCACGACGTCGGTGATGTACCGGGTGGTGTTCCGCCACTGCCGGGCGAGGGCCGGCGTGGCGGGGCCCAGGTCGGTGAACCGGATCTGGCCGGGTCGCCGGGCCGGCGCGGTGGTCGCGACCTGCGCCAGCACCGCCAGGTCCAGCACACAGATCTCCACCTCGCCGGGCTCCCAGCGCAGAGCGCCGGGCAGGTGGGGTCGGGTGACCAGGAAGACGTCGCCGGGGTCGAACCGGTCGGCCGATCCGTCGCAGGCGCGTTCGACGCGGGCGGTGCGGGTACGACAGACGACCAGCCCTCCGATGTCGTCGACGCGGATGTCGAGGTCTGCCGTCTGGCCGGTGGTGGCGAGGGCGAAGGGCCCGGTGTCGACGCGACGGTGGACGAGCCGGTACCCATCCTCTCCACCACCGAGGCGCAGAGCCGGGTCGTACGTCGCGGCCAGGAATTCGTGGATCTCCGCTGGATCCCGGCTCTCGAATACCTGGGCGTGCAGTGGTGACGTCATCCGCTGTCTCCGTCGGGGACGGGGTGCCGCCGGGAGGTCGACCGACGGTCGGGGCGTCCGGTCGGGCCGGACGTGGGGAGCGGGGCGGAGCGTCGCGAGCGGGACGGCGGCGACCGGGTTGCGGCAGTGGCGGTTGAGCAGATCGCTGATGGTCCCCGCCAGGCAAATGTCTGCTGGTGGGATTTTCACCATACGACAATTGTCATCAGGTTGCCCGCCGCTCCGCCGCTCCACCAGGGACTGTCGGCTGGTCGACTTCGCTTTCCGACTATCCCGGCGCGGATCATGCGCCTGCTGTCCTAGTCACTCCGGACGCAGCAGCGGAATTCTGTTCGCATTCCCCGGACGTCGGAGGACGGACGGGCCGCGCCGGGTGACCGGCCAGCGGGAGGGGTGACCGTTGGACAGTACCGATCCTGACCGCGTCGTTCGGCTGATCGTGGCCGAGACGCTGGCGCGGGTGGCGGACCAGGGCAGCCGGGGTCTGGGCGAGGTGACCGGGCTGGAGAGCCTCGGCGGCCCACTGCGCGAGGTGCTGCGCCGCGCACTCGAGGACCGGGTGCCGCTGGCGACGCCCCAATTCGTCGACCTCTGCCGCGAATTGGGCCTCAACCGCGACGACATCGACCTGCTGGGGCACTACCTGCTGACGGCGCTGCTGGCCCACCATGTCGGACCGGACGCCCTGATCCGCGTCGGTGTGCTCCTCAGCACCGTTCGGCGCTACCTGCCCGCTGCCCGTCCACCCGCGACGCCCAACGCGCGCCCGGTGCCCCGCCGACGTGACCTCCGCTCGGACAACAGCGTGGTGGGCCGCTACCGCCGGACGAAGCTGCCGGAACACCTGCCAAGTGCCCCGAGCTGGACCTGCACCGGTTGCGGTCGCGAGTGGCCCTGCGCCACCAAGCAGAGTCAACTCCTCGCCGAGTTCGGTGGCGCGCGAGCCGCCCTCGCCGTGTACCTCGGCTCCTGCCTCGTCGCCGCGGCCCAGGACCTGCCGACGCTGCCGCTGCCCCGAGCGCGGCTCCGCTTCCTCGGCTGGCTGCCCCGGGCCCGGATCTGACGAGGACAGCGACCCGGGGTCTAGGCAAGAGGGAATCGATGCGGTGGAATATTGATCCACGCGTCGTGTCCTGGGGAGGCCACCGATGTCGACTGCCCGCACCCGTGCCCTGACCGCCGCGGTCCTGGCCAGCCTGCTGCTCGTGGCGCTGCCGAGCGCGCCGGTGGCCGCCGCGCCCGCCACCCCACAATCCCGTCCCGTCCCGCCGCACATCGTCGGCGAGAAGACGGTCCCCGCGTACTCCTACGCCGACGCGATCCGGGAGAGCGTCTGGGTGGAGACCCGGGCGGACAGTGACGGCGATGGCGTGCGGGACCGGGTGGCGGTGGACCTGGTCCGGCCCTGGGAGGCCGCTGCGGCAGGGGTCCGGGTGCCGGTTCTCATGGACGCGTCGCCCTACTACCTCTGCTGCGGGCGGGGCAACGAGAGCGAGCGCAAGACGTACGACGCGGCCGGCGTGATCGCCAAGGCGCCGCTGTTCTACGACAACTACTTCGTCCCGCGCGGCTACGCGTTCGCCGCAGTGGACCTCGCCGGCACCGCCCGCTCCACCGGCTGCGAGGACGTCGGCGGTCCGGCCGAGGTGGGCAGTGCCAAGGCGGTGGTGGAGTGGCTCAACGGACGGGGCCGCGCCTTCACCGCCGACGGCAGGCCGGTCAACGCGGCCTGGAGCACCGGCCGGGTCGGCATGATCGGCAAATCGTGGGACGGCTCGGTCGCCAACGGGGTCGCCGCCACCGGTGTGCCGGGGCTGGCAACCATCGTGCCGATCTCGGCGATCTCCAGCTGGTACGACTACCAGCGCTACAACGGCGTGCTCCGGGCCGCCGACTACCCCGGCTACCTGCACTCGTACGTCAACGGGCGCACCGACGAGGCCTGCGCCGACGAGCTGGCCCGGCTGCGTGCGGACAGCGCCGAAGAGTCCGGTGACTACAACGGCTACTGGGCGCAACGCGACTACCGGCCCGCTGCCGGCAAGGTCCGGGCCAGCGTGTTCGTGGCGCACGGCGTCAACGACCTGAACGTCACCACCAACCAGTTCGCCCGCTGGTGGCAGGAGCTGGCCGAGCAGGGCGTACCCCGCAAGCTCTGGCTCTACCAGGCCGGCCACGAGGACCCGTTCGATGTCCGGCGCGCCGAGTGGGTGACGGCCCTGCACCGCTGGCTGGACTACTGGTTGCAGGGGCTGCGTAACGGGGTCATGAATGAGCCACGGGTCGACCTGGAGACCGCTCCGGGGACGTGGACGACGCAGCGGGACTGGCCGGCGGCCGGCACCCGTGCGGTCCGGGTCGCCCTCGGTGGCGGGGACGGCGTCACCGGCACCCTCGGCGGACGCCGCGCCAGGCCGGGCACCGAGCGGGCGTACGCCGACGAGTCGCTGACCGAGTCGGCGCTGGTCGCCGAGCCGAGCACCGCGACCCCCGGCCGGTTGGTCTTCCTCTCCGGCGCGCTCACCGCGCCGGTACGGATCTCCGGCAGCCCGTCGGTGCGGTTGCGGGTCCGGGTGGACCGGCCCACCACCGAGCTGACCGCCCGGCTGGTCGACTACGGCACCGCCGAACGGATCAACTACGGCAGCTCCGAAGGGGTGCGGACGCTGGGCACCGAATCCTGCTGGGGAGCGTCCACGCCCGCCGACGACGCCTGCTACCGGGACACCGAGGAGATCACCGAGGTCACCGACCACGCGGTGCTGACCCGAGGCTGGCTGGACGCGGCGCACCACCGCTCACTGCGGTTCAGCACCCCGCTGCGGCCGGACCGTTGGTACACGGTGACCGTCCCGCTGAACGCCTACGACGCGGTACTGCCCGCTGGTCACGTGCTCGGCCTGGTGCTCGGCCAGAGCGACCCGGAGTTCACCGAGACCGACGACCGGAACGCCACCGTCCGCGTCGACCTCGGTCGTAGCGAGCTGACGCTCCCGCTCGCCGGTCGGGCCGGCCTACCCCCGGTCGCCGCCGTACCGCCGGTCGTCACCGTGCCACCCGCGCAGCCGGCACCGGCCCGGACCACCCCGCACGACAAGCGGCAGGTGCCCTGACCGGATCGATCGGGGTGTTCATCGTGGGCCCGCACCACGTACAACGGGTGTTCACCACCCTCTCCGAGGCTCCTCCGAGAAAGAGCATTGGCTTGATCGAGGAGAGGCTCCCACGTGAGGGACAAGCAACCCGAAGAGGCCGAGCGCGCGCAGTTGTCGCGCCGCACGTTGGTCAAGTACGCGGGCGTCGGCGCCACGCTGGCCGCCGCGAGCCCGCTGGTGGGCGGCGGCGCGGCGCGGGCCGACGAGGAGCGCCGGCCGGGCGACGACCACAGTGACCGGGGCAGCTCCCGGAACCGGGCGTGGCGCGCTGGTGACCACCACGTCCACTCGGAGTACAGCGGTGAGTTCGACACCACGAAGAGCCCGATCGTCTTCCACAAGGGCGCGGACGCGGTCTACCCGATCGTCACCAACGCCATCATGGCGAAGAACTTCGGTCTGACCTGGGCGATGTGCACCGACCACGGTGGCCCGACCCACTCGAAGGTGAACATCGAGCAGGCGTACCCGGACCTGCTGCGCTCGCGCAAGCTCGTCCCCGAGGTGCTGCAGTTCTGGGGCATGGAGTTCGACGCGCCGTCGCTGGACCACCACACGCTGATGATTCCCCGGCACGACGACGAGGCGAAGCAGCTGTTCGAGCTGGAGAGCCGCTTCGCCAAGTACGACGCGTTCCCCACCGACCCGGCTCGGGACACCGAGGCCAGGATGGTGGAGTTCCTCAAGGTCGCCCGGGGGATGCCGCACCAGCCGCTGGTGATCGCCCACCACACGTCCCGGTCCGCGCCCGGCCTCGGCGTCTACGGCCAGGACACCCCGCGCGAGTTCCGCAACGGCAACAACGCGGCCCCGGAGATCTACATCGGCTTCGAGGGCGCGCCCGGCCACCAGGCCGGCCCGCTCAACGGCGGCAAGCGCGGGGGGTACGGCAACCACCCCACGTACGGCGGCTTCGACCAGATGACCGCGCGGGTCGGCGGCCTGTGGGATGCACTGCTCGGCGAGGGCCGGCGCTGGTGGATCACGGCGACCTCGGACTCGCACGTGCACTGGACCCGTGGTGGCTCCGACTTCTGGCCGGGCGAGTACAGCAAGACCTACGTGCACGCCCGCCAGGACTACGGCGACATCATGGACGGCCTGCGCAACGGCCGGATCTGGGTGACCACCGGTGACCTGATCCGCAGCCTGGACGTCACGGCCAAGTCCCAGGGTCGGACGGCCGACGTGGGCGAGACCATCACGATCAGCCGGCGCAGCCGTACCGACGTCGACATCGAGATCACGTTCCGCCCGCTGAGCGGCCTGAACGGCAACGGCGACCACCCCGAGGTCCGCCGGGTCGACCTGATCGTCGGCCAGATCACCGGTCCGAGCGCCAACCTGGACGCCGACACGAACCCCACCACCAAGGTGGTGGCCCGGTTCGGCCCGCGGGACTGGCGTCGCCAGGGCGCGGACTACGTCATCCGGCACACGCTGCGCAATGTCGAGGCCGACACCTACGCCCGGGTCCGGGGGACCAGCACGGATGAGGCCGAGCCGCTGGCCGACGGGCTGGAGAGCCCGTGGGACGACCTGTGGTTCTACTCGAACCCGGTGTTCGTGCACGTGCGCTGACGCACTGCGACGGGGGCGGCGTACCCGCGCCGGTTCTACCTTGACCTCGAGTGCGCTCGAATGTCTAGGTTGGCCCGACGGGGATCGCCGCCCCCGTCCGCGCGGCGCAGACTTATCGGGGGACTTTCATGCGCTACCGCGTCCTCGGCGGTACGGGTATCCAGGTCAGCGTCCACTGCCTCGGCACGATGATGTTCGGCGCGGTCGGCAACCCCGACCACGACGACTGCGCCCGCATCGTGCACACCGCGCTGGACCGGGGCATCAACTTCGTCGACACCGCCGACATGTACTCCGCCGGCGAGTCGGAGGTGATCGTCGGTAAGGCCCTGCGCGGGCGGCGCGACGACGTGGTGCTCGCCACCAAGGTCCATTTCCCGATGGGTGAGGGGCCCAACCGCGGCGGCAACTCCCGGCGCTGGATCGTCCGGGAGGTGGAGGAGAGCCTGCGTCGGCTGGGCACCGACTGGATCGACCTCTACCAGGTGCACCGGCCGGACCACACCACCGACCTGGAGGAGACGCTGGGCGCGCTCACCGACCTGGTCCGGGCTGGGAAGATCCGGGCGTTCGGCTGCTCGACGTTCCCGGCGGACGAGATCGTGCAGGCGTACCACGTCGCGGAGCGACGGGCGTTGGGACGGTTCCGCACCGAGCAGCCGCCGTACTCGATCGTGGCCCGCGGGATCGAGACGTCGGTGCTGCCGGTCTGCGAGCGCCTCGGCATGGGGGTGCTGGTCTGGAGCCCGCTCGCCTCCGGGTTCCTCTCCGGCCGGTACCGGTCCGACCAGCCGGTCGACCTCGGCACCGGTCGACCCGCCCTCACCCCGGCCCGGTTCGACCCCGAGCTGCCGGGGAACGCGGCCAAGTTCGCCGCGGTCGATCAGCTCCTCGCGCTCGCCGACGAGATGGGCTGCACCCTGCCCGAGCTGGCCGTGGCGTTCACGGTCGCACACCCGGGCGTCACCTCGGCGATCATCGGCCCCCGCACCATGGACCACCTCGACGGACTGCTGGCGGGCGCGGATCTCACCCTCAGCGACGAGGTGCTGGACCGGATCGACGAGATCGTCGCACCCGGCACGAACCTGTACCAGCCCGACGGGGCCTGGTCCTCGCCGGCGCTCACCGATCCGGCGCGGCGGCGACGCCCACTGTCGGAGCGGGCAGCAGCCTAAACCCGCCCCGGCCCCGCTCCCGGCCCCCCGCTCCCGGCCCCCCGCTCCCGGCCCCCCGCTCCCGGCCCCCCGCTCCCGGCCCCGCCCCGCCCCGCCCCCGCTCCGCCCCCGGCC
>NZ_JBAKHW010000021.1:0-141486 GCF_036906815.1 Micromonospora sp. CPCC 205539 | reverse complement strand
GGTGCGGGGTGCGGGGTGCGGGATGCGGGGTGCGGGGTGCGGGTGAGCCGGGCGGGCGAGGTGCGGGGTGCGGGGTGCGGGTGAGCCGGGCGGGCGGGGTGCGGGGTGCGGGGTGCGGGTGAGCCGGGCGGGCGGGGTGCGGGGTGCGGGTGAGCCGGGCGGGCGGGGTGCGGGGTGCGGGGTGCGGGTGAGCCGGGCGGGCGGGTCAGCTCAGGAAGAGCGTGATCGGGAGAGCGACCAGCGTGGCGGCCACCGCGAGTGCGGTGGCGCCGAGCACCCGGGGCGGCCGGTCGCTGACCAGTAGGCGCTGCATCCGTGCGTCCAGATCCCGGTCGCCCATGCCCAGCGCGCCAGCCGGGGTGATTCGGTGGCCAGCGGCGGCGAATCGGCGCAGCGCGCCCGCCAGTGGTGCCTCGGCGTGCAGCTCACGCGCCTTGTCGTCGGCGCGCATCTCCACCAACAGGGCGACCCGCTCGTGCGCGTCGCGAACCCAGCGGAACCACGGCAGTGCGCGGCAGAGCGCGGTGAACGGCAGCAGCACCAGATCGTGCCGCTCGTCGGCGTGCGCCCGCTCGTGGGTGAGCACCGCGGCCAACTCGGCCCGGTCCAGCATGCTCAACGTGCCCGCGCTGACCACGACCCGCGGCTTCACCCCCGGCAGGCAGTACGCCGCCGCGCTCGGGTGATCGAGCACCAGCGCGCCAGGCGCGGCCGGGTCGTCCCGGGCGACCAGGGTGAGCAGGTCCCGGTGGCGGCGCTGGGCGCGGACGGTGCCGTGGATGCTGCGCACGGTCGTGGTGATCAGCACCGCCCCGATGCCGAAGCCCACTCCGACGCCGGCCAGGTGGAAGGCGCCCAGCCCGACCGGCAGAGTGCCGTGCGCGAGATCGGTGGCCAGGGCGAGCAGGGCACTCCCGGTCGGCAGGTTGTACGCGGTCAGCCCGAGCGCCATCGGCAGGCCCATCGCGGAGAGGCCCAGCGCCAACCCGATCGCCTGCCAGCAGACGATTGCCACTCGAGGGCTGCGCCACGGCCAGGTGGAGCGGGCCAGCACCTGCGCGGTCAGATAGCAGGCCACCATGGTGGCGGTGAAGTGCACGGCGTAGGCCATGGCGGCTGCCCTACCGCTCCACTGCCTCGTCGGCCGGCCGTCGGCCAGTCGGCCCGTCCACCCGGTCAGTCAGTTCGACACCCGGCCTGGCCGGAGCCCTGCCGCCATCGGCGGAGCCCAGCCCGGTCAGCTCGGCGTCGGCGCCCAGGGCGGCGCGCAGCACCTCGGCCTCGGTGCCGGTCACCGAGCGGGCGAAGCGCACCAGCGCCGCGTCTCGGCTGCCGCCCAGGTCGAGGGCATCGAGCATGAGCTGGGCGATGTGCGCCTCGCGGCTGGCCGCCGGCCGGTAGCGCCAGGCGCGACCCTCTCGCTCCCGCTGCACCATGCCCTTGCCGGCGAGCCGGTCCAGCACGGTCATCACCGTGGTGTACGCGAGCTCGCGGCCGTCGAGTGCGTCGGCCACCTCGCGCACGGTCACCCCGTCCGACGTGCCCGGGACCACGTCCCACAGCACGTCCATCACCGCACGCTCAAGATCGCCCAGCCGAGTCACCCACCAATCCTACCCCCCGTAGTAGACCCCCCACCCACCCGACCGGGTCGATCATGAGGTTGACCGTGCCCGAAGAGATCAATCCCCCCGCCAACCCCATGATCACCGCGGCCGAAGGCGGCGGGCCGGCAGCCGGAAGCGGCGCACTGCGGCCGGAGGCGGCGCACTGCGGCCGGAGGCGGCGCACCGCGGCCGGAGGCGGCGCACCGCGCCGGAGGCGGCGGGTCAGCGCAAGATCCGCACAAGAACAGGGATGTTGCTGCCTCCAACGTGCAGGAGGCAGCAACATCCCTGAAGTTGCGTGGATCTTGAGACGGCAGACGCGCCTCGCTGGCCGCTGGCCGATGGCCGGGCCAGCGCCAGCACTAGCGCCAGCACGACGAAGCTCCAGGTCAGGGTTTCCGGGGAAGTCCCACCCGCGGAGCGATCAAGCCTGACCGCCCGGAGTGAGTGGGGCTCCCCCGAAGACCCGAAGACCCGTAGCCCGAGAAGCGATCACACCCCCTTGGGATGCCACACGGTCTTGGTCTCGAGCAGGCTGGTCATCGGGGCCAGGCCCGGGTCGGCGGACCAGTCGTGGTCGGCCGGGACCGGCCGGAGCACCCGCTTGAGGTTCTCCGCGGCCTTGACCTCCAGCTCGGTGGCGAGCGAGGTGTCGCTCACCCCGCTCAGGTCGATCGCGTTGACGTCCATGTGCGCGGCCAGGGTCGGTGCGGTCTCCGTGATCCTGCCGGTGAGGATGTTGACCACCCCACCGGGCAGGTCCGAGGTGGCCAGCACCTCGGCCAGCGTCACCGCCGCCAGCGGCTCGGAGGACGAGGCCGCCACCACCACCGTGTTGCCGCTGACGATCGCCGGGGCGACCACGCTGACCAGGCCGAGCAGCGCCGGGCGCTCCGGGGCGACCACCGCGACCACGCCGGTCGGCTCGGGCGCGGACAGATTGAAGTACGGCCCGGCGACCGGGTTGGCGCCGCCGTACACCTGGGGGAGCTTGTCGGACCAGCCCGCGTACCAGACCCAACGGTCCACCGCGGCGTCCACCTCGTCGCCCGGTACGCCGAGGGCGACGAACTGCTCGCGGCGGCCCTCCAGCATCTCGGCGGCGCGGTAGAGGATCTGACCCCGGTTGTACGCGGTCGCCCCGGCCCAGCCCTTGACGGCGGCGCGGGCGGCGACCACCGCGTCCCGGGCGTCCTTGCGGGAGGCCAGTGACACATTCGAGGACTGCACGAGATACGACCGTCCCGACTCGCTGCGCGGGAACTTCCCGCCGATGAAGAGCTTGTACGTCTTGCGTACCGCGACCCGCTCAGACATTGAGGTAGCCCTCCAGCCCGTGGCGGCCGCCCTCGCGACCGTAGCCCGACTCCTTGTAGCCGCCGAACGGCGAGGTGGGGTCGAACTTGTTGAACGTGTTGGCCCAGACCACCCCGGCGCGCAGCCGGTCGGCCGTCCAAAGGATCCGGGAGCCCTTGTCGGTCCAGATCCCCGCCGACAGCCCGTACGGCGTGTTGTTGGCCTTCTCCACGGCCTCGGCCGGGGTGCGGAAGGTGAGCACCGACAGCACCGGACCGAAGATCTCCTCGCGGGCGATCCGGTGCGCCTGGGTGACCCCGGTGAAGATGGTCGGCGCGAACCAGAAGCCCCGGTCGGGCAACTCGCAGGGCGGCGACCAGCGCTCGGCGCCCTCGGCCGAGCCGGCGTCGGACAGCTCGCGGATCCGCTCCAACTGCGCGGCGGAGTTGATCGCGCCGACATCGGTGTTCTTGTCCAGCGGGTCGCCGACCCGGAGCTGGGCCATCCGCCGCTTCAGCGACTCCAGCACCCGGTCGGCCACGTTCTCCTGGACCAGCAGGCGGGAACCGGCGCAGCAGACGTGGCCCTGGTTGAAGAAGATGCCGTTCACGATCCCCTCGACTGCCTGGTCGATCGGGGCGTCGTCGAAGACGATGTTGGCGGCCTTGCCGCCCAGCTCCAGGGTGAGCTTCTTGCGGGTGCCGGCGACCGATCGGGCGATGGCCCGGCCGACCTCGGTGGAACCGGTGAACGCCACCTTGTCCACGCCGGTGTGCTCGACGAGCGCGCGGCCGGTGTCGCCGGCGCCGGTGAGGATGTTGACCACACCGGCCGGCAGTTCGGCCTGCTGGCAGATCTCGGCGAAGAGCAGCGCGGTCAGTGGGGTGGTCTCGGCCGGCTTCAGCACCACCGTGTTGCCTGCGGCGAGCGCCGGGGCGATCTTCCAGGCCAGCATGAGCAGCGGGAAGTTCCACGGGATGACCTGCGCGGCCACGCCGATGGGTCGCGGGTTCGCGCCGAAGCCGGCGTGCTCCAGCTTGTCGGCCCAGCCCGCGTAGTAGAAGAAGTGCGCGGCGACCAGCGGCAGGTCGACGTCGCGGGACTCGCGGATCGGCTTGCCGTTGTCCAGCGATTCCAGAACGGCCAGCTCGCGGGAGCGCTCCTGGATGAGCCGGGCGATCCGGTACAGGTACTTCGCCCGGTCCCGGCCCGACATCGGGCCCCAGACCTTGTCGTACGCCTTCCGGGCGGCGCGGACCGCGCGGTCCACGTCCTGGGCGCCGGCCTCGGCGACCTCGGCCAGCACCTCCTCGGAGGCGGGGTTGATCGACTTGAAGCTGCCGCCGTCGGTCGGGTCGGCGAACTCACCGTCGATGAACAGCCCGTACGAGGGTTTGAGGTCCACCACCGAGCGGGACTCGGGGGCGGGTGCATATTCGAACATCGGCTATCAGTCCAGGGTGAAGTAGTCGGGACCGGAGTAGGTGCCGGTCGTCAGCTTGGTGCGCTGCATCAGCAGGTCGTTGAGCAGGCTGGACGCGCCGAAGCGGAACCAGTCCGGGTCGAGCCAGTCCGGGCCGACGGTCTCGTTGACCATCACCAGGTACTTGATCGCGTCCTTGGTGGTCTTGATGCCACCGGCGGGCTTGACGCCCACCTGCCGCCCGGTCGCTTCGCGGAAGTCGCGGACCGCTTCCAGCATCACCAGGCTCACCGGCATGGTCGCCGCGATCGGGACCTTGCCGGTGGAGGTCTTGATGAAGTCGCCGCCGGCCAGCATGGCCAGCCAGGAGGCCCGCCGGACGTTGTCGTAGGTGGCCAGCTCGCCGGTCTCCAGGATCACCTTGAGGTGGGCGTCCCCGGAGGCTTCCTTGGTGGCCACGATCTCGTCGTAGACCTCCTTGTACCGCCCGGACAGGAACGCACCCCGGTTGATCACCATGTCGATCTCGTCGGCGCCGGCCGCGACGGCGGCCCGGGTGTCGGCCAGCTTGATCTCCAGCGGGGCCTGACCCGACGGGAACGCGGTCGCCACACTGGCCAGGTGCACGCCTGAGCCGCGCAGCACCTCGGCCACGTACGGGACCATCGCCGGGTAGACGCAGACCGCGCCGACGTGCGGGCACGACGGGTCGGCCGGGTCTGGTCGCAGCGCCTTAGCGGCGAGAGCGCGCACCTTGCCCGGGGTGTCCGCCCCTTCGAGGGTGGTCAGATCGACCATCCGGATCGCCAGGTCGATCGCCTGGGCCTTGGCGGTGGTCTTGATGGAGCGGGTGCCGAGCTGTGCCGCCCGCTGCTCCGCGCCGACCTGGTCCACGCCCGGCAGGCCGTGCAGGAAGGTCCGCAGAGCGGTCTCGGATCGTCCCAGCTCGGAGAGCTCCGACCGGGCCGACGTCGCTGTCGCCGTCATGCCCCGAAGTCTACGCACCGGACCGCCGAGTGATCTTGCTCACGAGCGGCCAGCGGGAGGTGCCAGGGTGAGCGGCGTCGCTGGTCCGACCGCACCCGCAACGCCGTACCGAACGGACCGGTAGGTTGAGCGATCGTGGATGTACACGTCATTGACCACCCGCTGGCCCAGTCTCGGCTGACCGCCATGCGGGACGCGCGCACCGATTCCTCGACCTTCCGCGCCGCGCTGCACGAACTGACCACCATGCTGGTGTACGAGGCAGCGCGCTCCTTCCCGGTCGAGCGGTACCCGGTGCAGACGCCGGTCACCGGCACCGAGGGCACCCGGCTCGCCAACCCGCCGCTGCTGGTGCCGGTGCTGCGGGCCGGCCTGGGCATGGCGGACGCCGCGCTGGGCCTGCTGCCCGAGTCCTCCATGGGCTTCGTCGGCCTGGCCCGCGACGAGGAGACCTACGAGCCCCGCGCGTACATGGAGTCGCTGCCGCGCGACCTGGCCGGGCTGCCGGTGCTGGTGCTCGACCCGATGCTCGCCACCGGCGGCTCCTTGGAGCACTGCTGCCAGTTGCTGGCCGACCGCGGCTGCACGGACATCACCGTGCTCTGCGTGCTCGCCGCTCCGGTCGGCATCGAGCGGCTGGAACGCTCCGGCCTGCCGTTGCGGCTGGTCACCGCCGCGATCGACGAGGGGCTCAACGACCGCATGTTCATCGTCCCCGGCCTCGGTGACGCTGGCGACCGTCAGTTCGGCGGCATGCCCCGGTTCTGATCCGCCATCCGTCGGTGCCGAGTCCGGGCGGGTCCGCGCACGGGGTGCGCGGACCCGCTACCGTCTGCGGCCATGACTGGTGTTGCGCTCGCCGAAGAGCTGTTGCTGCTCGCGTACGACGACACGACCGGCAAGGCCACCATGCCGCGGATCAGCCTGGACCTGGGCATGGCCGCGGCGGTGCTGGTCGAGCTGGCTCTGGCCGGTCGGATCGCGTACGACCAGGGGTCCCTGTCGGTGGTCGACCCGACGCCCACCGGCGAGCCGGTCACCGACGAGGTGCTCGGCCGGATCGCCGCCGACACTCCGCACACGCCGGCCTCCTGGGTGCAGCGGCTGCGGCACGGTCTGCGGGACCGGATCCTCGGTGACCTGTGCCGACAGGGCGTGATCCGCGACGTCGACGAGACCGAGCTGGGCTTCATCCACGTCCACCGTTACCCGGTGGTGGACGCCTCCGTCGAGGCGGACACCCGGCAGCGGCTGGCCGAGGCGCTGACCGGCGCGGCGGCACCGGACGAGCGCACCGCCGCGCTGGCCACCCTGGTCGCGGTGCTGCGGATGGAATCCGCGCTCGGGGTGAGCGACGAGGCCGCCGGCGACGCCCGCCTCCGGTTGGCGGAGATCGCCACCGGTGCCGGCTTCTCCGGTGAGGTGAGCGTCGACGACTCGGTGGTCCGCCCCTCCGTGGGCCTGGTGGTGGCCGCCCTCGGCATAGCCGTGGACCAGGCCCTGGGCAAGCGGGCCTGACCCGGGGGTCAGAGGCCGAGGGCGTCGGCGATCTCGCTGCGGAGCTGCGCGATCGCCGCGTCCGCACGGGTGCGGGCCGCGGGCACGTCGCCGTCGGTGACCGGTTCCACCACCTCGAGGTACGACTTGAGCTTGGGCTCGGTGCCGGAGGGGCGGATCACCACCCGGGCCTTTCCGGTACGCAGGATCACCACGTCCGATTCGGGCAGCAGATCCTGCGTCTCGGTCACCGGCGCGCCCAGCAGGGTGGTTGGGGTGACGGCCCGGATCCGGGCCATCGCATCGGTGATCTCCCGCAGGTCGTCCACCCGGACCGAGAGCTGGTCGGTGTGGTGCACGCCGAACTCGGCGGCCAGCTCGTCCAGCCGGTCGGTCAGCGTGCGCCCCTGCGCCTTGAGGCCGGCGGCCAGCTCGGCCACGGTCAGCGCCGCGGTGATGCCGTCCTTGTCCCGTACGTGGTCCGGGGCGACGCAGTAGCCGAGCGCCTCCTCGTAGCCGAAGACCAGCGGTGCGCTTCCACCGCCGGCTCGGACGATCCACTTGAAGCCGGTCAGCGTCTCGTCGTAGGGCAGGCCGCGGGCCGCGCACATCGCCCGCAGCAGCGACGACGAGACGATCGTGGTGGCGTAGAGGCCGGTCACGCCGCGCCGCATCAGGTGGTCGGCGAGCAGCGTGCCCACCTCGTCCCCGCGCAGCATCCGCCAACTCGCCGCAGCGGACCGGACCACCACGGCGCAGCGGTCCGCGTCCGGGTCGTTGGCGATGGCGAGGTCGGCGCCGGTCGTATCGGCCAGGGCGATCAGCCGGTCCACCGCACCCGGCTCCTCCGGGTTGGGGAACGACACGGTGGGGAACGCCGGGTCCGGCTCGGCCTGCTCGGGCACCACGCCGGGCACCGGGAAGCCGGCCCGGGCGAAGGCGGCGGTGAGCACCGTGGCGCCCACCCCGTGCAGCGGCGTGTACGCCACCGTCAGGTCCCGGGGGCCGTCCGGCGCGATCACCGCGACGGCCCGCTCGACGTACGAGGCGACCAGGTCGTCACCGAGCACCTGACCGGGTTGGCCCAGCGGCACCTGCATCAGCGGGCCGACCGCCCGGATGGCGGCTTCGATACCGGCGTCGGCCGGTGGCACGATCTGCGCACCCGCGCCCAGCTCGCCGCCCAGCTCGGCACCGAGGTAGACCTTGTAGCCGTTGTCCTGCGGCGGGTTGTGGCTGGCCGTGACCATCACGCCGGCAACCGCGCCGAGTTCACGCACCGCGTACGCCAGCACCGGGGTGGGCAGGGGGCGGGGCAGCAGTAGTGCCGGCCGGCCGGCTCCGGTAGCCACCTGGGCGGTCCGCTCGGCGAACGCCCGGGAGCCGTGCCGGGCGTCGTACCCGATCACCAGCGGGCCGGTGCCGCCCTGGGCCGCGAGCCAGCGGATGAGCCCGGCGGCGGCCTGGGTGACCACGGCGAGGTTCATGCCGTTCGGGCCGGCGCGCAGCGGGCCGCGCAGGCCCGCGGTGCCGAAGGTGAGCGGCCCGGCGAACCGGTCGGCCAGCTCAGGTGCGCTCGCCGGCAGGCCGTCGAGCACCGCGGTCAGCTCGGCCCGGCTGGCCGGATCGGGGTCGTCGGCCAGCCAGCGCCGGGCTTGCTCGCGAATGTCGTCGATGTCAGTGGTGTCCGCCGCCATGCCTCTTGATAGCACGGCGGCGGATCACCGCTGTCGGTTCCCTCCGGCTCAGCCGTTCCCGGTGAGCTGGAACGTGTGCACCATCTCGTCGAAGATCGGCTTGCTCTCGGCGAACTTCTCCTCGGTGGCGGAGAGGTAGAACGAGTAGGACTTGCCGTCCTTGACCATCGCGCGCCACACCCCGTGGCGCATGTCGCCACCGGTGCCGCAGGTGTACTCGAATTCGACGCCCGGGCCGCCCGCCCACTCCTGCTCGTTGAGGGCCACCTGCTCGTACGGCTTCTTGCAGGTCGTGCTCTTGGTGCGGAGGAAATTCTGTGCGCTCTCCGCCCAGCGGGTGGGCGTCCCGGTCCACTTCTCGGTGAGGATGCGGATCTTGCGGCCGTCGTCCTCGGGGTCGACGTAATCGGTGTAGCTGCCGCCGGTGGCCTTCTTCCAGCCCTTCGGCACCATCACCTGCACGCCTCGGGCGGAGTGCTCCTGCATCTCCACCCCTGGGCCGGCCGGGGCCGACGGGGTGGGCTGCGCCTGCGGCACGCTCGGCGGAGGCTCGTCGCCGCCGCTGGACAGCGCCACGATGACGAGCAGCAGCACCACGGCCACCCCGCCGGCAGCGGCGAGCTGCACCTTGCGCGGCCAGCCCTTGACCGTGGTGACCAGTTGGCCGCCGGTGGCGCGGACCTTGCCGAGTGCGCCGCCGCCCGAGGTGTCGCCCGGGGTGGCCCAGGGCTGGCCGGTGCCGGGCACCGACCACTGGTTGCCGCCGCCGTAGGTGCCGCCGACGCGCTGCGTGGCGTCCGGAGCGCCGCCGTAGCTGACCTGCTGGGTGGCGTCCGGCCGGCTGCCGTAGGTGACCCGCTGGGTGGCGTCCGGGTGCCCACCGGCGTCCACTCGCTGGGTGGCGTCGGCGTTGCCGCCATAGGTGCGCCCGCCGGCGGGTCGGCCGGGGACCGGCATCGCGCCGGTGGGGGTGTGCAGTGGGCCGGCGAGCGCGTCGGCGCTGGTGTCGTCCAGGCCGGTGGCGCCGGCGGCGGCCGGCTGCGGACGGTCGCCCCTGCGTGGCGCGGCCAACCGGTCGGTCAGCGACTCGTTGGGGGCGAGCATCGCCCGGCCGCCGATCTGGCTGTCCGGCTTGGGCTCGGGCTGGGGCGGCGGCACGGGCGCCGGGCGCTGCTGCACCGGCACCACCGCGTACGGGTCGGTGACCGAGTGCACGGCGGTGGCGGTGCTGCCCAGCGGGCCGGCGAGCAGCTCCCGCAGCATGGCCCGGGAGGTGTGCACGTCCAGCCGGCGGGCCGGGTCCTTCTCCAACAGCCCCATCAGCACCCGGGTCAGCGGCCCGCTGCGCTGCGGCGGTGCCGGCGGGTCCTCGACCACGGCGTGCATGGTCTCGATGGGGTCGCCCTTGTCGAACGGGGGTCGCCCCTCCACCGCCGTGTAGAGCGTCACACCGAGCGAGAAGAGGTCGCTGGGCGGGCCGAAATCCTGCCCCATGGCGCGTTCCGGCGAGATGAAGTGCGGCGAGCCGAGCACCATGCCGGGGGTGGTGAGTTGCACGTCGGTCGGCATCCGCGCGACCCCGAAGTCGGTCAGCACGCAGCGCCCGTCGGAGCAGATCAGCACGTTGGCGGGCTTGACGTCGCGGTGCAGCACGCTCATCGCGTGGGCCACCTCCAGCGCGCCGAGCAACGCGATGCCGATCTTGGCAACCGCGCGGGGCGCGACCGGCCCGTCCTCGATCACCATGTCGGCGAGGCTGCGGGCGTCCAGCAGCTCCATGACGATCCACGGCCGACCGGCCTCGGTGACCACGTCGTACACCTGCACGACCGCGGGGTGCTGGATGGCGGCGGCGGCGCGGGCCTCGCGCAGGGTGCGCTCGTACATCGCGTCGCGGTCGCTGGGGGCCAGCCCCGGGGGCAGGACGACCTCCTTCACCGCCACGTCCCGGCGGAGCAGGGTGTCGGTGGCGCGCCACACCGTACCCATGCCGCCGTTGCCCACCGAGGACCGCAGCGAGTACCGGCCACCGATGGTGGTGCCGGGTGCCGCGCGTCCGTTGGCGGGACTGACTGGTCCGCCGCTCCACGTCGGGATCTGAGTCACAGAAAAGCCACCGGGGGAAATCGAGGGGGGCTGGGACACAACCCCCCTATCTTGCTGGTTCCGACGCCCGATGCGAAAGCCGACGCGACGGACGTTTATCCAGGACGACAGAACGTGGCCGGCCGTTCACCTCCTGTCGACCGGTCGGGACTCGCTGTGCGGTATCCCTCACCCGACGGCACGGCCGCGCGTCCTACCATCCGGGGATGAACGAACGGCGGTCAAGCGAGTCCGGTTTCCCGATCAAGGGCGTCTACACGGCGGCCGACCTTCCGGAGGACCTGGACTCCCGGCTGGGCGGCCCCGGCGAATTCCCGTACAGCCGGGGGGTCTACCCCACGATGTACACCTCCCGTCCGTGGACGATGCGGCAGTACGCCGGCTTCGGCACCGCCACCGAGTCGAACGCGCGGTACCACCAGCTCCTGCGCGCCGGCACGATGGGCCTCTCGGTCGCCTTCGACCTGCCGACCCAGATGGGGTACGACTCCGACGACCCGATCGCGCACGGCGAGGTCGGCAAGGTCGGTGTGGCCATCGACTCCATCGAGGACATGCGGCTGCTCTTCGCCGACATCCCGCTGGACAAGGTCTCCACCTCGATGACCATCAACGCGCCCGGATCGGTGCTGCTGCTGCTCTACCAGCTCGTCGCCGAGGAGAACGGGGTGCCCGGCGCGGCGCTCAACGGCACCATCCAGAACGACATTCTCAAGGAGTACATCGCCCGCGGGACGTACATCTATCCGCCGAAGCCCTCACTGCGCTTGGTGGCCGACACGTTCGCCTACTGCCGCAAGGAGGTGCCGAAGTGGAACACCATCTCCATCTCCGGCTACCACATGGCAGAGGCCGGCGCGACGCCCGCGCAGGAGATCGCGTTCACCCTGGCCAACGGCGTGGAGTACGTCCGGGCCGCGCTGGCCGCCGGGCTCGCGGTGGACGACTTCGCGCCCCGGCTGTCGTTCTTCTTCGTGGCCCGCACCACGCTGCTGGAGGAGGTGGCGAAGTTCCGCGCCGCCCGGCGGATCTGGGCCCGACTCATGCGCGACGACTTCGGTGCCAAGAACCCGAAGTCGATGATGCTGCGCTTCCACACCCAGACCGCCGGTGTGCAGCTCACCGCCCAGCAGCCGGAGGTCAACCTCGTCCGGGTGGCGGTGCAGGGGCTGGCCGCGGTGCTCGGCGGCACCCAGTCGCTGCACACCAACAGCTTCGACGAGGCGATCGCGCTGCCCACCGAGAAGGCCGCGCGGCTCGCGCTGCGTACCCAGCAGGTGCTGGCGTACGAGACGGACCTCACCGCCACCGTCGACCCGTTCGCCGGTTCGTACGTGGTGGAGGCGATGACGGCCGAGATCGAGGCCGCGGTCATCGAGCTGATGGAGCGGGTTGCCGACCACGGTTCGGCGGTGGATGCGATCGAGGCCGGGTTCCAGAAGCGGGAGATCGAGCAGTCGGCGTACCGGATCGCCCAGGAGATCGACTCGGGCGAGCGGGTGGTGGTCGGGCTCAACCGGTTCGCCGTGGACGAGGAGGAGCCGTACGAGCCGCTGCGGGTGGACCCGACGATCGAGGCCGCGCAGGGCGAGCGGCTGGCCCGGCTGCGTGCCGAGCGGGACGGCGACGCGGTGGCGCGTTCTCTCGCCGAGCTGCGGGCCGCCGCGGACGGCACCGAGAACGTGCTCTACCCGATGAGGGAGGCGCTGCGCGCCCGGGCCACGGTGGGCGAGGTCTGCGGGACGCTGCGCGAGGCGTGGGGGCTGTACCGGCCCACCGACCGGTTCTGACCGACCGGCCGTTGGCGCCGATCGGGGTGTGCCTGCCAGGTTTACGGGTACCTCGACCGGGTGAACCGGGACGCACACCCTGTGCGGTCGTGACAGGTCCGCGTGTGTGAGCGTCTTTTCGGCCGGTTGTGGAGAGTGGTCGGCTAATTGACGGACTGTCAGTTCACCAGACCGACTAATGCGACAATTCGCAACGAGGGTCGGTGAGCCGCGCCGGCATTCTTGATCGCCCGGGTCGGTTACGCGTTGTAGGAGGTGAGGGGCAGGTGATGGGGTTCGACCGCGATCTACCTGCTGTCCCACTCACCTCTGAGCGCTCCGAGCAGGGCATACGTGACGCTGTGCTCCCTGATCATTACCGTAACGAGGTTGCGCAGCGTCACCGCCGGAGGTCTAGGCTGTCTGCTGTCCCCGATGATCCATCCATCTCTAGTGATCGAGAATTCGACGTGACGAGTGCGTTGACGCTGCCCACCGGTAGCCAGCTGGCGTCGTCCTTGCCGGAGCTGCCGTCCGGGTCCCAGCCGCTGCCCCGCGACCTGGACCACCTCCTCGCGCTCCGGGTACCCGGGTTGATCGCCACCCGCCGTCACCTCCACTCGCACCCCGAGCTCTCCGGCACGGAGTTCGAGACGGCCGCCCTGATCGCCCGGGAGCTCTCGCTGGCCGGTCTGCACCCGCGGCTGCTGCCCAAGGGCAACGGCGTGATCTGCGACGTCAACGGCCGTCCCGACGGCCCGGTCGTCGCGCTGCGCGCCGACATCGACGCCCTGCCGCTCGACGATCCCAAGGACGTGCCGTACCGGTCCACCGTGGAAGGCGTCTGCCACGCCTGCGGGCACGACGTGCACACGTCGATCCTGCTCGGCGTCGGCATGCTGCTGGCCCAGCTCGCCGACCTTGGCGAGTTGGACGGCCGGGTCCGGCTCATCTTCCAGCCGGCCGAGGAGATCCTGCCCTGCGGCTCGCTGGAGGTCATCGAGGCCGGCGGCCTGGACGACGTGGTGCAGATCTTCGCCCTGCACTGCGACCCGAACCTGCCGGTGGGTCAGGTCGGCCTGCGGGTCGGCCCGATCACCGCGGCCGCCGACAACGTGACCGTCCGGCTCTCCGGCCCCGGCGGGCACACCGCCCGTCCGCACCTGACCGTCGACCTGGTCGACGCGCTCGGCCGCCTGATCACCGAGGTGCCGGCCCTGGTCAGCCGCCGGGTGCCGGCCAACAGCGGGCTGCTGCTGGTCTTCGGCCACGCGTCGGCCGGCACCCGCTACAACGTCATCCCCTCCGAGGCTTGCGCCTCCGGCACCCTTCGGGTGATGGACCGCGACACCTGGGAGCAGGCTCCGAAGATCGTGGCCCAGGTGGTCCGGGACGTGATCGCCCCGACCGGCGCCACGGTCGACCTGGAGTACCTGCGCGGCCGGCCGCCGGTGTGCAACGACTCCCGGGCGATTCAGGTGCTGACCGCGGCCACCTCCGCCGCGCTCGGCCCGGAGGGGATCGCCGAGACGCCGCAGAGCATGGGCGGCGAGGACTTCTCCTGGTATCTGGAGTACGTCCCCGGCGCCCTCGCCCGGCTCGGCGTGGGCCGCTCCGGCCCCAACGTCGACCTGCACCGCGCGTCCTTCGACGTGGACGAGCGGGCCATCCCGGCCGGCGTACGCGTCATGGTCCAGACCGCGCTGCGGGCACTGGCGGCGGTGCGCTGACCGGAGCGGCCGGGGTCGCCACCAGAGCCGGCGCCTTCCGCCGCTGCCGGCGCAGCACCAGCAAGAGCAGCGCCAGCGGTACGCCGAGCGCGACCATCCAGGGCAGCAGCGCGCCCAGGACGGTGAGCAGGACGGTCAGCGAGACGACGAACGCCTTCCAGCCGTTGCGCAGCCCGACCAGGAAGCCGGTCTCGTCCTCCTCGTCGTCGGTCTTCGCTGCCGGCCCGGCGAGCGACACGGTGATCGTGGAGAGGGCGGTCAGGTCGGCCAGCCGCCGCTTCTTGGCCTCCAGCGAGGCCAGGTCGGCCTCCCGGCGACCCAGCTCGTTCTCGAGCGACACCAGATCGGTGATCGAGCTGGCCCGGGCGAGCAGCCGACGGGCGCTGTCCACCCTGGCCCGCTGACTGGTGATCCGAGCATCCAGGTCGACGGTCTCCTCGGTGACGTCCTGGGTGTTGATCTCCCGGCTCTGCTGCCGGCCGAGATTCGCGACCTCCTCCACCACGCCGGCGAACTTCGCGGCCGGCACCCGCAGCTCCAACTCCGCCACCGCGTCGGCCTCGGCGCTGCGCCGCTGGTCACCGCCGATGAAGCCACCGGCCCGGGTGACCGCGGCGGTGACCTCGCGAGCGGCAGCGTCCACATCGTCCACCTGCACCCGCATCGTTCCGGTGTAGATGATCGCCCGTTGGTCGACCCGCAGGTCCGGGGCACCGGCCCCGGCCGCCTCCGCCGCCTTCGCGCCGCTGCCCTTGTCGGCGTCGCTGAGGCCCTGCGACCCGTTGCCGATCGCCGGTGCCTCGGCCGCCGTGCCTTTCGCACCGTCCTGCCCGCTGTCGCTGGAGCCGCAGCCCGCCAGCGCCAGCGCCGCCGTCATTCCCAATGCCGCAAGCAGCGCGACGCGGCGCTGCCCTACCCGTCCGTCCATCCCCGCTCCCATCGTCGTCAACCGGTGTGGCGATACCTCGGACGCGGCGCGCTCGCCGGCTGGTTCCGGCAGACTGCGCTGAGGACGTCACGATTCGATATGCGAGGAGTCACGATGCGGCTCACCAAGTACGCCCATTCCTGCCTGCGGGTGGAACACGACGGGGGAGTGCTCGTCGTCGACCCCGGTGTGTTCAGCGATCCGGCGGCGTTGGACGGGGCGGACGCGGTGCTGATCACCCACGAACATCCCGACCACCTCGACGTGGCGGCGGTACGCGGACAGCTCGACCGGCGGCCGTTCCCAATCCACGGGCCCGCCTCGCTCGCCGACACCCTCGGTGACGCGGCCGAGGCGTTGCGCCCCGTCGCGCCCGGCGAGTCGTTCACCGCCGCCGGAGTGGCGGTCCGCGCCTACGGCGGGCGGCACGCCGTGATCCACCCGGACATCCCCGTGGTGGACAACCTGGGATTCCTGATCAACGACGTGGTCTACCACCCGGGCGACTCCCTCGTGGTGCCCGAGGACACGCCGATCGACACGCTCTTCGCACCGATCCACGCGCCCTGGTCGAAGTTCTCCGAAGTGGTCGACTTCATCCGGGCGGTCGCACCCCGACGCGCGTACGCGCTGCACGACGCGCTGCTCAACGACAACGGCCTGGGCGTCCTCGACCGGCAGTACACCGCTCTGTCGGGCACCGAGTACCAGCGGCTGGAGCCCGGCAGCCGGGTGGACGTCTGACGCGATGGCCGGCCCCTCCCCGGAGCTGGTGCAGCAGCTCTACCGCACCCCACCGGAGCGGTTCGTGGCCGCCCGGGACGCCGCCGTGGCCGAGGCCCGACGTGCCGGCGATCCGACCTCCGCCCGGCAGCTGGCCCGGCTGCGCCGACCCACGGTGTCCGCGTGGCTGGTGAACCTGCTCGCCATCCACCGACCCGAGTTGGTCGCCGACCTGGTCGAACTCGCTGACGCGCTGCGCGCCGCCCAGCGGGAGCTACGCGGGCCCCGGCTCCGGGAGCTGTCCGCCCAGCGCCGCGCGGTGGTCGGTGCCCTGGTCGCCGAGGTCCGCAAGCTCGCCGCCGCGGAGCCGGACGCACCGCCGACCGGCAAGCTGCCGCTCGGCGAGGTCGAGGCGACCCTGAACGCGGCACTCTCCGATGCCGAGGTCGCCGAGCAGGTCCGGGCCGGCCGCCTGCTCCGGGCGGCCAGCTATGCCGGCTTCGGTGAGGTGCCCCGCCCACAACTGCGGCTGGTCACCAGCGACGACGAGGAGCCGGCGGTGGAACGCCCGGCCCGCCGACCCGGCACACAGCGGGCGAACCCCGACGCGACGCCGCGGACGGACCGGGCCGCGCCGACCGACCGGGCCGCGGAGCGTGCCGCGCAGGCGGAACGGGCGGCGCAGCGGGCGGCCCGGGCCGAGCGTGCCCGGCAGCGGCGGGCACTGGAACGGGAGTTGACCAGGGCGCGGACCGACCAGGAGCGGGCCGAGACCGAGTTGACCGAGGCGGCCGGGCAGGAGCGGGACGGCGCCACCGCACTCGACGCGATCGAGACCGAGCTGGCTGAGCTGGAGCGGCGGCGGGCGGTCGCCGAGCAGGATCTCAGCCGGGCCAAGCTGGCCCGACGCGCGGCCGAGCGGGCGGTCACCGTGGCCCGTCGGCGCGCGGGCGAGGTCGAGGCGGCCGTCGAGGCGTTGGAGGCCGAAGAGGGGACTGCGGACACGGGCGGCGGCCCGGCAGACTGACATCGATGGACGACGACGAGCGGGCGACCCGTCCCCAGCCGGCGACCCCGACCCGGGTGGCCGGGTCTCGTGCCACGGCGAGCGACCGGTCGGGGCGCGGCGTGGTGGCGCCCGGATGACGCCGGAGCAGGTCGCCGCCGCCAGCAAGCCGGTCGCGCTCGACCTGGGCGACGCGTTCAGCCGGTGCCCGACCACGCTGCGCCGGGCCCGGTTGCTCGGCATCTCCGGCTGGGCCTTCTACATCAGCGGCCGGGCCGGCGCGCTCGGCGCCGTACGGGCCGAGACGGCTGCCGCTGCCCTCGGCTTCATCGCCCCGGACGCGGTGGCCGACGGCTGGGACGCCGCGGCCCGGGTCGTCCGCCCGGCCGAGGTGGCCGCTGCGAGCCTCGCCGAGTGTTGTCGCTGGGGCGCGCAGCACCTGGGCCCACTGCCCGGGGCCGAGCGCCTGGCCGGGCTGGTCGACCGGGTGGTGGCGGCGGCGGAGGCGAGCGGCATGCCGCTCTTCGCCGCCTGGCGGGCCATGCCGCTGCCGGATCTGTCCCCGGGCGCCCGGAGCGCCGCCGGGCTGCGACTGCTCCGCGAACACTTCACCGGCGCCTATCTGCTGGCGGTGCGGGCCAGCGGTATGTCCCCGCTGGAGGCGGTGCTGGCCGGGCCCGAGGGGGAGGCCGGGGCGGTGGCCTGCGGCTGGCCGCCACCGTACCCGCCGGTCGGGCCGCTGGTGCGTCGCCGACTCTGGGCCGAAGCGGTGACCGACCGGCTGGCCGCTCCGGCGTTCGCTGCGCTCGGGCCCGCCGACGGCGCCGAGCTGGTGGAGCTGCTGCACCGCACCCGCGCCGACCTGGCCCCCGTACGAGCCTGACCGCCGGGCCGGCGAAAATGGGCGGCGCTGGCCGCGGGCGGCTGCCAGGATGACCTGCCGTGACCCTTCCCGCTGGCTGGACCGCGCGTCGGCCCATTCTCGACGACGTCCCGGCGATCCTCGCGGTGGTGCACGCCGCCGACACCTTCGCCATCGGTTATCCCGACTTCGACGCGGAGGACGTGGTGGCGTCGCTGACCGCCCCCTATGTCGACCCGTCCCGGGACTCCTGGCTGGCGACCGACCCGGACGACGTGGTCGTCGGCTGGTCGACCGTGGACAACCCGACCGGGGTCGGCCGGGAGTTCGTCGAGGTGTACGTCGATCCGACGCGGGGTGCCGTCGTCCGGGCGCCACTGCTGGCCCGGCAACTGGACCGGACCGCCGAGCGGGCGGCCGAGCGCGGCCTGCCCGCGCTCACCGTCCGGTGCTCCGTCTTCGCGCCGGAACGCGACTGGGAACGGGACCTGCGGGCGGTCGGGTTCACCCTGACCAAGCGGTATGTGCGGATGAGTGGCCCGTTGACCGACCTGCCCGTCGAACCGTCCCCGCCGCCCGGGGTGACGGTGCGCCCGGTCCGCTCGGACGACGAGGCCGACCTGCGGGAGTTCCATCGGATCCATGACGTCGCGTTCCGCGACACCCCCGATCACGAGCCGCTGTCGTACGAGCGCTGGCGGGCCCGGGTCGGCGACGTGACCGCCTGGGACGAGTGGTTCGTCGCCGAGGTGGACGGGGTGCCGGCCGGCGCGTTGCAGTCGTCGGATCAGGCGCTCGACCGGCAGGAGGGCTGGGTGCGGAGCCTCTCGGTGCTGCCCGCGTACCGTCGACGCGGTGTGGGTGCCGCGCTCCTGCGCCGCGCCTTCGCCTGCTACGCCGGGAAGGGCCGGCACACGGCCGGCCTGGGAGTGGATCTCAGCAACCCGACCGCCCCGCTGTCGCTTTACCACTCGGTGGGGCTGCGGGAGACCCGGTGGACCGACATGTACGAATTGGTCGTCCCGGCGGCTGGTGTGTGATTGACGACCCCGGTCGGGCCCGACGGGCGCTCCAGCCGGTTGCGGTTGCAGACTGGAGGTGTGCGACAGCCTCTAGGCCGACGCGGTGCCGGTGGGGCGGGCCCGCAGCTCGGTGACGTAGTCGTCCGGCGCGCCCGCCTTCTCGGCGGCGTTCGCGATCTCCGACAGATACCACGAGGTCGGCAGCCCGCCCTCGTACCCGTTGAAGACGTAGATCCACGCGGTCACATCGCCGTCGAGGGTGGAGATCCGGACGTGCAGCTTGCGGTACGTGCCGGCGGTCACCCCCTCGATCTCGTCGAGCTGGGCGGCGTCGTACGGGTGGATGTCGTAGATCGCCACGAAGACGCGGTCACCGGGGGACTCGACCAGGGTGCTCACCGCACCCTCCCAGCCGATCACGTCCGCCCCGGCGAAGGTCAGCCGCCATCCCTCCAGCCAGCCGGTGCCCACCATCGGCGAATGCGGGCAGTAGGCGCGCATCCGGGCGGGGTCCAGGTTTGAGCCGTAGGCGGCGTGATGACGCACGGCGATGACGATAGCCCGGCGGACGGGTGGGGGAGAATACGACGGTGCGTGTCGGGTTTGGTCGGGAGAAGAAAGTCACTGTGAGCATGGACGAAGGGCGAACGCTGTGAGCCGGATCGTGATCATCGGCGGGGGGCCGGCCGGGTACGAGGCGGCGCTGGTCGCCGCCCAGCTGGACGCCGATGTCACCGTGGTGGAGGCCGACGGCGCGGGCGGGGCCTGCGTGCTCTCCGACT
The DNA here is from genome assembly GCF_036906815.1 of Micromonospora sp. CPCC 205539. Classification (NCBI taxonomy): domain Bacteria; kingdom Bacillati; phylum Actinomycetota; class Actinomycetes; order Micromonosporales; family Micromonosporaceae; genus Micromonospora; species Micromonospora sp. CPCC 205539. The sequence goes on along the minus strand of NZ_JBAKHW010000021.1, from coordinate 122,051 downwards.
GCGTGCCGTCGAAGACCTTCATCGCCAGTTCGGGGGTTGTCACCGGCTACCGGGACACCGAGGAGTTCGGGGTGCACTCGGATGGCCTGGAAGCGGTCACCGTCGACGCGCGCGCGGTGCACGAGCGGGTCAAGCGGCTGGCGCTGGCCCAGTCCGCGGACATCCACGCCAAGCTGCTCAAGGCGGGGGTCACCTTCGTGGCCGGCACCGCCCGGCTGGGTGAGGACGCCCTCGGGCACACCCACCTGGTCATCGTCACCCCCGCCGACGGCGGGGAGGAATACTCCATCGCCGCGTCCTCCGTGCTGGTGGCCACCGGCTCGACGCCCCGTCAGCTGCCCACCGCCGTCCCGGACGGTGAGCGCATCCTGACCTGGCGCCAGGTGTACGACCTGCCCGAGCTGCCCGAGCACCTGATCGTGGTCGGCTCCGGCGTGACCGGCGCCGAGTTCGCCAGCGCATACCTGGCGATGGGAGTCGAGGTGACCCTGGTCTCCAGCCGGGACCGGGTGATGCCACACGAGGACGCCGACGCGGCCTCGGCCATCGAGCGCGTGTTCCGTAACCGGGGCATGAGCATCCTCAACAACTCCCGGGCCGACGCGGTCCGGCGTACCGCCGATGGTGTCGAGGTGGAGCTCTCCGACGGCCGCAAGGTCACCGGCTCGCACGCGCTGATCGCGGTCGGCTCGATCCCCAACACCGCCGACCTGGGCCTCGCCGAGTACGGCGTGGAGCTGGGCCGGGGTGGCTACGTGACGGTCGACCGGGTGTCCCGGACCAACGTGCCCGGCATCTACGCCGCCGGTGACTGCACCGGGGTGCTGCTGCTGGCCAGCGTCGCCGCCATGCAGGGCCGGATTGCGATGTGGCACGCCCTCGGCGAGGCGGTCCGCCCGCTGCGGCTGCGTACCGTCGCGGCGAACGTCTTCACCGACCCGGAGCTGGCCACCGTGGGCGTCTCGCAGGACGAGGTGGACGCCGGCAAGGTGCCCGCCCGGCAGGTGATGCTGCCGCTGTCCGGCAATGCCCGGGCCAAGATGGACGACCTGTCCGACGGGTTCGTCAAGCTGTTCTGCCGGCCGGCGAGCGGTCAGGTGATCGGCGGCGTGGTGGTCGCTCCGAAGGCCAGCGAGCTGATCCTGCCGATCACGATGGCGGTCGAGAACAACCTGACCGTCAACGAGCTGGCCCAGACCATCACCATCTACCCGAGCCTCTCCGGCTCGATCACCGAAGCAGCCCGCCAACTAATGCTCCACGAACTGGAGTAACCCCAGCCCCGCCCGTCCCCGCCCCGCCCGTCCCCACCCCACCCCACCCCGCCCCCGCCCTCGCCCCCCCGCCTCGTCGATCATGCAGTTATGGTCGCCTTTTTATGCGGCTATGCCCCTTTTGTGGGAGACCGCAACTGCATGATCGACGGAGGTGGGCGTTCGGGTCAGGGTCAGGGTCAAGGCGAGCGTGCCGAGGACCGCTACTTCGGTGAGGATGAGCAGGCGTTCGACCAGGCCGATCAGGATGCGGTCGCCCAGGTAGGCGGACCCGATCATCGTTGCCGCCAGGGCCAGGCTGAGCAGGACGAGGGTGCGCAGCGTCCGGGCGGCGGGGGCCAGTTCGCGCTGGCGGGCGAGCAGCCAGCCCCCGGCCGGCAACGCCAGGAAGGCGACCACCGAGGCGTACCGGTGCACGTAGGCGGCGGTGTTCATGGCCGTGCCCAAGTCGTTCGTGGGTACCACCGCGGCCAGCAGCAGCCCGGCCGCCCACGCGCCGAGCAGCAATTCGGCCGCCCAGCCGAAGCCTGGCCCGGGTGGACCGGTGCGGCGCAGGCCGTGCAGCAGCGCCACGGTGACGAGCACCAGCAGCACCATGGCGACGTCGATGACGCCACCCCGGTCGGAGACCGCGAAGTCGCTGACGGTCTGCGTCAACGGATCGAGATTGTCGCCAACGTCGAGGTGGCCGACCACGGCGAGCAGCGCCGCCAGGGCGATCCCGCCGAGGGCCAGTAGTCCGGTGTTCCGGGTTCCAGGCATGCCTCAGCCTGTCGCCGGACGGGCCCCAGCCGGATCCGGGACGACCACCGAAATTCTTCCCCGGGACCACCCCTAGAGGCACCCGGACATCACCCGGGGCGTCAATGTCTGGGGCCCTCCGGGGAGGGCGGCAGCCGACCGATCAGGCCACGTTCAGATGGATGTTCCCGATGCGGGCGACGACGTCGAGGTGACCCCCCAGGCCGGTGACGTAGGCGCGAAGCGTCTCCAGGCCGGTGTGCTCGCCATTCTCGATCTGGCTGATCCTCGCCTGGGTCAAACCTGCGGCCTCGGCCAGTTGGGCCTGGGTCATGCCCAGTTGCTTGCGGATCTCCCCGAGTCGCGCCCCGCTTACCGATGCCACCATCTGCTCACGTTGGCGAGCCCGACGCGTGACCCGGTCCGGGTGCTCCCAGGCTGGATCGATTTCTCGGGCCTTCGCCTGGACGTCCCGCCAGTCAACTCCACCGCTCATTTGTGTGCGTCCTTCAAGCTGGAGAGGTGCTCCTGGAATCGCTCGTCCGCCAAGGGGACGGCCGTCTGGTACCAACTCTGCCACTGGCCGGACTTGTCGCCGGCGACCAGGAAGACCGCTTCTCGAAGTGGATCAAAGGCGAAGATCATGCGGACCTCCGTGGCGCCGGCCGATCCAGGACGAAGCTCCTTCATGTGGTGGAAGGAACTCCCCTTGAGTCGGTCGACCAGGGGACGCCCCAGTGCCGGCCCGTGTTCGGCGAGGAGATCGATGGCCTCACTGATGAGGTCGGCGCTGGGAGAATCCGTCCTGCACAGGTCGAGGAACCACTCCTCGACCGCAGGATGAAGTTTGACGTCCCACATCGTGTCAATATAAGGCCAGCTTATACCCGCAGGGCCGTCGACACTCAGTCGATGGAGATGTCCGCGGCGGCGGTGCGGGCGTGGCGGGCGCTGACCAGGGTCATGGCCCACCCGGCGATGGCGAAGCCGCCCGCCGCGGCGGTGGCGATGATGGCCAGCCGCCACGCGGATTCGGTCAGCGCCGTGCCGCCCAGGTGCCCGACCAGCGCGCCGTAGGTGGCCCAGCCCAGCGCCGCGACCGTCTCGTAGAGCAGGAAGAGCCGGTACGGGTAGCGACTGCGGCCGGCCGAGAAACAGGCCGCCATCCGACCGCCGGGGACGAATCGGCAGAGCAGTATCACCAGTGGCCCGGGTTGGCGGAGGCCCTGCGTGACTCGGCTGGCCATCCGGCGGGCCCGACTCGGCTCGGCGTGCCGGGGCTCCCGCCGGTCGGGTGCACCTCGGCCGAGCAGGTAACAGGCCAGGTCACCGGCGAAGACGCCGAGCGCGCCGACGCCGATGGTGACCGGCAGGCTGAGGCCGCCGTAGACGGTGAGCGCACCGCTGGTGATCATGACGACCTGGGTGGGGATCACCGGGACGAAGGCGTCCGCGATCAGCAGGCCGAGCAGCGCAAGATAGGCCCACGTCGGCGACGCGACGTCAGTCAGTAGTTCGGGCACGCCTGCCACCTCGCCGGATGCGGCCGATTGGGTGTACCGAGCCTGACGGCGTGTCCGGCGTCACCGTCGACAGCCCCGTCCCGTCGTGACCGCCGACACCACTGGGCCACCCGGGTGTAACGAGTCGCCCCACCGCTCGGTGATGGCTCGGCGGCCTTTCGCCGGGCCCATGCCGGTCGGCGGATCGGCGTCCGTCGGCGTACCGTTGTCGTCGCGGCCCCAGCACCGTCGGGTCCCCCGTTCCTGACGATTCGGGCCGCCCAGGGCCGCCGGCGGGTCCCGCGCCGGCGGCCCGCCCCTCCTGTACCGCGGCCACCGTCGCAAATCCGGGTGCGTCCTCGACCGCCCCACGAGTACGGTCGCCACATGCGCAAAGCGGTAGTGCTGACCACGACGCCGGGTGTCCCCGGCGCGCCGCTCTGACGTAACCACCGTCGACCAGGCCCCGGGGCGATCCGCCCCCGAGGGCCGCGCGGCGTTCGGTGACCAGGTCGCCTCCGGGTCGTACCCGATCCAGGAGCGCGACATGATCGACCACCGCAAGCTCGGCCGTGAGCTGGACCTCTTCGTCTCCGATCCGCTGGCCGGCGCTGGCTTTCCGATCTGGCTGCCGGCGGGCGCCGCCGCCCGGCACGCGGTCGAGGAGTACGTCCGGGAGCTGGAGCGCCGCTCCGGCCACCAGCACGTCTACTCGCCTCCGCTGGGCAAGCGCGAGCTCTTCGAACTCTCCGGCCACCTCGGCTACTTCGCCGACGACATGTTCCCGCCGATGCGGCTGAGCGCCGACGACGAGTTCGTGCTCCGACCGGCGCTCTGCCCGCACCACGCGCTGGTCTTCCGGGCTCGGGGCCGCTCCTACCGGGAGCTGCCGCTGCGGATCGCCGAGCTGGGCGGGATGTACCGCTCGGAGCGGTCCGGGGTGCTCGGTGGGCTGTCCCGGGTACGTGCCATCTCGCTCAACGACGCGCACACCTTCTGCGCGCCCGAGCAGGTGGGCGAGGAGGTCGTCGAGATCCTCGGGCTGATTCGCGCCGCGCACGCCGCGCTCGGTGTCCGCCCGGCGGGCTTCCGGTTGTCGCTGCGTGGGCCGGGCGAGAAGTACGTCGGTGACGACGCGCAGTGGGCCCTGGCCGAGGAGCTGCTCCGGGGCGCACTGGCCGGCGTGGAGTACGTGGAGGCGCCGGGGGAGGCTGCCTTCTACGGGCCGAAGATCGACATTCAGATCGTCGACGCGGCCGGTCGGGAGTCGACCATCTCCACCATCCAGCTCGACTTCGACAAGCCCGAGAAGTTCGACCTGTCGTACACCGACTCGGATGGCAGCCGGCGACGGCCGGTCATGGTGCACCGCAGCCTGGTCGGCAGCATGGAGCGGCTGTTCGCGTACCTCATCGAGGTGCACGAGGGTGCCTTCCCGGCCTGGTACGCGCCGGTGCAGCTGGTGCTGCTGCCGGTGCACGAGGCTCAGGCCGACGCGGCGGCCGACCTGGCCCGGCGTGCCGTCGACGCCGGGCTGCGGGTCGAGGTCGATGCCGCCGGCTCGCTGGGCGCCCGGATCCGGGACGCGGCCCGACGCCGCGTCCCGTACCTCGGGGTGCTGGGTCCCCGCGAGGCGGCCGACGGCCGTCTCGCGCTGCGCCTGCGCGGCGGCCGAGCACTGCCCCCGATGCCCGCCCCCGCCGCACTCACCCTGATCACCCAACAGGTCGCCACCCGCGCCGCCGACCTGCTCCCGCCGCTCCCGCCGGAGTGACCCCGCCCCACCCGTTCCGCCCGCCGATCTAGGGCGGATCGTCGTCAGATGATCTCTGTGCACGACGATTCGCCCTAGATCGACGCGGGCTGGGGGGTGGGGGTGGGGGTGGGGGTGGGGTGGGGAGTGGTGGTTTCCTCGTCGATCGCGGCGCCGGTGAACTGGGAACGGTAGAGCTGGTGGTACGCGCCCTGCGCGGCTAGTAGCTGCTCGTGGGTGCCCTGCTCGACGATGCGGCCGTTCTCCATCATCAGGATCAGATCGGCGTCCCGGATGGTGGAGAGCCGGTGCGCGATGACGAAGCTGGTCCGGTCCGAGCGCAGTGCGGCCATCGCCCGTTGCAGTAGCACCTCGGTCCGGGTGTCCACCGAGCTGGTCGCCTCGTCCAGGATCAACAGGGAGGGCTCGGCGAGGAATGCCCGGGCGATGGTGATGAGCTGCTTCTCGCCGGCGCTGACGTTGCTGCCCTCCTCGTCGATGACCGTGTCGTAGCCGTCCGGCAGGCTGCGCACGAACCGGTCCACGAAGGTGGCTCGGGCCGCGGCGAGGATCTCGTCCTCGGTCGCGTCCGGCCGGCCGTAGGCGATGTTGTCCCGGATGGTGCCCCCGAAGAGCCAGGTGTCCTGGAGCACCATGCCGATCCGGCCCCGCAGGTCGTCGCGGCGCATCTCGGTGATGTCCACACCGTCCAGGGTGATCCGGCCGGCGTCCAGCTCGTAGAACCGCATGACCAGGTTGACCAGGGTGGTCTTGCCGGCACCGGTCGGGCCGACGATGGCCACCGTGTGCCCCGGCTCGGCGACCAGCGACAGGTCGTCGATCAGCGGCTTGTCCTGCTCGTACCGGAACGAGACGTGCTCGAACTCGACCCGCCCGTGCGGGTCGGTGACCCGTGCGGGCGTGACCGGGTCGGTGCTCTGCTCGTCGGCGTCGAGCACCGCGAAGACCCGCTCGGCCGAGGCCACCCCGGACTGGAGCAGGTTGGCCATCGAGGCGAGCTGGGTGAGCGGCTGGGTGAACTGGCGGGAGTACTGGATGAACGCCTGCACGTCGCCGATGCTCATCGTCCCGGAGGCCACCCGCAGACCACCGACCACGGCGATGGCCACGTAGCTGAGGTTTCCAATGAACATCATCGACGGCATGATGATCCCGGAGATGAACTGGGCGCCGAAGCTGGCCCGGAACAGCTCCTCGTTCTTCGCCGCGAACGCGGCCTCGACCTCGCGCTGCCGGCCGAAGACCTTCACCAGCTCATGACCGGTGTACGCCTCCTCGATCTGGCCGTTCAGCTCGCCGGTGTGCTTCCACTGGGCGATGAACTGCTGCTGGGAGCGCTTGGCGATGCGTTGGGTGACCAGCACCGACAGCGGCACCGCGACCAGGGCCACCAGGGCCAGCAGCGGCGAGATCCAGAACATCGCGGCCAGCACGCCGACCACGGTCAGCAGTGAGGTGAGCAACTGACTGAGGGTCTGTTGGAGGCTGGTGGAGATGTTGTCGATGTCGTTGGTGACCCGGCTGAGCAGCTCACCGCGGGGCTGCCGGTCGAAGTAGGGCAGCGGAAGTCGGTTGAGCTTCTCCTCCACCTCGGCGCGCAGTCGCAGCACGGTGCGCTGGACGACCCCGTTGAGCAGCCAACCCTGCCACCACATCAGCAGGCTCGCCGCCAGGTAGAGCCCGAGCGCCAGCAGCAGCACCCGGCTCAGGGCGGTGAAGTCGATGCCCGCACCGGGCACCACGTCCATCCGGGCCAGCATGTCGGCGAAGTTGTCGTTGCCGCTGGCCCGCGCCGCCGCGACGGCCTGGTCGGCGGTGGTGCCGGCCGGCAGTTGCCGCCCGATCACCCCACTGAAGATCAGGTCGGTGGCGTGGCCGAGGATCTTCGGCCCGGCCACGCTGAACCCCACGCTCACCACGGCCAGCGCGATGATCGCGGCCAGGTGCAGCCGGTGCGGGCGCAGTCGGCCGAGCAGCCGCCGGGCGGACGGCCCGAAGGTCATCGACCGCTCGGCGGGCATCCCGGCGCCCATCCACGGTGGTCCGCCGCCCTGCCGGCCGGGCGGCAGCCGCTTCGGCGTCCGCGCGTCGCCGCCGGGTTTCTGCGCGGGTACGGCCGCGGTCCGCGTCTCGTCGGGCTCGCTCATGCCGGCACCTCCGTCGTCTGCTGGGAGGCCACGATCTCGGCGTACGTCGGGCAGTCGTCGAGCAGTTCCTGGTGTCGTCCCACGCCGACGACCCCTCCGTTCTCGAGCACGATGATCTGGTCGGCGTCGATGATCGTGGAGACCCGCTGGGCCACGATCACCACCGCGGCGTCCGCCGTGACCGGGCGCAGCGCCGCCCGTAGTCGCGCGTCGGTGCCGAGGTCGAGCGCGGAGAACGAGTCGTCGAAGAGGTAGATCTCCGGCCGCCGGACCAGGGCTCGGGCGATGGCCAGGCGTTGCCGCTGTCCGCCGGAGACGGTGCTGCCGCCCTGGGCGATCGGGGCGTCCAGCCCTTCGGGCATCTGCGCCACGAAGTCCCGGGCCTGGGCGATCTCCAACGCTGTCCACAACTCCTCGTCGGTGGCGTCCGGGTTGCCGTAGCGCAGGTTGCTGGCGACCGTGCCGGTGAACAGGTACGGCCGCTGCGGCACCAGGCCGATCCGGCGCCACAGCTCGTCCGGCTCCAGCTCTCGTACGTCCACACCGTCGACCAGCACCGCGCCGTCGGTGACGTCGACCAGGCGGGGGATGAGCGACAGCAGGGTCGTCTTGCCGGCGCCGGTGCTGCCGATGATCGCCGTGGTGGTGCCGGAGGTGGCCCGGAAGGAGATGTCCCGCAGCACCGGCTCGACCGCGCCCGGGTACTGGAAGCGCACCCCACGCAGCTCCAACTCGGCCCGGCCGACCGGCTCGGTGACCGGCTCGGCGGCGGGGACCACCGAGGAGTCGGTGTCGAGCACCTCGCCGATCCGCTCGGAGCAGACCGCGGCCCGGGGCACCATCATCAGCATGAAGGTGGCCATCATCACGGCCATCAGGATCTGCATCAGGTATTGCAGGAAGGCGGTGAGCGCGCCGACCTGGATCGCACCGGCGTCCACCCGCTGCGCCCCGAACCAGAGCACCGCCACGCTGGAGACGTTCAGCACCAGCATGACCACCGGGAAGATCAGCGCCAGGAGCCGCCCGGTTCGCAGCGCGGTGGCGGTGAGGTCGGCGTTGGCGACGGCGAAGCGATCCGTCTCGTACGGCTCACGGACGAAGGCGCGCACCACCCGAATGCCGGTGATCTGCTCGCGGAGCACCCGGTTGACCGTGTCGATCCGTGTCTGCATCAGCCGGAAGCCGGGCACCATCCGACTGATGATCATGCTGAGCGCGACGGCCAGCACCGGCACGCTGACCAGCATCAGCCAGGAGAGCCCGAGGTCCTCCCGGAGGGCCATCACCACGCCGCCGACGCTCATGATCGGTGCGGCGACCAGCATGGTGCAGCTCATCAGGACGAGCATCTGCACCTGTTGCACGTCGTTGGTGTTGCGGGTGATCAGCGACGGGGCACCGAATCGGGCCACCTCGCGGGCGGAGAAGCGGTTGACGTGCCCGAACAACTCGGCCCGGACGTCCCGGCCGAAGCCCATCGCGATCCGAGCGCCCAGATAGACCGCGGCGATCGAGCAGATGATCTGGATCAGGCTGACCAGCAGCATCCAGCCGCCGGTACGCACGATGTAGTCCGTGTCGCCCCGGGCGATGCCCTGGTCGATGATGTCGGCGTTCAGGCTGGGCAGGTAGAGCGACGCCATGGTGCCCACGAACTGGAGCAGCACCACGGCCAACAACGGTCGTTGGTAGGGGCGCAGTTGATTGCGCAGGAGTCGGATCAGCACGCCGGGTCCTTCGGTTCGGTGACGCGTCCGATCATCCGCGGGTCGTCCCCGCTGCCGATGACTTCGAGCAGAAACTCCCGGATCACCTGGGCCTTTGCCGGGTCGGCGTCGACCGAGGTGAGTGGGCGTCCGGAGTGGATCATCTTGGAGAGTGCCTCCACTCGCTCCCGCCCAGCGGGGGTGATGGCGAGTCGGACGCTGCGCCGGTCGCTGTCGTCGCGTTGGCGCTCGACCAGCCCCTCACGGGCCAGCGTGTCCACGATGCCCGTCAGCGTGGCCGGGCGGACGAAGCACCGCTCGGCGACCTGCCGATGGGGCAGCTCGCCGTGTCGGGCGAGCGTCATCAGGGTGATCATGCCGGCCTGGGTGAGGCCGTGCTCCTCGGCGAGGTAGCGGTTCCACCGCTGCCCGACCAGGTGCCCGGCCACCCCGAGCAGCCGGCCGAGCGGCACGTCCTGGAGGGTCACGAGATCCACGGTTGATAGATTAGCCACCTGATTGTCAGGGGCCAAACGAAATAGCCGCCGCCGCCGCGACGAACGCGACCTGTAGTGCGGTGCGCCGCCCGAGCGGGGGCACCGGGCTGCCGGCCAGGGTCAGCCCGCGCCGGGCAGCCGAGACGTTCGCCGGGAACATGGCGAGCATCAGCAGGCCGAGCCCCGCCGCTGCCCAGCGGGCGGTGGCCGGGACGAGCAGGCCGACCGCGCCGACCAGTTCCAGCACGCCGGTGAGCGTGACCAGGAGTTCCGGTCGGGGTAGGCCGAGCGGAACCATCGCGATCAGGTCGGCGCGCCGCTGTCCGACGAAGTGCGCGACGCCGGTCAGCACGAACATCAGCGCCAGCCCGACCCGCAGTGCGGGGTGCCAGCCGTCCAGCGCGGTGACGCCGACCAGGCCGGCCAGTCGGGCCAGTGCGGTGCCGACCACCAGGGCGATCAGGGGTGCCATCGGAATCCTCCTCGGGTGAACTTGTCACCGACAAGATTGCCGCCCAGGATGGCATCTTGTCAACGTCAAGATAGGATTCGGGCATGACCGGAACGCGCACCTACCACCACGGGGACCTTCGCCGCGCACTGTTGGCGGCCGCGCTGGAGGCGATCGAGGAGGTCGGGCCGGCCGCGCTGAGCCTGCGCGACCTCGCCCGGCGGGCCGGCGTGTCACATGCCGCGCCGGCGCACCACTTCGGCGACAAGGCGGGCCTGCTCACCGCGCTGGCCACGCAGGGCTTCGAGGCGTTGGCGGAGGTGCTGGCCGCATCGGGCGACGACCTGCTGGCCGCTGGCGTCGCGTACGTCGACTTCGCCGTTCGGCACCGCGCGCACTTCGAGGTGATGTTCCGGCCCGAGCTCTACCGGGCCGACGACGCCGAACTGGTCGCCGCTCGGGAGCGTGCCGGCTCCGCGCTCCGCGCCGGGGTGTCCGCCCTGCCCAGCCGGGGCGAGCCCGGCGACGCCGACCGGGACGCGCTCGCCGCCTGGTCGATCGCGCACGGGTTCGCGACCCTCTGGCTGGCGGGCGCACTGCCGGGCCGGGTCGGTGAAGAGCCCCGAGATGCGGCCCGGGAAGTCCTCAAGCGACTAGCCCGGTAGCCGCCCCGGCGTCACCAGCTTGTCGGGAGGGGCATTCCCTCGGTGAAGCCGGCGGCGCTCTGGACGCCGACGATCGCCCGCTCGTGGAACTGCGTGAGGTCCCGGGCGCCGGCGTAGGTGAAGGCGCTGCGCACCCCGGCGATGATCTCGTCGATCAGGTCCTCGACGCCGGGCCGGGCCGGGTCCAGGTACATCCGGGCCGAGGAGATGCCCTCCTCGAACACCGCCTTGCGGGCACGGTCGTACGGGCTGTCATCGGCGGTACGGGCACTGACCGCCCGTGCCGAGGCCATCCCGAAGCTCTCCTTGTACCGCCGGCCGTCCGCGTCGGTGTACAGGTCGCCGGGGGACTCGTAGGTGCCGGCGAACCAGGAACCGATCATCACGTTCGAGGCGCCGGCGGCGAGCGCGAGCGCCACGTCGCGCGGGTGCCGCACGCCGCCGTCGGCCCAGACGTGCCGGCCGAGCTGTCGGGCCGCCGCCGAGCAGTCGAGGACGGCGGAGAACTGTGGCCGACCCACGCCGGTCATCATCCGGGTGGTGCACATCGCCCCCGGGCCGACGCCGACCTTGATGATGTCGGCGCCCGCTTCGACCAGGTCGCGTACGCCCTCGGCGGTGACCACGTTGCCGGCCGCCACCGGAACCCCCGGGTCCAGCTTGCGGACCGCCCGCAGCGCGGAGATCATCCGTTCCTGGTGACCGTGCGCGGTGTCCACGACCAGCGTGTCCACCCCCGCCTCCAGCAACGCGGCGGCCTTGCCGGTGACGTCCCCGTTGATCCCGACCGCCGCAGCGATCCGCAGCCGACCCCGGTTGTCCACCGCCGGCGTGTAGAGGGTGGCCCGCAGCGCGCCCTGCCGGGTCAGCACCCCGATCAGCCGGCCGTCGGCGTCCACCACCGGAGCGAGCCGGCGCCGGCCCGCCGAGAGCAGGTCGAAGCCGGTACGCGGGTCTGCGTCCGCCGGGACGGTGTGTAGCTCGGTGGACATCACGTGGCGGAGTTGGGCGAACCGGTCCACGTCGGTGGTGTCCGCCTCGGTGACCACGCCCATCGGGCGCCCCGCCTCGTCGATCACGATCACCGCACCGTGCGCACGCTTGGGCAGCAGGTGGATGGCGTCGCCCACGGTGTCGGTCGGGCCCAGGGTGATCGGCGTGTCGTAGACCAGGTGCCGCTGCTTGACCCAGGCGACGACGGTCGCCACCACCTCGATCGGGATGTCCTGCGGGATCACCGCGATCGCGCCCCGCCGGGCCACGGCCTCGGCCATCCGCCGGCCGGCGACCGCGGTCATGTTCGACACCACCAGGGGGATGGTGGTGCCGGTGCCGTCGCCGGTGGACAGATCGACGTCGAGCCTCGAGCCCAGATCGGAGCGGGCCGGCGCCATGAAGACGTCGGTGTAGGTCAGGTCGTGCGCGGGAACCGCGCCGTTTAGGAACCGCACCCGGCCATCATTCCCGCCCCCGGCCACCTTCGCCCATGTCGGTGCCGCAAACCACCCCCGCCGAGGCTCGCACCGAGGGGCATATCGTCCAGAAGGGCCCAGGCGGATCAGGCGATGGTGCAGATCGCCGCGCCAGCGGTGATCACGGCGCCGACCTCGGCGGTGAGCCCGCTGACCGTGCCCGCCTTGTGGGCGTGCAGCGGTTGCTCCATCTTCATCGCCTCCAACACCACCACGAGGTCGCCCTCGGCCACCGTGTCGCCGTCCGCCACCGCGATCTTGACGATGGTGCCCTGCATCGGCGAGGTGAGCGCGTCGCCGCCGACCGGGGCACCGGCCTTGGCTCCGCCGCGTCGGGTCGCCTTACGGGCGGCAGGCGGCGCGGTGGTCGTACCCCCGCCGAAGCCGGCGGGGAGGCTGACCTCCAGCCGCTTGCCACCGACCTCGACCACCACGGTCTCGCGGTCGGCCGGCGCCTCGGCGGCGCCGGCGGCGGCGGCGAACGGCGGCACGGTGTTGTGGAACTCGGTCTCGATCCAGCGGGTGTGCACGGTGAACGGCTCGGCGGTGAACGCCTCGTCCCGCACCACCAGCCGGTGGAACGGCAGCGCGGTGGCCATCCCGTCGAGCACCATCTCGTCCAGCGCGCGGCGGGCCCGCTCCAACGCCTCGGTCCGCGTCTCACCGGTGATGATCACCTTGGCCAGCAGCGAGTCGAAGTTGCCGCCGATCACGTCGCCGGCCGAGATGCCGGTGTCCACCCGTACGCCGGGGCCGGTGGGCAGCCGCAGGGCGGTGACCGTGCCCGGAGCGGGCAGGAAGTTGCGGCCCGGGTCCTCGCCGTTGATCCGGAACTCGATGGAGTGCCCGCGCGGCGTCGGGTCCTCGGTGCTGCGCAGCTTGTCACCGTCGGCGATCCGGAACTGCTCGCGGACGAGGTCGATGCCGGCGGTCTCCTCGGTGACCGGGTGCTCGACCTGGAGCCGGGTGTTGACCTCCAGGAAGGAGATGGTGCCGTCGGCGCCGACCAGGTACTCGACCGTGCCGGCGCCGTGGTAGCCGGCCTCGCGGCAGATCGCCTTGGCGCTGTCGTGGATCTGCGCCCGCTGGGCGTCGGTGAGGAACGGCGCGGGCGCCTCCTCGACCAGCTTCTGGTGCCGCCGCTGCAACGAGCAGTCCCGGGTGCCTACCACGATCACGTTGCCGTGCTGGTCGGCCAACACCTGCGCCTCGACGTGCCGCGGCTGGTCCAGATAACGCTCGACGAAGCACTCGCCCCGGCCGAACGCGGCAACCGCCTCCCGCGTGGCCGACTCGAACAGTTGGGGGATCTCTTCCATGGTCCGGGCCACCTTGAGCCCGCGACCGCCGCCGCCGAAGGCGGCCTTGATGGCGACCGGCAGGCCGTGGTCGACGGCGAACGCCATCACCTCGTCCGGCCCGGCAACCGGGTCGGGGGTGCCGGGGACGAGAGGCGCGCCGGCGCGCTGGGCGATGTGCCGGGCGGTGACCTTGTCGCCAAGGTCGCGGATCGCCTGTGGGGTGGGGCCGATCCAGGTCAGCCCGGCGTCGATGACCGCCTGGGCGAAGTCGGCGTTCTCGGACAGGAAGCCGTAGCCGGGGTGCACGGCGTCGGCGCCGGCCCGGGTGGCCACGTCGAGCAACTTGTCGATGCGCAGGTACGTCTCGGTCGCGCTGTCCCCGCCGAGCGCGTACGCCTCGTCCGCCAGAGTGGCGTGCAGCGCGTCGCGGTCGGAGTCCGCGTAGACGGCGACGCTGCCCAGGCCGGCGTCGCGGCAGGCTCGGACCACCCGCACGGCGATCTCGCCGCGGTTGGCGATGAGTACCTTTCGCACCTTCGTGGCTCCTCCCGGCAGGTTACTGACCGGGAGTGTATCGGCCACCCAGACGACCCTAACGATCGCTCAGTGTGGGATGCCGCACTGCGCCACCGCGCTTTAGTCAAACTTGCCTATTACGCTTGGGGGGTGTCTGCGACTCGAATGATGATCCTCGGTCTGGTGCGCTGGATGCAGCCGGTGCACGGCTACGACGTGCGCCGCGAACTGTTGAGCTGGGGTGCCGACAAGTGGGCGAACGTGCAGCCCGGCTCGATCTACCACGCCCTGCGCAAGCTGACGGAGGAAGGCCTGCTCAGGGCCGTTGCCACCGAACAGGTCGGCGCTCGTCCGGCGCGCACGACGTACGAGGTGACAGCGGTGGGGGAGGACGAGTTCCAGACAGTGCTGCGCGGCTTCTGGTGGGGCCTGTCGGAGCCGCTGGACCCGTTCTCCGCGGCGTTCGGCTTCCTGCCGGCGCTGCCCCGCCCCGAGGCGGCGGCGGCGCTGCGGAACCGGGCCAACCTGTTGCGCGCCAGTGTCGCCTCGATGCGGGGCTCGTTGGAGTCCGACTGGATACGCAAGAGCAAGCCGGTGCACGTCGCTTGGTTGTTCGAGCTCTGGTCCGAGCGGGCCGAGGCCGAGCTGAGCTGGTGCGAGCGGATCGCGGATCGGATCGAGTCCGGTGTGTCGTACCTGCCTGCTGAGCTGGAGAACGCCGAGGGCTGGTCTGCGTGGCGAGAGGGCGGGGAGCCGCCCGGCTTCGCTGCGAAATAATCAACGTTGACTACAGGCGTTATATCGCGTTAGCCTGCTGGCGGCACAGCGGGGGAGTGCGCCGTCCGGCGTCGTCCCACTCGACGGCCGGCTCGACCGGCCCGAACGACCAGGAGCAGAAATGATCGAGACCAGGGGGCTGCGGAAGTCGTTCCGCTCCCGCGCGGGTCGAGAGACGAAGACGGTGGACGCCGTGCGGGGTGTCAACCTCGACGTCGCCGAAGGCGAGATCTTCGGCTTCCTCGGCCCGAACGGCGCCGGCAAGACCACTACGCTGCGGATGCTCGCCACGCTGATCGAGCCGGACGGCGGCGAAGCCACCATCGCCGGCGCGGACCTGCGGAAGGACCCGGCCGAGGTGCGCCGTCGCATCGGCTACGTCCCGCAGGGCGGCAGCACCTGGGACGAGTCCACCGCCCGTGAGGAACTGGTGCTGCACGCCCGCATGTACGGCATCGGCAAGGCCGACGCGCAGCGCCGCGCCGCCCGCGCGCTGGACGCCTTTCAACTCACCGAGTACGCCGACCGCAAGTGCAAGACCTACTCCGGCGGCCAGCGCCGACGCGTCGAGATCGCACTCGGCATCATCCACGAGCCGAAGATCGTCTTTCTGGACGAGCCGACCACCGGCCTCGACCCGCAGAGCCGTGCGCACATGTGGGACGAGATCCGGCGGCTGCGCAGCGACGGGATGACCGTCTTCATCACCACGCACTACCTGGACGAGGCGGACGCGCTCTGCGACCGCATCGCGATCATGGACAACGGCGAGGTCGTGGCCGAGGGCACCCCGGCCGATCTCAAGCGGGAGATCTCCGGCGACGTGCTGCTGATCGGCCTGGACCTGGCGGCCACCCCGCAGGCCGCCGAGGTGCTCGACACCGAGCCGTACGTCAACAAGCTGGAGACCGCCGACGAGGGCGGCCTGCGGCTCTACGTCGACGAGGGCGCCACCGCGATCCCGCAGGTGCTGCGCAGGCTCGACCACGCCGGGCTGGAGCTGCGCTCGATCGAGCTGCACCGGCCCAGCCTGGACGACGTCTTCCTCACCAAGACCGGCCGCTCGCTGCGCGAGTCCTGAGCACCCACCACAGGAGAATCGTCATGAAACTCGCCCGCGACACCTGGCTGATCTTCCAGCGCCAGATCCAGTTGCTGCTGCGTAACCCGGTCTGGGTCTTCGTCGGTGTCTTCCAGCCGGTGATGTACCTGCTGCTCTTCGCCCCGCTGCTCAAGCCGGCGCTGAACGCGCCCACCCAGGCCGCCGCCTACAAGATCTTCGTGCCCGGTCTGCTGGTGCTGCTGGCCATCTTCGGTGGCCTGTTCCAGGGCTTCGGCCTGATCGCCGAGCTGCGTGCCGGGGTCATCGAACGCTCCCGGGTCACCCCGGTCAGCCGGCTCGCCCTGCTGCTCGGCCGTTCGTTGCGCGACGTGGTCTCGCTCATGGTGCAGGCGGTCATCATCACCCTGCTGGCGCTCCTGTTCGACCTGCGGGTGTACATCGGGGACCTGCTGCTGGCGTACCTGATGCTCGCCCTGATCGCGCTGATGACCTCGGCCGTCTCGTACGGCGTCGCGCTCAAGGTCAAGAGCGAGGACGCGCTGGCTCCACTCATGAACACGGTCGCTCAGCCGGTGCTGCTGCTCTCCGGCATCCTGCTGCCACTGACCTACGCCCCCGGCTGGCTGCAGGGCGTCGCCGACTGGAACCCGTTCTCCTGGGCGGTCGACGGCACCCGTGCGCTCTTCGCCGGCGACCTGGGCAACGACAAGGTCTGGCAGGGGTTGACCATCACCGCGGTTCTCGCTGTCGCGGGGGTCGTCTGGGCGGCCCGCCAATTCGCTCGCAGCGTCCGCTGACCTGCTGCGCGATATCGGGGTGTCCTCAGTAGAGGACACCCCGATTCCCGTGCCGTAAGGGGCGCTCTGCGGCGCGGTCTTGCGTCCGGCCTCGTGGCGTGGTCTCGCGTCCGGCCTCGTGGCGCGGTGTTGCGTCCGGCTCGTGGCGCGGTGTTGCGTCCGTCTGGCTTGCGGCGCGGTTCTGCTTCTGGCTCGTGGTGGTCAGCGCACCCGGGCGAGGGTCAGGCCGTCCGCGACCGGCAGCATCACCGGGTCGACCCGCACGTCGGCCAGCACCTCGTCGTTGAAGGCGGCGATCGCCCGGTCGCCCTCGTTCTGCGGTGCGATCACCCGGCCGCCGCGCAGCACGTTGTCGACGGCGATCACGCCGCCGGGGCGCATCCGGGGCACCAGCTCCGCCCAGTAGACCGGGTAGCCGGTCTTGTCCGCGTCGATGAACGCGAAGTCCAGGTAACGCTCGTTCGGCAGCTCCCGCAGCGTGTCCCCGGCCGGGCCGATGCGCAGCTCGATCCGGTCCTGCACACCGGCCCGAGCCCAGTAGCGCCGGGCGACGCCGGTGAATTCATCCGAGATGTCGAAGCAGGTCAGACGCCCGCCCTCGGGCAGCCCTCGGGCAATCGCCAGCGACGAGAGCCCGGTGAACGTGCCCACCTCGACAGCCTGCCGAACGTCCAGCAGCCGGGTGAGGAAGGTCAGGAACGCGGCCTGCTCCGGAGCCACCTGCATGCTGGCGTGCTCGGGCAGCAGCGAGCGGGTCTCCTCGGCCAGATCCTGAATGATCTCGTCCGGCGGGGCACCGTGCGCAACCAGGTACGCGTGCAGTTCCTCGGTGAGTGGAATCGACTTGGTGGTCATGAGCGCACGCTACCGAGCGATTCAACCGACTGGCCGCCCGGCGCGATCTTTGTCCACAGGTCGGTGATCTGCAGGCCCAGTTCGGCGAGGAGGCGACGCAGGAGCGGCATCGAGAGCCCGACCACCGTGCTCGGATCACCCTCGATCCGCTCCACGAACGGCCCGCCCAACCCGTCGATGGTGAACGCCCCGGCCACCGCCAGCGGCTCACCACTGGCCACGTACGCGGTGATCTCGTCGTCGCTGATGTCGGCGAAGTGGACGGTGGTCGAGGCGACCGCCTCCGCCCGCCGACCAGCGCCAACGTCGACCAGGCAGTGCCCGCTGTGCAGGACACCGCTGCGCCCGCGCATCCGCTGCCAGCGTCGGGTGGCGTCCGCCGAATCCGCCGGCTTGCCGAGAATCTCCCCGTCGAACGCGAGCACCGAGTCACAGCCGATCACCAAGGTCCGCTGGTCGGCGGCGGGACTCAGCCGGGTCAGCACCGCCTGCGCCTTGAGGCGAGCCAGTTCCAGGCACAGATCCTCGGCCCGATCGGTCACCACCAGAGACTCGTCGACCCCGCTGACCAGCACATCCGGCTCGATCCCAGCGGCTTGCAGCAATTTACGTCGGGCAGGGCTCGCCGAGGCGAGCACGAGGCGCAGCGGCACGGAAGCAGACACCGGACCGACGTTACCGGCAAAAGACCCTGACCACCCTCACCCGCCGGCGTTGCCCGCGTCGGCCTCGCCCGGTGTCTGTCGTGGCTGGCGCGGGCGGCGCGGGTGCCGCGGGCGTGGCTCGGGTGGCGCGGGCCTGGCTCGGGTGGCGCGGGCCTGGCTCGGGTGGCGCGGGCCTGGCTCGCGCCTGGCTCGGGTGGCGCGGGCTTGGCTCGGGCCTTGATCGACTCGAGATCCCCGGATATCGGGCTGTCCCACCCGCCCGGACACCCCCAGATCGCCGAACCCGAGTCGATCATTCGGCCGCCGACCCGCCGCATGTCCTCGATCGACTCGACTTCGCTGATGTCGGCCCATCCCACCGCCGCCGATACCCCAACATCACTGACGTCGAGTCGATCAGCGTGCTGCCGCCCGTCAGTGACTGATTCGCGGCGGCGGATCGTCTCTACGACGCCGCCGCCGTACCAGCGCCCATCCCACCCCGGCGGCGACGATCACCCCAAGCGTCGCCAGGCCACGCACGGTCGCACTGCCGTCCTCGCCCTGCCGAGCACCGGCCGTCGTGCTTGAGCCACCACCGGCCGGCGCGCTCACTGACTCAAAACCCAGCGGGGGTACGTCCGCAGTCAGCGCCCCTACAAGATCGATCACGCCATAGCCGTACTCGTCGTCGCGCCCGGGCGGCCCCTTGTCGATGGCCGTGGCGGTGAGTCGGTGCGCCACCTCACGGGCAGGCAGGTACGGATATTTGGACCTGATCAGGGCCGCTGCCCCTGCCACGATCGCGGTCGCGTCGGAGGTGCCGGTGCCTCTGCGGTACTTGCCGTCAATGCTGGTGCTGTAGATGTCGACGGCGGGTGCGACCACATCGATCTCGGGCCCGGTTACTGAGACCGCTGCGTGATTCCCGCTCCGGTCGATTCCCCCGACAGCAATAACCCCGGGGTACGCGGCGGGGAAGCCGACAGATCCGTCGCGTGGTGCGTTGCCCGCCCCTGCAACGATAACGATATTTGCGTGCAGGGCTGTTTCGACAGCGCGTTGCAGCCGGGTATTTGGCCCCGCGACAGAGGAGACGCTGATAACACCAGCCCGTTGGCTGACGGCAAACTCGATTCCAGCGGCGAGATTATCGCTATCGCCATCTTGATCGGTTAGACTGGTTCGAATGGGTAAAATTCTCGCCCCCGGGGCGATGCCTAGTGCGCCGACATTTGCGCCTTGCCCGTGCGCGGCGATCAATCCAGCCATTCCAGTGCCGTGGCTGTTCTCGTCTCGTCGACCATCGCTACTGCCGGCGGAGAGAATGTCGGTGCCGGCCAAGAGGTTCTCGCGTAGGTCAGGGTGCGGTTCGACACCGGTGTCTGGCACGGCTACAACAACTCCATCGCCGCGATTAATTTGCTGCGCCTCGCTGACGCCGAGATAGCCTAAGTGCCACTGATCTTTGCGCACCATTTCGGTCCCAGCGAAATCAGGGTCGCCTTGCACTCTTTCCGGGATAGACGGGCCCAGTGCAAACGCCAGGCATGAGCCAGCTAGCGCTACCCCGAAGGTCTGCAGGATCAACGATCAATACCGATGGCCGGGCCGGGGTCAATAGGCCCTTCTTCGTCCGACTGTTGAACAACCGGGGGGACGCCCTCGTCGACCTTCCACGGCTGGTCGGGATCCCAGCGGCGCTTATCGTCGCTGAGCGTTTCTTGACCATCGGGTCGCAAGGATGACTGACCACCGGGGGATACGCCGGCGCCACTGCTGGCGATTGGGCCGGAGCCCATCGGCGAAAGTCCGTGCACGGCAGTTGCGCCACGTCCGCTCCTTGGACGGGATCCCGCCCCGCCTGTGGGTCCGGTGCCGGCACCGCCACCGCCAATTACGCCTCCCACAGGGTTGATGCGGCGAGGGGGGCTTGCTCCACCTCCTGGTTGGCTAAGTCCCATTCCTGGGACTCCGCCAATTAGGCCACCAGGAGGCAATGGTCGCGGTTTTGCATTAGGATTCCCATTAGCGCCCGTTGCGCTGCCAGGCTGATTTAAAGGGTAGGGCTGGCCGTGTGGTGCCCCTGGCGCATTTCCTCGTGCAGGAGCAGCCCGAGAGAACGGTGGTACCCCGAGTCCAGGTGTTGGGCCTGGTGTCGTTGGTGGCGCGGCACCAATCGGCGGGCCAGGATTTGTCAGGCCGGGGGTTGCTGCGTTGCCTATCCCGCCAAGCACTGGACCAAGGCCGGGCGCAGTCGGTGCCGGCACTGACTTGCTAGCCGAACCTGAGCGGGTTTCCGATGACGTTGGGAGCGGCACTGAGACGATGGGAGGGATGACGGGAGCGGCAGAAGTTCCGCCGTACACGTCCGGGTCGCCTTGGTCGATGCCTGGATTAGCTCTCGGCCTTGGCGGAGGTTGACGGAGAGTGGCTTGGGCTTGTTGGAGTTCGCCGCTGAGGTTGAACATCATTCCGCGCGCCTGCACGTTCAGCCGTTCCAGTTCGGCGTCGGTCACCGGTGATTCCGTGACGCGGCTGCCCATGACCGCCTTCGGGTCGCTGACCGTGGCGTCGTACGCCTGCTTCTGCTGGCGCTTGGTCGCGTACTCCTCGTAGACCTTGCGGAGTTCGGCTCGGGTGGTGCCGATGGCATGGGTGGCGGCGGACAGCGCGGTGTAGTTCGCGGCGGCGGCATCGTGGGTGTGCCGCACCTTGTCGATGAGCTCGTCCAGCTCGGCGAGGTACGCGCCGGAGGCGGCGCTGGTCTCTGGCGGCCATGCCTCGGCCAGCCCGCGCCGGTATTCCTGAAGCCGGCCGAGGTGGATCTGTGCCAGGTCGCAGACCTTGCGCCAGCCGGCGACCTGCTTCCAGTGGTTGGCGGTGTCGTGGTCCTGCAGGCAGGCCCACATGTTGTCGACGGTCATGAGCTGCCAGTCGGTGAGGCCGGACGTGCGGCCGCTGCCCCGTTCGATCATGGCAGCACCACCGGGCTTTCGCTGTCGGGGCCGGTCGGGTCGATCAGCGTGGGCGTCGGGCCACCGGGCAGGGCGGTGCGCGGGTCGGCGAGGGCCTGTTGCACGTCGACGACGCGGGCGGCGGAGAAGACGTCGCTGTCGGCGTACTGCGTGGCGACGCGGTCGGCGGCGGCGGCCAGGTGGCCGGTGGCGCCCCGGACGGCGTACACCATGTCGGTGGTGGCCTGCTGCGTCTCGTGGTGTGCGTGCAGGAAGGTGACCAGCTCGATGAAGGCGTCGCACGGATTGGGCAGCTTGGCGGACATGTCGTCGGCGATGTACGACAGGTGTGGCGCGTAGTTGCTCTCGACCTCGGCGGCGAGTCGGTCGGCGAACTCCCGGAGCTGGCGGATGTCGGCCTCGATGCCGCCGTAGTTGCGCAGCCAGGGCGCTGGCCGGTCCTCTTCGGGGATCATCGATCCTCCCTACCTGTCACGGCACCGTCTCCCTCAGTGAGGTTAACGGCTCAGAGCGACCCTGGCAGCCCCCCGTGCGGCGGGTCGGATCAGCGAGGCAGTGCGGCGGAGCGCCATCCGGCCGCACCAGCCGGTCGGCCGCTGCGGGCCCAGGCGGACGTGGTCACGCGCTCAGGGGCGGCGGCCGGGCGGGACCGGACGATGATCGCCCCCACCAGTGCGGCCAGTTCCTCGGCGGTGGGCACGCCGCGGACGACCCGGAACAGCGGCTCTTCGGCAGACATGACGCCAGGGTACGCGGCGCGAAGTTGCGCGGAGCGCACAGTGGCGTGCCGGCGGTGTGAGGGTCGGACCCGCCGGGTACCGTCTCACCGATGTCGAACCCGCTCCCCCAACTTGTCGCTGACCGATACCGGCTTCTTTCGCCGCTCGGCCAGGGTGGCATGGGCCGAGTGTGGAAGGCACGCGACGAGGTGCTGCACCGTGACGTCGCCATCAAGGAGTTGGTGCCCCCGCCCGGCCTCACCGACGAGGAGCGCCGCGAGATGCGGGAGCGCTCACTGCGTGAGGCGCGGGCCATCGCCCGGCTCAACCACGTCAACGTGGTTCGCATCTTCGACGTGCTCCGCACGGACGGCGACCCGTGGATCGTCATGGAGTACGTGGCGTCGAAGTCGTTGCAGGACACTCTGGCCACGGACGGGCCGGTGTCACCAGCGCGGGCGGTGGAGATCGGTCTCGGCGTGTTGGGTGCCCTCAACGCGGCGCACAAGGCCGGCGTCATGCACCGCGACGTCAAGCCCGGCAACGTGCTGCTCGGCGACGACGGCCGCGTGGTGCTGACCGATTTTGGTCTCGCCACCATCCCGGGCGACCCGAACGTCACTCGCACCGGCATGGTGCTGGGTTCGCCCGCGTACATCTCGCCGGAGCGGGCCCGGGACGGCACCGCCGGGCCGGAGGCCGACCTCTGGTCGCTGGGCGCCACGCTCTACGCCGCGGTCGAGGGCAAATCGCCGTACGCTCGGCCGTCGGCGATCGGCACCCTCGCGGCGCTGGCCACCGAGCCGATGCCGCCGCCGAAGAACGCCGGTCCGCTGCGGGCGGTGCTCAACGGCCTGCTGCAGAAGGACCCGAACGAGCGGATCAACGCCGAGGTGGCGGAACGTCTGTTGCGCCGCGCCGGAGGCAAGCGGGCTCGCGGCATCTCGCTGTTGGATGGCGTACGCCGGCCCGGGCCGAACGGCCCGCGCGAGCCGCGCCCGCCGCTCGTGCCGGCGCCGCGACCCGCCGAGGACGCCACCGACAAGCCGGTGTCCCCACCCGCGCCCCCGGCGCCGTCGGTGGCTTCGGTCTCCGCCGTCGACGCCACGCCGACGGCCATCGTGCCGGCCGGTCCGGAGGCCGACCCGACCACGAAGGTGCCGGCCGAGCCGGCCGCCACGATCGACGAGCCGTCCGCGTCGGAGGCCGAGCCCGCCGCGGGCGTCACGGTTTCGGGCGACACGGTCGTCGACGGTACGACGACAGCCGACGACGAGCCGACCGCGGTCGACGGTCCGGCGGTCGAGCCGCTGCCGCCGGTGCAGCGCAGGCCGCCGACCACTCCAACGTCGGTCATTCCGGCCCAGACCAGCCCGACGGGGCGCGCGCCGGTGCCGCTGTCGGATGGCACGAAGCCGACCAACACCCGACGCAACCTGCTGATCGGGGCCGTGGTGGCTCTGCTGCTGATCGGCCTCGTGGTGATCGTGCCGCTGCTGACCAAGGGCGACGGTGATACGCCGCAGGCCAAGCCGACCGGTGCGGCTGTGACGTCGGCGCCGGCGCAGACGTCCGCGCCCGCGGTGCCCCCGCCCACCACCGGTGCGCCCAGTCCTACGCCCTCGGCCACGCCGTCGGTCGACCCGAACGCGCTGCCAGCGGGCTGGACGCTGCACAAGGACCCGACCGGCTTCTCCCTGCCGCTGCCCAATGGCTGGGTGCGCAAGGACGTCGGCGACAACACGATCGTCTTCGACCAGACCAACGGGCCTGGTGAGCTGCTCGTGCAGTGGACCTCCACGCCGAAGAAGGACGCGTACGCCGACTGGAACAGCATCGAGGGTGATCGCCGCAAGATCGTCAAGGACTACCAGAAGCTCGGCATCGAGAAATGCAACTTCTGGCGGACCTGCGCGGACTGGGATTGGCTGGAGACCCGCGACGGCACCCGGATCCACGTCCGCAACCGGGGCTTCGTGACCGCCACCAACCGGGGCTACGCCCTGCGCTGGGAGGTCGCCGCGAAGGACTGGGAGGCCAACGTGCCGAACTTCAACCGGATCGCCGCGGGCTTCGTGCCCGACCGCAAGAACTGAAAATCAACTAGTGCGAGCCTTGTTCGCATGACCTTGCGTCGACGGGGGTACCAGTACCTCACGACGGAAGGAGGTACGACCGATGAGTTACCGACGCAAGGCGGCGAAGCCCCGCTTGGCACTGTGGATGCTCGTCGCGCTCGGCGACCTCGTCCTGCTGCTCGTCGCCGCCGGTGTGCCGGCAATGGTTGCGCTGCTCGGGGTGTTGACGGTCACGGGTCTGGCGGTGGGTGGCTGGCGGCTGGGCCGCAGGGTCGATCTGGCCCGCGAGGGGACAGTGGCATCGCCGGTCCGGGTGCCGGTGGTGAATCGGCGTCGCGCCTGACCGCCGTACCGGTGGCGTGGCGGCAGCCGGACCGACTGTCGACTTTCGAGTGACCGTCGATCCCGCTGCCGCCAACCGCCGATCGATCAGGTGTTGTTGGCCAGCGCGATGAGCCGGCTCCGGTCGCCGTTCCAGTAGTTGCGGTCGACGTTGCCGCTGATTCCGGAGACGGCTCCGGTGCTGGTGTACTGCCAGAAGCTCCACACCGGTGCGCCGGCCGGCAGGGCGCCCGGCGTGCTCGACCAGCGGGCCAGCCAGAGCGGGTGATTCGCCCACGGGCCCGTCCAACTGCCGGTGCACTGGTTCCACCAGCTCGTGGTGGTGTAGATGACCGCGTACCGGCCGGTGCGGGAGCGGTAGGTGTTGAGGAAGTCTTGGACCCAGTTGCGCATCCCGGTGGTGCTCAGCCCGTAGCAGTAACCCCCGCTGTACGGGTTGGCCTCGATGTCGAGCGCGGCCGGCAGGGTGCGGCTGTCCGCCGACCAGGCGCCACCATTGGAAGCCAGGTAGTTCGCCTGGGTCGAGCCGGCGGAGATGTTCGGTCGCGCGAAGTGGTACGCGCCCCGGATCACCCCGGCGTTGTACGCGTTGACGTAGTTCGCGTTGAACCTCGAATCCTTGACGCTGGTGCCCTCGGTCGCCTTGATGAAGGCGAACTGGATGCCGGCGTTGCGGACGCTCGTCCAGTTGATGCTGCCCTGGTAGTGGGACACGTCAACGCCGGGCGTGGTGGCGGCGGCCGCCGGGCCGGCGGTCGCGACCACGGTCGCCGCAGCGGCGGCGAGCACGGTGAGGCCGGCCGCGAGCACGCGGCGCAGCGGTGATCTGGTACGGGCCATGGCTGCCTCCAAAGACGTCGGTTCATCGATATTCATCTTTGGAGATAACTGCCCTTGATCGCAAGCATGGTAGAAGAAAGCTTCATCAGGGAGTGACGGCTGTGCTACTGAACAGACCGAAACCGATCAGCGCAGGGTGGCCGGGTCGAGCTGCCAGCGAAACGGCTCGGCGTGGTGGTGCAGGGATTCCGCACTCACCGACGGTCACCTCCCGCTCCGCTCGCCACCCGATCAGTCCCCAACAACATGAGCCGATGGCCCGGGACCGACACCGGAACGCCGCCGGTAGGCTCGCGCCCCATGATGTCGATCGACGGGCTGGGCGACCTGTGGGACACGCTGTTCGGCGCACAGCCGGACCCGCCCCCGCTGCTGGTGCTGATCACCGCGGCGGTCGCGCTGCTCGTGGTCGCCACCCGGCTGCCCTGGCGGATCGCCCGCAACGCGATCACCATTGCGCATGAGGGTGGACACGCGCTGGTGGCTCTGCTCACCGGCCGCAAGCTGCGGGGCATCCGGCTGCACTCGGACACCAGCGGGTTGACGCTCTCGGCGGGTCGGCCCACCGGGCCCGGCATGATCCTCACCCTGCTCGCCGGCTACGTCGCTCCGCCGCTGGTCGGGCTGGCCGGTGCCTGGCTGCTCGGCGGCAACCGGATCACCCTGCTGCTCTGGGTCGCCGTGGCGTTGTTGCTCGCCATGCTGGTCATGATCCGCAACGTCTTCGGCGTCGTGTCGTTGCTGGTCACCGGCGCGCTGGTGCTCGCCGTCTCCTGGTACGCCACTCCGCAGGTGCAGGCCGCGTTCGCGTACACCGGGGTGTGGTTCCTGCTGCTCGGCGGGGTGCGGCCGGTGGTGGAGCTGCAGCAGCTCCGCTCGCGCGGCCGGATGCCCGCCTCCGACGCCGATCAGCTGGCCGGCCTGACCCCGTTCCCGGCGTTCTTCTGGGTCACGGTCTTCGCCCTGGTCAACCTGGTCGCGCTCGTCGCCGGCGCGCTGCTCCTGGCCGGCCCGATCCTCACCGACGCAGGCCTGACGGTCTGACCGGGGGCGGGCAGAATGAGGCCATGCGATACGTGATCATCGGGGCCGGCGCGGTCGGCGGGACCATCGGCGTACGGCTGGCCGAGGCCGGTCACGACGTGACCCTGGTGGCGCGCGGGCCGCACCTGGACGCGATCCGCGCCCGGGGTCTGACCCTGCGCCAGCCCGACGGGGAGGTCACCGCTCGGCTCGCCGCCGTGGACGGCCCCGGTGACGAGCCGCTGCCCGCCGACACGGTGCTGGTCCTCACCGTGAAGTCGCAGGACACCGAGGGGGCGCTCGCCACGTGGGTGGACGCGCCGGTGGCGGGCGGCGGTACGGCGGGGGAGCGGCTCCCGCTGGTCACCGCGCAGAACGGGGTGGCGAACGAGCGGGTCGCGCTGCGGCTCTTCGCCGACGTGCACCCGGTCTGCGTCTGGCTGCCGGCCACCCACCTGGACCCGGGCGTGGTGGTGGCCAACGGTCACCCGCACCCGGGGATGCTGCACATCGGGCGGTACCCGAGCGGCGCCGACGACACCGACCAAGCGATCGCCGCCGACCTGACCGCGGCCGGGTTCGTCGCGCCGATCCGCCCGGATGTCATGCGCTGGAAGTACGGCAAGCTGCTCAACAACGTCGGCAACGGCCTCCAGGCGCTGCTCGGCCGGGATTTCCCGGAGGAGCTGTTCGAGCGGGTACGTGCGGAAGCTGTCGCCGCGTTCACCGGCGCGGGCATCGCGTACACCTCGTCGGAGGAGGAGGCGGCCGAACGTGGCGACCTGGTCCAGCAGCGCCCGGTCCGGGGTGAGGAGCGCTCCGGTGGCTCCACCTGGCAGAGCCTCGCCCGGGGCGTCGGCTCCACCGAGGTCGACCACCTGAACGGGGAGATCGCGCTGCTCGGTCGGCTGCACGGCGTACCGACGCCGGTCAACGTGGCCGTGCAACGGGCGGTACGCCGGGCTGCCCGGGACCGGATCCCGGCCGGCGGGTTTCCGCTCGCCGACGTGGAGAAGATGATTCCCTGACCGCGGCAACCGGCGGCCCCACCTGGCGCGTGTTCCCTGCGACCGACACGGGGAGGTAGCGGGTGCCGGACGTCGACGGATTCGACGAGTTCTACCGCGCGAGCCGGCAACGGCTGCTCGGTTTCGTCTACGCGCTCACCGGTGACCGGGGTGAGGCGCAGGACGCCGTGCAGGAGGCGTACATCCGGGCGTGGCAGCGCTGGTCGATGGTCAGCCGGTACGACGAGCCGGAGGCGTGGGTGCGGGTGGTGGCCAGCCGGATCGCGGTCAGCCGGTGGCGGAGTCTGCGCAGCCGTGCTCGCGCGTACCTGCGGCACGGCGCCACCGAGACCGTTCCCGGTCCGGGCACCGACACCGTCGAGGTGGTGGCCGCGCTGCGTCGTCTGCCCGAGGAGCAACGCACCGCGATCGCCCTGTACTACCTGGTCGGTATGCCGGTCGCCGAGGTGGCGCGGGAGACCGCCGCCCCGGTCGGCACGGTGAAGGCCAGGCTCTCCCGAGGGCGCACCGCGCTCGCCGGGCTGCTCGCCGTCTCTGACCTTGAGGAGGCAACCGATGCGTGACGAGCTGATGATCGTCGAACGCATCCACCGGGACCTGTCGGACGTACGGTGGCCCGAGCCGCAGGAGATCCGGGCCCGAGCGCGGCGGCGCCGCCGACGGACCGCTGTGGCGGCGACGGTGGTGTTGACGCTGGCAGGGGTTTCCGCGTTCACCCTCGTCTCAGCCGAGCGAGAGTCAGCGCCGCCCTCGCTGACCGCACCTGTCCGTGGTGAGATCACGGCCGACTCGCTGTTGCAACCCGCCGACCTGCCGCAGCCCGCGCAGATGGCACTCAGCGAGTCCGGGCTGCGGGAGTCGCTCCGCCTCGACGATGTGCTGGGCTACTGCCGATCAAGCCAGGGAATGCTGCCGGTATG
This sequence comes from Micromonospora sp. CPCC 205539, assembly GCF_036906815.1. Classification (NCBI taxonomy): domain Bacteria; kingdom Bacillati; phylum Actinomycetota; class Actinomycetes; order Micromonosporales; family Micromonosporaceae; genus Micromonospora; species Micromonospora sp. CPCC 205539. Next base: position 93,938 of record NZ_JBAKHW010000021.1, on the reverse strand, counting down.
GCAGGCATCCCGGTGGTCAAGGTCGCAGACCCTCCTACGGGTACGCCCCGCAGGCGACGTCGGCACCTCCAACGACGTGCTGCTCAGCCAGGACCTGTATCGGGTGACCCCCGAGGCGGCGGACGCGTTCTTCACCGACCTCGACCGGTTGCTGGCACCCTGCGCCGAGTGGCGCAGCGTCGGACCGTACGAGGTGGCGGGAGTGTCGGGCACCGGAGAGGCGGTGCACCGCTGGACGGTGGTCCAGCGGGACTTTGCCGGCGACGGGGCGGCCCTGCTGCGCCACACGGTGTCGCCACCACGCGACCAGAAGACCGGTAAGGCCATTGGGGGCGCGCCCGCACCGACCAGCACGGCCGTGGTCAGGGTGGGTGACCTGATCGCGGTGCTGAGTCTGGGCCGGCAAGGCACCGAGCGCGACCTGAGCCGGATCGCCGCGGTGGCGGCCCGTCGCATGTGCCTGGCCGCCAACCCGCCCTGCTGACCGTGAGTCGGTCCTGATCCGCACAACTTCAGGGATGTTGCTGCCTCGCGGCGGCCGGAGGCAGCAGTTTTCCCGAAGTTGCGCGGATCAAGGACGCGGCGCGCGCAAGCGGCGCGCAGTTCGCGCGAGGCGGCGAGGCCAAGGGCGGGTGAAGGTCAGAGCGGAATGTTGCCGTGCTTCTTCGGCGGAAGGGTTTCGCGCTTGGTGCGGAGAACGCGGAGCGCCCGGACGATCTGGGTCCGCGTCTCGTGCGGCGCGATCACCGAGTCGACGTACCCCCGCTCGGCCGCCACGTACGGGTTGGCCAGGGTGTCCTCGTACTCGGCGATCTTCTCGGCGCGCACCGCCGCCGGGTCCTCGGCGCCGGCCAACTCGGAGCGGTAGAGGATGTTCACCGCGCCCTGCGCGCCCATCACCGCGATCTGCGCGGTCGGCCAGGCGAAGTTCAGGTCCGCGCCGAGGTGCTTCGAGCCCATCACGTCGTACGCCCCGCCGTAGGCCTTGCGGGTGATCACGGTGACCTTGGGGACGGTCGCCTCGGCGTACGCGTAGATGAGCTTGGCGCCCCGGCGGATGATGCCGTCCCACTCCTGGCCGGTGCCGGGCAGGAAGCCGGGTACGTCCACGAAGGTCAGCACCGGGATGTTGAACGCGTCGCAGGTGCGGACGAACCGCGCGGCCTTCTCCGAGGCGGCGATGTCCAGGGTGCCGGCGAAGTGCATCGGCTGGTTGGCGACCACGCCGACCGGGCGCCCCTCGACCCGGCCGTAGCCGACGACGATGTTCTGCGCGTAGAGCGGCTGGACCTCGAGGAACTCCCCGTCGTCGAGGACGTGCTCGAGGACGGTGTGCATGTCGTACGGCTGGTTGGCGGAGTCCGGGATCAGCGTGTCCAGCTCCCGGTCGTCGTCGCTGATGGCGAGGTCGGCGGTGGCCTCCAGGACCACCGGCTCGTCGAGGTTGTTCGACGGCAGGTACGACAGCAGCGCCTTGACGTAGTCGACCGCGTCCTCCTCGTCGGTGGCGAGGTAGTGCGCGTTGCCGCTGCGCGTGTTGTGCGTACGGGCCCCGCCCAGCTCCTCCATGCCGACGTCCTCGCCGGTCACCGTCTTGATCACGTCCGGACCGGTGATGAACATGTGCGAGGTCTGGTCGACCATCACGGTGAAGTCGGTGACCGCCGGGGAGTAGACCGCGCCGCCGGCGCAGGGCCCCATGACCAGCGAGATCTGCGGGACGACGCCGGAGGCCCGAACGTTGCGGAAGAAGATCTCGCCGTAGAGGCCGAGCGAGACCACACCCTCCTGGATGCGCGCCCCGCCGGAGTCGTTGATGCCGACCACCGGGCAGCCGATCTTCATGGCCAGGTCCATCAGCTTGACGATCTTCGCGCCGAAGACCTCACCGAGCGAACCGCCGAAGACCGTGAAGTCCTGTGCGAAGACGCAGACCTGCCGGCCGTCCACGGTGCCGTAGCCGGTGACCACGCCGTCGCCGTACGGGCGGTTCTTCTCCAACCCGAAGGCCGTCGACCGGTGCCGGGCCAGCTCGTCCAGCTCGACGAAGGAGCCCTCGTCGAGCAGCAGTTCGATCCGCTCGCGGGCCGTCTTCTTGCCCCGCGCGTGCTGCTTCTCGACCGCGCGCGCCGATCCGGCGTGCACCGCCTCGTCAACCCGGCGCTCCAGGTCCGCCAGCTTGCCCGCGGTGCTGTGGATGTTGATCCCGGTCTCGGTAGTCACCCAGGGAATATAACGATGGTTCAGGTCGACGCGGCTGTGCAGTACACCTCAGTGCGGCTGCGATCACCGCCGTAGGCTGACGGGATGCCGGGCTCCCCGTACTCCGACCTTGACCGCCCGCCGTTGTCGGCGGCCCGGCTGCGGCGTGCGCTGGTCGCCCCGCACGGCCCGTGGGCCCGGTTGGAACTGCGCGCCGAGACCGGCTCCACGAACGCCGACGTGGCCGAGGCGGCCGAGGCCGGCGAACCGGAGGGCCTGGTCGTGGTCGCCGAGCGGCAGACCGCTGGGCGCGGCCGTCGCGGGCGGGTGTGGCAGTCGCCGCCGCGGGCCGGCATCGCCACCAGTGTGCTGCTGCGGCCCGGCGAGGCCCTGCCGGGCCGCGGCTGGTCGCCAGCGCCGCCCACGGGGTACGGGTGGCTGCCGTTGCTGGCCGGCGTCGCGCTGGTCGAGGCGGTGGCCCGCCTGGCCGAGCTGGAGGCCACCCTGAAGTGGCCCAACGACCTGCTGATCGGTGACGCCAAGTGCGCGGGTGTGCTGGCCGAAGCGGTGCCTGGGCGTTCGCCGGCCCAGCCGCCAGCCATCGTGCTGGGCATCGGGCTCAACGTGACGCTGCGCGCCGACGAGCTGCCAGTGAATCCCACCGGGCTGCCGGCGACCTCGCTGCAACTGGCCGGCGCGACGGCCACCGACCGGGATCCGCTGCTGCGGGCGCTGCTGCGCGGGATCGCCGACTGGTACGACCGCTGGCGTGCCGCCGGTGGAGACGCGGTGGCCAGTGGCCTGCGCGACGCCTACCTGGCGGCCTGCTCCACGGTCGGCCGCGAGGTGCGGGTCCTGCTGCCCGGTGGCGACGACCTGACCGGCACCGCCACCGGGGTCGACCCCGACGGTCAGCTTTTGGTCACCACCGCCGCCGGTGATCGTGCACTGGCCGCCGGTGACGTCCTCCACCTGCGCTGATCCGTGCTCGCGGCGGGAGCTGGGATTACCAGCGGGTTGCAAGATCACTAAGTGTGTGGTCGGGCCGCGTGGCGGATGTTGTGGGGGGAGCTGGGGGGTTTACGGTCAGCGCGTCTGTTTCTGCGTTGGAGGTTGCCGTGGCTTTCCCCGAAGACGTGCTCACTGAAGACGAGCACGTCGTGTTGCACCTGCACCCGCACTGGAAGGCGCTGATCCGGCCGATCGCGGTGCTGGTGCTGGCCATCGCCGCGGTGGTGGTCGGCGTACTCCTGCTGCCCGAGACCAGCGGTGGCTCGATCGGGCTGGCGGTGATCGGGCTGATCGCCCTGATCGCGGTGGTCTGGCTCGGGCTGCGGCCGTTCTTGATCTGGCGCACCACCCACTACCTGTTCACCAACGAGCGGGTGCTGCTCCAGAAGGGTGTCTTCTCCCGGGATCGGCGGGACATCCCGCTCACCCGGATCAACGACCATTCCATGAACCAGCGTTTCCTCGAGCGGATGCTCGGCTGCGGCACGCTCACCATCGAGTCCGCAGGCGAGCGCGGCCAGTCGGTGCTCGAGGACGTGCCGTCGGTCGGCAAGGTGCAGACCCGCCTGTACGAGCTGGTCGAGGCGCAGCAGGACAAGCACTCGCTGGGCGACGGGGAGATGCGCGACATCCTCGCCGACATGCGCGAGGGCAAGCCGCTGCGCGACACCACGAGCTGATCTCGCTGGCCCCCGCGACCGTCTCGGCCACCGCGCTGGGGCGGAGCGGGGGAGCTCAGTCCGGTGACTCGGTCTCGGCAGGGAGCTCGGTCGGGCGCAGGGCGAACCAGCCACGGAAGCGGAGCCGCAGCACCTCCTGCTCGGGCCGGTCGTCCGCGCCGAGGCGGAGCATGGTGCCGGTCAGGCTGGCGGTGCCGAGACCCGGTCGGGCGGTGGAGGGCCGTGCGCCCATCACGTCGACCCGTACGGCGAGTCGGTCCCCGGCGCGTACCGGGGCGAGCCAGCGCAGCTCCTCCAGGCCGGGGGAGGCGTCCGCCGCCGCCCGGGACAACAGATGGTCGACGTACGCCCGCATGAACAGGCTGACCGTGTAGAAGCCGCTGGCGATCAGCCCGCCGTGCGGGCTCGCCTCGGCCAGTTCCGGGTCGACGTGATACCACTGCGGGTCGAAGCGGCGGGCGAACGCGACCATCTCGTCGCCGTCCACGGTCACCACGCCGAGGTCGACGGTGAGCCCGGGCACGAGGTCTTCGAAGAACAGTTCGGCGGTGCCTCCGGTGCCGGAGCGCGTGGTGGGTGGAATCACCGGCGGGGCGCGCGGCGGGTGGCGGCGGTGTGCAGCTCCGCGGCGAGTTCCGCGTCCAGGTCGGCCGTCATGTCGTTCAACGGCGCCTGCCGCCCCTGAGCTGGCGTGCCGTTCACACCTGGCGGGCGTGCGGCGGGCGGCGGATGCTCCTCCGCCAGCTCGTCTTCCTCCAGCTCGGAGACCGTCTCGGCCAGTTCGGCCACCGGGTCCATCTCGGCCAGGTTGTCCCACTCGTCACGCGGGATGTCGTGCCAGCTCGGCTCGGGCTCGGCCGGCTCGACGGGTTGGAAGACGAAGGTCCGGTACGACCAGAACCGGAACAGGGTGGCCAGCAGGACGCCGCCGGTCTTGGCCACGTTCAGCGCCAGCAGGCCGGTCACGCCAAATCCGTACTTGGCCGCAGCCACGGCTCCCAGCTCGATGAGCAGGCCAGCACCGTTGAACAGGAAAAATAGGATGTATTCGCGGCGAAGCGCCGATTTCGGGCGATCCCGGTACGTCCAGTGGCGATTCATTAGATACGACGTGATCGTGGCCACGATGGTCGCGATCACGGTGGCCTTCAACTGACCGTCGTGGAAGACGGTGAGTGCAAGGACATTGAACACCACGTAATTGATGACGGTGTTGATGCCGCCGACGATGCCGAATTTGAGCGCCTCGTGGATGAACTTCTGCCAGCGCTCAGGCAGCAGACGGACAAGACGCATGCGGAACACCTTAAGGCAGTCGGAGAGGCCGGCGATCACCGGCCGGACGTGGTGGGCGGCAGGTCACGCCCGGTGGTCTCGGTCGTGCTTCACCTGCGGAACGATCGGGGTTCCCGCTTCGATGAAGACGAACCGCCGGTACGACCAGAATCGGAACAGCGTGCCGAGGCCCGTGCCGACGATGAAGCTGGAGACGTTGTCGGCCAGCCGCGTCTGGAACACGGCCGGCCAGATGCTGCCCAGCCCGTAGCGGCTGATCGCGAGGCAGGCCACCGCGATGCCGAGGCCGACCGCGTTGAAGAAGAAGAACAGCGCGTACTCGCGCGCCGGGTTGCTCCGTAGACGGTGTCGCCACGTCCAGAAGCGGTTGCCGACGAAGGCGACAGTGGCCGCCAGGATGGTGGAGATCGTCTTGGCCGTCAGCTCTTCGACGCCGCGCGCGCTCGTCAGGTAGTTGAAGAGCGCGAAGTCGATGAGGAAGGCGATGCCGCCCACCGTGGCGAACTTGCTCAGCTCGCGGACGAGGTGACCGAAGCGGTCGATCAGCGCGCCAACCAGACCCGGTCGGGTCTGCCGGGAACCCGGTTGCTCCCCGGTCATCGTCTCGGCCACGGGCCGAGCCTACCGGCTGATGACACGCGCGCGGGGTAGCAACGGCCGTTGCACGCAGCGTAACTAACGGGGAGGAGTGACGCGCCCCGGAACGGGAATCCACGGATCGGTCGGCGGGGCCGGTCCGTGGCCCCACCGCACACGCGTTCGCCGGGGGTGCACAACATGATTTGCGTGAAACTGCGCAGAAAAGCGGGTATCAGATCGTGATGCCGCAGCGTGACCGTAGCTTGTGCAGTTCTTCACAACCAGTCCCACTGACTCCGCAGGCCGCCCGGTTTACGCTGAGCCCAATCCCAGGTTTCCACGAAGGCGCCGCATCGCGACGTCGAGACTCGTGCATCCCATAGATCGGTCAGCGTCGACCACAAGGAGATGTGTCATGGTTGCTCCGGCTGTTGTTCGGGGTATTGATCAGGCCCCGACGTCCCACCCCAAACTGCTCGCCTGGGTCCGTGAGGTCGCAGAACTGACCACCCCCGACCGGGTCGTCTGGGTGGACGGGTCCGACGAGGAGTGGCGTCGCCTCACCGACGAGCTGGTCGAGGCCGGCACCTTGATCCGGCTCAACCCCGAGAAGAAGCCCAACTCCTTCTATGCCCGCACCGACCCGACGGACGTCGCCCGGGTCGAGGAGCGCACCTTCATCTGCTCTGTCGACGAGGCGGACGCCGGCCCCACCAACAACTGGATGGCGCCAGCCGAGATGAAGCGGACGATGACCGAGCTGTACCGCGGCTCGATGCGCGGTCGCACCATGTACGTCATTCCGTTCGTCATGGGTCCGGTCGAAGCGGAGAGCCCGATGTTCGGCGTCGAGGTCACCGACAGCCCGTACGTGGTCGCCTCGATGCGCATCATGACCCGGATGGGCGCCAAGGTCCTCGAGGCGATGGGTGACGACGCGAACTTCGTGCACGCGCTGCACTCGATCGGCGCTCCGCTCGCGCCCGGCCAGCAGGACGTCCCCTGGCCGGCCAACGAGACGAAGTACATCTCGCATTTCCCGGAGACCCGGGAGATCTGGTCCTACGGCTCCGGCTACGGCGGAAACTCGCTGCTGGGCAAGAAGTGCTACTCGCTGCGGATCGCCAGCGTGATGGGCCGGGACGAGGGCTGGCTCGCCGAGCACATGCTGATCCTGAAGATCACCTCACCGGAGGGGCGCGTCCACCACATCGCTGGCGCCTTCCCGTCCGCCTGCGGCAAGACCAACCTGGCCATGGTGGAGCCGACCATCCCCGGCTGGAAGGTCGAGACCATCGGCGACGACATCGCCTGGATGCGGTTCGGCCCGGACGGCCGGCTGTACGCGGTCAACCCGGAGTACGGCCTGTTCGGCGTCGCACCCGGCACCGACTGGAAGACCAACGCCAACGCGATGCGCACGCTGGACCGGGGCAACTCCATCTTCACCAACGTGGGCCTCACCGACGACGGTGACATCTGGTGGGAGGGAATGGGTGAGCCGCCGGCGCACCTGATCGACTGGAAGGGCAACGACTGGACGCCGGAGAGCGACAGCCTCTCCTCGCACGCGAACAGCCGGTTCTGCACCCCGATCACCCAGTGCCCGATCCTCGCCGACGAGTACTTCGACCCGAACGGCGTGCCGATCGACGCGATCCTCTTCGGTGGCCGCCGTCGGGACACCATCCCGCTGGTCACCGAGGCCCGCGACTGGGTGCACGGCGTCTACATGGGTGCGACGCTCTCGTCGGAGACCACCGCCGCCGCCTCCGGCGCGGTCGGCGTGGTCCGCCGTGACCCGATGGCGATGCTGCCGTTCATCGGCTACAACGCCGGTGACTACTTCCGGCACTGGATCGAGATGGGCAAGGGCACCGACGGCGACGAGGCGAAGCTGCCGAAGATCTACTACGTCAACTGGTTCCGCAAGGACCCGGAGGGCTCCTTCCTCTGGCCGGGCTTCGGCGAGAACTCCCGGGTGCTCAAGTGGGTCGTCGAGCGGCTCGAGGGTCGCGCCGACGCGGTGGAGACCCCGGTCGGCATGGTCCCGGCCCCGGACGCGCTGGACGTCGAGGGTCTGGACATGACCCCGGAGGACGTCCGGATCGCGCTCAAGGTCGACCCGGACGAGTGGCGCAACGAGCTGCCGCTGGTCACCGAGTGGTTCGAGAAGTTCGGTGACAAGCTGCCCGGCGTGCTCTGGGCCGAACTGGACGCGCTGCGGGCCCGCCTGGACGCCGCGCAGCCGCAACGCTAGGTGTGAACCCCGCCCAGCGCGGGCATCACCGGATCCCATGAGGACGGCCGCCGAGACCGAGGTTCGGCGGCCGTCCGCCGTCCGGGTGCTCACCATCCTGCTCGCGACGACCGCCGCGGCGACCGTCGTGGTCGAGCTGCTCAACTGGTGGTACGCCCCGGAGCAGGGCTTCGGGCTGGCGGTCCGCACCGGCTGGGCGATGCTGCGCTCGTTCGGCTTCCTCCTGCTGATCGGGCACGTGCGGCGGGGCCGGACGGTGGCCCGCCCGTTCGGGCTGATCCTCGCGGTCACCACGATCTTCGCCGTCGGGCGGTTGATCGTGCCCCGGCAGGGGATGCCACCGCTGCCCGGGTTGCTGGGCTTCGCGGCGTTGACCGCGCTCTGTGCGGCGGTGGTCCTGCTGCTCTACCGCTCGTCGGCCCTGGCCGGGCACCTGGTCCGGCACCGGCCCCGGCTGGTCATCGACCGGGCCGGCGTCTCCTGGCGGGAGACCCCGCCGCGTCGCCCCCAGGTCAGCGGTTGGTTGTTGACCAGTCGGGTGGCCTCCTTCACCTACAGCCCGCTGATGCTGGTGCCGGCGCTGGTGGCCGGCGGCTCCATCCTGGACGGTCGGTTGGCCGCTGTGCCGGCCGTGCTGTTCTGGTTCGGCGCGGGCATCGCGGCGAGCTACGCGGTGCTGTTCTGCACCGCGTTCCTGATGCGCGGCAAACGCTGGGCGCGTGGCCTGTTGATCGTCGTCACGGCGGCCGTGCTCGCCGTCGACCTGCCGCTCTGCTGGTGGCTGCTGGGCGTGGACGGCCTGGTCCGCGACGGCGGCCCACTGCTCGCGGCAGCCGCCCTGACGATGTACGGACTCTGGCGCGCGGCTCGCGCCGACACCGCCGCCCCGGCCCCGGCCTGACCGACGCCCGCACGGTCTGTCCCACTGCCCCGGACCCGCACCGCCGGGCGTCGAGGCGGTCGTTTGCAATTCGGGCCCCGTGGTTCCGGTCGGCTCGGCCGGGCAGGGGGCAGGATGGCGGTGGCGTCCGTCACAGCGGTCGGCGTCGACCGGCGCAGGCGGATCGTCGGGCGGGGCCGGAGGACGGCCGCGTCGGTGCCAGTCGGAGGGAGACGTCCGGTGAGCGACGAGTTCGACGTGGTGGTGGTCGGCGCGGGGCCGGCCGGGGCGGCGGCCGCGCTGACGGCCCGACGGGCAGGTGCCAGCGTGCTGCTGCTGGACCGGGCCGACTTCCCCCGGGACAAGGCGTGCGGCGATGGCATCGCCGCGCATTCGGTGGATGTGCTCGCCGAGTTGGGAGTGACCGAGGCGGTGGCGGGCTACGCCCCGCTGCCCGCGCTGCGCCTGGTCGCCCCGGGTGGCGGTGCGGTGGCCCGGGCGCTGCCCCGTCCCGCGTACACCGTGCCCCGGGAGGTCTTCGACGCGCGGCTGGTGGCGGCCGCGGTGGCCGCGGGCGCGCAGCTACGCCGGCACACCGTCCGCCGGGTCGAGCCGCGCGTCGACCGGGTGGTGCTCGACGGGGAGCTGTCCGGCCGGGTCGTGGTGGGCGCGGACGGCGCGGCGTCGGTGGTGCGGCGGGCGCTCGGCCACCCGGCGAACCCCGACCGGCACCTGGCGCTGGCCATCCGGGGGTACGCGCCGGCACTGCCCGGGCCGCCCGAGCAGCTCATCGTCACCTCGCAGGCGCGCTGGCCGGCGTACGCCTGGTCGTTTCCGATCGGCGACGGCCGGGCGAACGTGGGGTACGGGGAGGTGCTGCGCGGCGAGCCGCTGAGCCGGGCGTACCTGTTGGACCGGCTGGCCGCGCTGCTGCCGCGCACCGACCCGGCGACGGTGACCGCGCTGCGCGCCCACCACCTGCCGCTGTCCACGCACCGGCCAGCTCCGGGGCGGGGCCGCACCCTGCTGGCGGGGGACGCGTTGTCGCTGATCAATCCGTTCACCGGGGAGGGCATCTTCTACGCGCTGCTCTCCGGCGCGTTGGCCGGGGAAGCGGCGGCCCGATCGCCCGAGGGTGCCGCCCGCCGTTACGCCGGCGCCCTCCGTCGTCGCCTCGGCACCCACCTGCGCCACAGCTCGGTGGCGGCCTGGCTGGCGCGGCGTCGACGGGTGGTCGACGCGGCGGTCCGTGCAGCGCGTCGGGACGACCGGGTATTCGACGACGTGGTCGAGTTGGGGCTGGGCGACGGGCGGCTCACCGCCCGTACCTTGACCATGATCGGCATCGGACTGCCCGTCGGGGATCGGGCTCCCCGGCGGTGATCCGTCCGGTGGGTCGCTACGCTGCTAGGTGATGACGCTGCGGAATCTTATCTACTCCGTGTACGAGCGCCGGCTCACGGCGAAGCTCGCGGGTAAGCCGGTGCCCCGGCACGTCGGGGTCATGTGCGACGGAAACCGCAGGTGGGCGAAGGAAATGGGCTTCCTCGACCCGAACGACGGGCACCGGGTCGGCGCTGCCAAGATCAAGCATCTTCTCGGTTGGTGCGACCAGGCCGGTGTCGGGCACGTCACCCTCTACCTGCTGGCCACCGACAACCTGCGCCGACCGGCCAGCGAGCTTGATCCGCTCCTCAAGATCATTGAGGACCTGGTGGTCGAGCTCGCCGAGGAGGGCAACCCCTGGCGGCTGCGCATCGTCGGGGCGCTCGACCTGCTGCCGGCGCAGACCGCGGCGGCGCTCAAGGGTGCCGAGGAACGCACCCGGGAGCGCAGCGGCGGCGCGGAGGTCAACATCGCGGTGGGCTACGGCGGTCGGCGCGAGATCACCGACGCGGTCCGGTCGCTGCTCCTGGAGCACGCCGCCACCGGCGGCACCATCGAGGAGTTGGCCGAGGTGCTGGACGTCGAGCACATCGCGGAACACCTCTACACCCGCGGTCAGCCCGACCCTGACCTGGTCATCCGCACCAGCGGCGAGCAGCGCCTGTCCGGCTTCATGCTCTGGCAGTCCGCGCACTCGGAGTTCTACTTCTGCGAGCTCAACTGGCCGGATTTCCGGCATATCGACTTCCTGCGGGCACTGCGCTCGTACGCCACCCGTCAGCGCCGCTACGGCGTCTGAGCGGCAGCGCCCGTCGGGGCGACTGCGCGCTCAGTGGACGGGCCCGTTCAGGGCAGGTGCGTGAGCGCCCGGGTGAGAAAGTCGCCCAGGGCGGCCGGAGACTCGATCGTCAGGTCGGCGGCGTTGGCCACCTCGTGGCCGGTCTCCGGATTGGCCACCGCGACGCAGACGTCGAGGAAGTCCGGGTCGGCGGCGGCCCGGGCGCGCAGCGCGGCGAACGCCTTGATGTCCGAGACGTCGTCGCCGAAGTACCAGGCGCCGGTGGCGTCGCGGATCACCTCGCCGATGACCATGCCCTTGTCCCGGTCGACCGGCGGCTTGAGCTCCAGCACCATCCGCCCGGCCTGCACCCGCAGCCCCAGCCGGTCGGCCTGCGCCTGCCCCCACTGCTGGACGGTCGCACCGAGCTGCGGCGCGGTACGCCAGTGCAGCGCGACCGAGAGCCGCTTGAACTCGACCAGACTGCCGGGCGGCAGCTCCGCCCTGGCCAGGTCGGCGAGCTCCGCCATGGTCGGCACCCAGGGCAGCGCGGCCGGCTCGGTGACGGTCTCGCCACCGGAGTGGCTGTGCTCCAGCCCGTAGAGGCCGTAGAGGTCTACCCCGGTCAGGCCGCCGAGGCGGTCCCGGAGGAACTCCACCGGTCGGGCGGAGACGATCGCGACCCGCTGCACCACCAGCGCCAGCGCCTCGATCGCGGCCAGCACCTTCGGGGCCGGCCAGACCGCGGTCGGGTCGTCGTCGACGGGCGCGAGCGTGCCGTCGAAGTCGAAGAAGAGCACGGTCCCGGCTGCCCGGCCGGCGGTTATCCGCCATGCCTGGTCGGCGTTCAACGGGGTCCGAGGCTGCTGATTGCCTAGATTCAACGGCGGCACGCGCGTCAGCGTACCCCGGCTTTGGAGGCTCAATCCTGGCCGAGTGGACCCGCTCGGTGGCGCGCGGTCAGCGTTCGGCGGCTCCCCGTCCGCGACGCCCGAACGGCACGACCGCCGCCTCCTGGCCATGGCTCAGGAGATAGCCCTCCACGAAGCCGGTGTTGCGATCTCCGGTGTGGTGCTCGATCTCGTTGAGCCGGGCGACCAGGAACTCGGTGAGCGCGCTGAGCCGGTTGTTGAGTCGTTCGTGCAGCTCGGCCACGACAGCCAGGATGACGGCGGTGCCGGCGGTGGTGAGCACGAAAAGGTTGACGAGCAGCGGCAGCTGCCCGCCGTTGACCGCGAGGGTCACGATGTTGCCGGTCGCCCACAATGTCATCGACACCGTGGCGACCACGACTGCCAACCACTTCAGGGTCATGGACAGACCCCTCCTTCTGTCCCGCAGGGCTGGGTTCGGCCTTGTCCCGTCCCCCCGCCGACGACGAGCCCAAGCAGTACGAATAGGGACGCTAGTCTGCTCGTTCCGGCCCCGGAGCCAAACGAATGAACCTGATCAGCCGTTCTTTCGCCATCTGAGGAACTAGCCGGCCTGATTGCCTCTTTTTCGGACATCGACCGGCAGCGTTGGGCGATATGCGAGGTATCTAATCGTTTCGCGGATGTGGAACTTCTCCGCGTCCGACACGTTGGGATCGACCAGACGGCGCAGTAGCGCCTCCACGTCCGGGTCCATCGGCGGGGCTGGTTGACCGGCGCGCGGGCCGGCCGCGGTGCGGTCCCAGCCGAGCGCGGCGAACGCCGCGGCCGGGTTCAGGCCCAGGCCCTCGCAGAACGCGACGACGCGCTCGGCTTCGGGATCGCTGGCCCAGTCGCCGCGGACCCAGCGGTTGATGGTCTGTCGGGAGACGCCCGTGCGTCGGGACACCTCGGTGCCACTCCAGGCGCGGGTCGCTCGAGCCTCGTCGAGCGCGCGCCGGACGAAGGTGGCGAAGGCGATCTTCCGCGCATTGGCCGTCTCGGTCACCCCGTGACGGTACGGCCACTCAGTCGTTGATGGGGGCCCTGGCACGCCACTGTCACGTAGACGTGACGATTCATTCGGATTTCCGGTAAACGATCCAGTGCCGTTGTGGAGGGGTCTCACGCGGGCAGAATAGATGCCTTTAGAGGCCGCGGTAAACGTACGAAAAGCTGATACTGTCACGCTCATGGGACAACCTACGGTGTGTCACGTGCATGAGACGACTGTTGCTCACATGCGTCACCACCCCGGAGCCAGGGGGGTGTGGTGACCGAACTCGCCACCCGTGGCCAGGCCTTCGGGCTGATCGCCGAGGGGGTCGCCGCAGGGCTGAGTGCCCCATGGCGGCTCTACCTCGCCCGAGGCTGCCGCTACCTGTCGCTGAGCGTCGGCGACCGCGCCGAGTGGAACGCCTGGCGTACCCATCTCGGCTGCCCGGAACTCAGTGTCCGGGTGTACGACGCCGGCGGCGAGATCCGTCGGTCCTCGGTCGCCGAGGTCGTGCTGGACGGCTGCCGGATCAGCGTCGAGCTGGTCGAGGAGGTCAGCACCGACGACCTGGACCGACTGCTGGTCGCGGATCCCACGACGGTTCAGCCCACGACGGTCGAGCCCACCACGGTCGAGCCGGAGGAGCGATGACCGGGTCCCCGGGGCGGTTCGGAGCCGCCCGATGAGCCCGTTCCTCGCGGTCTTCCTCGTCCTGGTGCTCGGGGCGACCAGCTATGCGGCGGGCCGGCTGCACGGCCAGCTCAGCTACCGCATCGGCTACCGCTTCGGCTACCGGCAGGGCTACTTCGACGGCGACCGGGGCGCCTGGAACCGACGACGCCGCGACGCCCAGGCCGCGATCGCGTCCGCACTCTCGGTCTCGACGGCGGGCGTCGTCCGTTCCGCCGGCACCGTGACCCGCCCCGCCACCGTGGCCCGACCCGGCACGACCTATACCGGCTCGTCGTTCACCGCGCCGGCCGCCCCGATCACCGGGCGGCACCCAACCGGCACGCTCGTGCGACGAACCGGTTGAGGCCGGTCGGCGGGCCGCTGGACGCGGTTCCGTCGACCGGCCACCCGAGCACGGTGCGACGTCCGCGGCGGACACGCACCGTCGGGGCCACGTCAGACCGGTGACGGTGGTCCCACCGGCCGGGATGCGCGCAGGGGGCATGCATCCCGGCCGGGCCCGCCGCTCCTTCGGGGGCGTGGTGTTCCTGGCGCGTACCTGTTCACGTGGGTGACTTCGAAGATCCACGATCGACCTCTAGCCGGGACGGTCCGCCGCCGCTAGCGTCTAGGCATGGCACGGGGTTCTCCCGAGCCAACCGGTCCGCCCGGACCTGCGACCTCGCGCATGGGGCCCGCATCCGACCCCGTGTCTCCGGGCACCGGACGAGGCGGAACACGGGTGGCCGGGTGCCCATCCGTCGGAGCAGGCCTGTGACGACTCGCCGTACCACCGCCGGTGCCGACCAGACCCCGGCCGCGTCTGCCACGACTCGCCGCGCCACCCGGAGCCGCCGTACGGCGGCCGCGGCGCCGGCCGACGCCAAGGAGCCCCGACCAGCCGGCCAGGCCTTCGTCCTGGACACCTCCGTGCTGCTCTCCGACCCGGCGGCGTTCCACCGGTTCGCCGAGCACGAGGTGGTGCTGCCACTGGTGGTGATCACCGAGCTGGAGGGAAAGCGGCACCATCCGGAGTTGGGCTGGTTCGCCCGGCAGTCGTTGCGCATGCTCGACGAGCTGCGGATCCAGCACGGCCGGCTGGATCGACCGGTGCCGGCCAACGACGCCGGTGGCACGTTGCGGGTCGAGCTCAACCACACCGATGACGGGGTGCTGCCGCCCGGTTTCCGCACCGAGAGCAACGACGCCCGCATCCTCTCCGTGGCGCTCAACCTCGCCGGCGAGGGTCGGGAGGTCACCCTGGTCAGCAAGGACATGCCACTGCGCGTCAAGGCCGCCTCGGTGGGCCTGCGGGCCGACGAGTACCGGCACGGCCAGGCCAGCGACCCCACCTGGACCGGCATGTCCGAGTTGGAGTTGGGCGAGGAGCAGATCGGCAAGCTGTACGCGGGAGAGTCGCTCGACCTCGACGAGGCGGCGGGGCTGCCCTGCCACACCGGCCTGGTGCTGCACTCGACGCGCGGCTCCGCACTCGGGCGGGTGCTGCCGGACAAGTCGGTCCGCCTGGTCCGGGGCGATCGGGAGGCGTTCGGGCTGCACGGCCGCTCGGCCGAGCAGCGGGTCGCCCTCGACCTGCTGCTCGACGAGTCGATCGGGATCGTCTCACTGGGCGGCCGGGCCGGCACCGGCAAGTCGGCGTTGGCGCTCTGCGCCGGGCTGGAGGCGGTCATGGAGCGCCGCCGGCACAAGAAGGTGATCGTTTTCCGCCCGCTGTACGCCGTCGGCGGCCAGGAGCTGGGCTACCTGCCCGGTTCGGAGTCGGAGAAGATGTCGCCGTGGGCCCAGGCGGTCTTCGACACCCTCGGCGCCGTGGTGCACGAGAACGTGCTGGAGGAGGTCACCTCGCGGGGCATCCTCGAGGTGCTGCCGCTGACCCACATCCGCGGCCGCAGCCTGCACGACGCCTTCGTGATCGTGGACGAGGCCCAGTCGTTGGAGCGGGGGGTGTTGCTGACCGTGCTGTCCCGGATCGGGCAGGGCTCCCGGGTGGTGCTCACCCACGACGTGGCCCAGCGCGACAATCTGCGGGTCGGCCGGCACGACGGGGTGACCGCGGTCATCGAGGCGCTGAAGGGCCATCCGCTCTTCGCCCACGTCACGCTCAGCCGTTCGGAGCGGTCGCCGATCGCCGCCATGGTGACGGATCTGTTGGAGGACATACCGCTCTGAGCATACTTATGGGGGGTTTCGTCCGCATTCTCTTTGTGGTGCAGGTCACAAACACGCCCGTTGGTTTCCCAACCGACTCACTGTGCGCGATGGTGTCCCACGAGCGCTCACGCACCACCAGACATCGTTGGTGATCGTTCGTCCTGGGACGGGCGGGCATCGGCGCGGGTCGGTGGTCGGTGCGACCGGTACCGGTCGGGGCGCTCGCGGCACGGCTGGCGGCCTCGTGTGGCCGGCGCCGGGTCGTGTCCTTGCCCCCGACGAAGGGACCACTTCGTGAGTCGGCTGTGGAGCCGGTTGGGTGCCCGTACGGCCGCTGTCGCGCTGCTCTCCGTGGGCGTTGCCGGTGGCTTCTACCTGGGCGAAGACCGGGAAACCCAGCAACAGGGCCTGACCGCGCAGGTCGGCCTCGAGGTCGACCGTGCCGATCTCGCCTACCAGCGGGAGCGTCAGGCCGCCCACCAGGTCAAGTTCGCCAAGCAGCGGGCCGCCGAGTACCAGGCCAAGCTGCGAGCGGCGGCGGCGGCCAAGGAAGCCGCCGAGCGGGCCCGCAAGGCCGAGGCCGCGGCGGCGTCCCGCAAACGCGACCGCGAGACCGCCAACGTGCCCACCAAGCCGTACGACGGGCCGATCCCGAAGTCCTGCCAGGAGTACAGCGGTAATCGGGAGATCGGTTGCGCGTTGATGCTGGAGAAGGGTTTCGGCATCGCCGAGTTCCCCTGCCTGGAGAAGCTCTGGACCAAGGAGAGCGGCTGGAACCACAAGGCCAACAACTCCTCGTCCGGTGCCTACGGGATTCCGCAGGCCCTGCCCGGCAGCAAGATGGGCAGTGTCGCCAGCGACTGGCGGACGAGCCCGGCCACCCAGATCAAGTGGGGGTTGGGCTACATCAAGGGCAAGTACGACACACCCTGCGGGGCTTGGCGCTACTTCCAGAACAACGGCCACTACTGACGGTTCTGATGGCGGGGCAGGTGGGCGACCACCTGCCCCGCCGTCGCGCGTACCGGGGGTTCGGGCGGGATGCGAGTGGCGGTCAGCTCGGTTTGCTGATAGCAGTTGGGGGGTGACCCTCCAGCCTGGAAGCGGCGACCCCTTCCGGTTCGGCACCGAGGCGTTCTACGCCGCGCTCGGCCGGGCCTTCGTAGCGATGTGCGCGGTGGTCCCGTTCCTCTTTCTCATCGAGGCTGTCGACCAGGGGCTCGAGTTCGGTCTGGACGCCACCGCCGGCATCATTCCGCACCGCATCGACGGGCTGGACGGGGTCTTCTTCTCGCCGTTCCTGCACCACGGCTTCGACCACCTCTACAGCAACAGCATCCCGCTGATCCTGCTGGGCACCTTCGTGCTGGCCGCCGGCGCCCGCCGGTTCCTCTGGTCGACGCTGGTCATCATCCTGGTCAGCGGTCTCGGCGTGTGGTTCACCGGCTCGCCCAACTCGGTGGTGGTCGGCGCCAGCGGGGTGATCTTCGGCTACCTGGGCATCCTGCTCACCCGGGGCATCGTCGAACGCAGCTGGTGGAACTTCGCGGTCTTCCTGCTGGTCGGCCTGCTCTACGGCTGGCAACTGGTCGGCATCCTCCCCACCGACGAGCGGATCTCCTGGCAGGGGCACCTGTTCGGGTTGCTCGGCGGGGTGGTGGCCGCGATCCTGTTCCGTCGTCGCCGGCCGGTCGTCGATGGCCCCGACTACTCCGGGTCCACGTTGAGCCTGCCCTGAGGGAAAGCCTCGGCGCGCCCCTTGCACGTCCTTGCCGGACCGCTGCCACCAGCCTACCGTCGTGATCAGCACGCGTTAATCCGTGAGCGGAAAGCGACGGTACGCCATGCGTGAGATCGATGTCGCCGTGATCGGGGCCGGCCCGGTCGGTCTCTTCGCCGCGTACTACGCCGGGTTCCGGGGGCTGTCGGTCGCGGTGATCGACGCGCTACCCGAGGCGGGCGGACAGGTCACCGCCATGTACCCGGAGAAGCTGATCCTGGACGTGGCCGGCTTCCCCGCCGTCAAGGGCCGCGATCTGGTGGCCAACCTGGTCGCCCAGGCGGCCCCGTTCAATCCGCTCTACCTGCTCGGCATGCGGGCGGAGAAGCTCTCGTACGCCGACGGCCGGCCGGTGCTCGGCCTGGCCGACGGCGCGCAGCTCGCCTGCGGCGCGGTCGTCGTCACCGGTGGCCTGGGCAGCTTCAGCCCTCGTCCGCTGCCCTGCGCCGACGGGGCACCGGGTGCCGGGATCATCTACTTCGTCACCGAGCCGGCCGAGCTGGCCGACCGGGACGTGCTGATCGTCGGCGGCGGCGACTCCGCCTTCGACTGGGCGTTGGCGCTGCACCCGCTCGCCCGCTCGGTGACCCTGGTGCACCGGAGGGAGAAGTTCCGGGCGCACGCCTCGACAGTCGCGCGGGTGCTGGCGTTGCCCGTTCGGGTGGTGGTCAACGCCGAGGTCACCCGCCTGCTCGGGGACGGCACGGTGACCGGCGCCGAGGTGACCGTACGTGGCGGCGCGACCGAGACGCTGCCGGTGGACACCGTGGTCGCCGCGCTCGGCTTCACCGCCGACCTGGGCCCGCTCGCCGAGTGGGGGCTGCGGCTGGACCGCCGGCACATCCTGGTGGACAGCGCGATGGCGACGAACCTGCCCCGGGTCTTCGCGGCCGGTGACATCACCGAATATCCGGGCAAGGTCCGGCTGATCGCGACGGGCTTCGGTGAGGCCGCGACGGCGGTCAACAACGCGGCGGTGGCCATCGATCCGACCGCCCACCTGTTCCCCGGGCACTCCTCCGACGCCGGTTGACGATCGCCGATACCGGATGCGGACCGGCTTGAGTCCGTGCCGAGACGCGGGCCCGGGAGCCTGGGTGCGTGAATGTTCCCCAGGTACAGCGGGCCGGTTCCCCCTCGACGTTGGCCTGGCTCTGCTCTCCGATCACCCTGCTCGCTCTGGTCCTGCTGCTGGTCAACGACCATCTGCTGAAGCAGGCCTTCCCCGGTCCACTGACCGGCAAGTTGAGCGACATCGCCGGCCTGCTCCTCACGCCGCCGCTGGTCGCGGTGCTGCTGACCCTCCTGGTGCCGCGGCTGCCGGCCCGGGCCGCCGTCGTGGCCGGGCTGGTCGCGGTGGGCGCCGGGTTCACGCTCGTCAAATCCAGCGGGTACGCCGCTGAGCTCGCGTCCTCGGCCTGGAGCGCGTCGGCCGGCCCGTCGCTGGTCCTGGCCGACCGCACTGACCTGCTCGTCCTGCCGGCACTCGCCCTGGCCTGGTGGACCTGGACGCGGGCCCGGCAGGGCCCGTTGCGTTACCGGCTGGAGCGGACCGTCCGGCTGCTGGTGGTGCTGCCACCGGCGCTGGTGGCGGTGACGGCGACCAGCGCGGTCTACTACCCCTACGCCGTCGGTGCCACCCTGCTCGACGAGCAGCCGGCAATCTCGATCGACTACGGCTACAACCCCCGGGACTGGCCGGGCAGCCGGGCGGACGGGCACTGGACGGTCAGCACCGACGGAGCGACCACGTGGCGGGTCGCCACCGATGGTGAGCAGCGGCGACTGTCCGGCTCGGATACGTCGTACCGGCAGGCGTGCGTGGCGGCCGAGCCCCGGCGGTGCTACCGGGTGGTTGTCGGCCACCTACGGGTCGAGCAGAGTGACGACGCCGGCGCGAGTTGGCGGGTGGCCTGGGAGCTGTCCGACGGGCAGCGGGAGAAACTGGCCCGTCAATACTCGAGCCCGGGTGACCTCGACCGGCACTTCGCCTCCCGCGAGCTGATCGTCTACCCCACCGCCAACGGTGGCCACGGAGTGTTGGTCGCGAACGGCCGGGATGGCTTCGTGCGCCGGCTACCGGACGGTCAGTGGCGGCGTGACGGCTTCCCAGGCGAGGCCGCTCAAGGCCGCGCCATGCTGTGGGAGGGGCCGCCCGTGTCGAACGATGGCGGGCCGGGTCAGCGGCGGACCGACGTGCTGCTCGCTGTCGCGGTGGCGCTCACCCTCGGGTTCCTGGTCACCGTCGTCGCCGCTCACCTGCACGTCCGCCGTCGGGGCGGCAGCCTTGGGTGGGGCCTTGCCGGTGGGCTGGCCCTACTCGCCGTCGGGGTGCTGTTGACGAAGACCTGGCCCCGCGACGACGACTTCGGCACTGTGCTGGATGTGCTGATATTCGTGCTGCCGCTGGGTGCGGTGGCCGCGTTCACGCTGCTGGTCGTCGCGTGGCGCAAGGATGCGACCTACCGGTGGACCGCTCGTTGGTTCGGTGCGTTCGTGCTCACCCTGCTCCTCGTTGGCCTGCCGCTGACCGGCTGGTTGTTCGGCAGACCGCCGGATAGCCGGGCAGCGTTGCTGCTGGCCGGGGCGGCAACAGTGCCAGGTCTCGTGTTGGCGTGGCGGGCCGCGCGAGCGCCGGACCCCGTCCCGCCAAGGGGCGATCCGCCCTATCCACCGCCGACGGCACCGGCGCCGCCGGGCTGACCGTTGCGATCACCGCGGTGGGGGCAGGCCGATCAGGTCGGCCAGCAGTCCGACCTGGTGGTCGAAGTACTCGTCCCGGTGCTCGATGGTCCGGTTGAGTCGACCGAACAGCTCGAAACTGATCAGCCCGAAGAGCTGGGTCCAGCCGGCCATGCCCCTCGCCAGCAGGGCCGGCGGCAGCCCGGGGAAGAAGACGTCGGCCAGGTCGGTCAGGTCGTCGTGCAGCGACGCGGTCAGCTCACCGGCGGGCGGCGGGCTGAGCAGGCCCGCGGCCAGCCCGTCGCGGAGCAGGCCGACCAGGGTCAGCGGGGGGCGTTGGGCCGGGCCGACGGTGTCGTCCGGGGCGGCGTAGCCGGGGACCGGGCTGCCGTAGAGCAGCGCGTACTCGGCGGGGTGGGCGAGCGCCCAGCCCCGGGCCGCCCGGCACGCCGCCATCCAGCGGGCGCGTAGGTCGTGCAGGTCGGGGTCGTCGGCGGCCGCCTCCACCGCTTCGCCGAGTGCGTCGTACGCCTCGATGATCAGCGCGGTGAGCAGGTCGTCCCGGCTGGGGAAGTAGCGGTAGATGGCCGACGAGACCATGCCCATGTCCCGCGCCACCGCCCGCAGAGACAGGTTGGCGCCGTCGGTGGCGAGATGCCTTAGGGCCACCGCTTTGATCTCGTCGAGCATCTCGGCGCGGACGCGGGCGCGGATCGAGGGGGCGGGCATGGGACCACTCTGCCACGTTTCGGAGCGCCAATCCGGGGCCATGCTGGGGAGGCAGCCGAGAGCACTGCTCTCGATTCGTACCCCTGCTTTGGAGGCTTCCCATGGCACTGCACGTGATCGTCGGTACCGGCCCGGTCGGCACCGCGACGGCCCGGCTCCTCGCCGACCGAGGTGAGCAGGTCCGGGTCATCAGCCGCCGTGGTGCCGGGCCGGAGCACCCGGCCATCGAACGGATCGCCGCCGACGCGTCCGACGCCGACCGGCTCAGCACGCTGACCAGCGGTGCGCAGGCGCTGTACAACTGCGCGAACCCGGCGTACCACCGCTGGCCCATCGACTGGCCGCCGCTGGCCGGCGCGCTGCTCACCGCCGCCGAGCGGTCCGGCGCGGTGCTCGCCACAGTCGGCAACCTCTACGGGTACGGGCCGGTCGACGGCCCGATGACCGAGCAGACCCGGCCCGGCGCGACCGGCACCAAGGGGCGGGTCCGCAACCAGATGTGGGCCGACGCGCTCGCCGCCCACCGCGCCGGTCGAGCCCGGGTCGTCGAGGTACGCGGCTCCGACTATCTCGGTGCCGACGGCACCTCACTGGCGATGCTGGTGCTGCCCCGGGTGCTCGCCGGGCAGCGGGTCTTCCTGCCGGTCGACTGGGACGCCCCGCACACCTGGACGTACATCCCGGACGTCGCCCGTACCCTCGTCGCCGCCGCCGGCGACGCACGGGCCTGGGGACGGGCCTGGCACGTGCCCAGCGCGCCGGCCGCACCGATGCGCGAACTGGCCATCCGGGCGGCGACCTTGGCCGGCGCACCCGCGCCGAGGCTGACCCGGATGCCCTACCCGGTGCTGTGGCTGGGCGGCCTGGCCAGCCCGTTCACCCGCGAACTGCGGGAGACCGCCTACCAGTTCGACCGGCCGTTCCTGATGGACTCGACCGCCGCCACGACGGCCCTGGGGATCGAACCGACCTCGCTGGACGACGCCCTCACGGAGACCGTCGAGGCCCTCCGCCGCTGACCCTGTCGGTCCCCGCCGCCAGCCCGTTGCCGGGCTCAGCGGCGGGCCGGCGGGGCGAGCGCGGCGACGAGCACCGCCACCATGGTCAGCGCCGCCCCGAGCAGGGTGGCCGGACCGGGATGCGAGGCCGCGGTGGGCAGCGCCACATCCAGCAGGACGGCACCCACGATCTGGCCGGCGATGGTGGCCAGGCCGAGCAGCAGCACCCCGGTGAAGCGCACGATCGCCGCGGCGATCGCGATGAACACGATGCCGATCGGGCCACCCAGGTAGAGCCACGGCTCGGTCGGCAGGTGCCCGGTCGGGCCGCCGCGTACGGCGACATCCACCCCGAAGGCGATGAGCAGGGCGACCGTACCCACGACGAAGTTGACCAGTGTCGCGGTCAGCGCGCTGCCCGCAGCCATCCGGACCCGGCCGTTGACCGCCTGCTGCCAGGCGATGCCCACTCCCGCCAGCAGCGGCAGCAGTGCCAGCGCCAGCGCGCCCGGGTCGCCGAGCCGGTCCGCGACCGACAGGCCGACCGCCAGGACGGTGAGGACCGCACCGGCCAACCGCTGCCGGGTGACCGGCTGCCGACCCGTCGGCCCGATGCCCGCCCGATCCACCGCGAGGCTGCTGCCGGACTGGCCGGCGACCACCGCCACGGTGAAGACCGCCACGCCCAACGAGCCGATGGTGAGCCCCTGGGTGGCCACCAGGAAGGCGCCGCACACGCCGCCCAGGCACTGCCACGGCCGCAGCGCGCCCGCCGCCAGCGCGCGCCGCAGCGCGACCAGGCCCCGCCGACCGCCGGGCAGGGCGGGCACCAGCACCAGCAGCACCAGCAGGCCCACCCCGAACGAGATCACCGCGGCGGCGAACCCGTCGGCCAGGCGTACCCCCAGCTCGCCGTTGATCCGGGACTGCACCGCCACCGCGAGCCCGGACGCCGATGCCAGTGCGACACCGGCGATCCGACGGGCGGCCGACAGGGTCGGTGGGGCCAGCGTCCCGGCGTCGCTCACTCCTGTTCGGCCAGCGGCCGACCGTCGAAGTCGACCGCCGAGTAGAGCGCCAACTTCTCCAGCCGGTGGTACGAGTCGATCACCCGGATGGTGCCGCTCTTCGACCGCATCACGATCGACTGGGTGTACGCGCCGCCAGCCCGGTACCGCACCCCGCGCAGCAGGTCGCCCGAGGTGACCCCGGTCGCCACGAAGAAGCAGTTGTCCCCGGTGACCAGGTCGTCGGTGCCCAGCACCCGATCCAGGTCGTGCCCGGCGGCGAGCGCCTTCTCCCGTTCCTCGGCGTCGCGCGGCCAGAGCTTGGCCTGCATGGCTCCGCCCATGCACTTCAGTGCACAGGCGGAGATGATGCCCTCGGGAGTGCCGCCGATGCCCATCAGCACGTCGACGTCCGACTCGCCCCTAGCCGCCGCGATGGAGCCGGCGATGTCGCCGTCGGAGATGAAACGGATGCCCGCACCGGCCCGGCGGATCTGTGCCACCAGGTCCTCGTGGCGGCTGCGGTCCAGCACGCAGACGGTCACCTCGGAGATGTCGGTGCCCTTGACCTTGGCGATCCGGCGCAGGTTGTCGGCCACGCCGGCGTTGATGTCCACCACGTCGGCGTACGCCGGCCCCACGGCGAGCTTCTCCATGTAGAAGACCGCGCTCGGGTCGAACATCGCACCTCGCTCGGAGACGGCGAGCACCGCCACCGCGTTCGGCATGCCCTTGCTCATCAGCGTGGTGCCGTCGACCGGATCGACGGCGACATCCACCTCCGGGCCGGTGCCGTCGCCGACATGTTCGCCGTTGAAGAGCATCGGGGCGTTGTCCTTCTCGCCCTCGCCGATCACCACGACGCCGCGCATCTGGATCGAGTTGATCAGCTTGCGCATGGCGTCGACGGCGGCGCCGTCGCCGCCCTCCTTGTCGCCCCGGCCGACCCATCGGCCGGCTGCCATTGCTGCGGCCTCGGTGACCCGGACCAGGTCGAGGGCAAGGTTGCGGTCGAGATCCTGTGGGATCCGCGTCCTGGTGGTCGTCATGACGGCTCCTCCTCGCGACGGTGCGGGGTGGACCGGCGGTGGGGCGGTCCCCGCTGCCGGCTCTGTCGCTGATCCTCACACGATCCTCCACCCGAAGTCGGGCCGGGGCGGCGATGGCCCGGATACCGCCGGTCGGGCTGCTGCGAAGATGTCAGGGTGGAACCCGCCCAGCCAGCCGACCGCGTACCCACCGACCGCACGCCGCCGGACGGCCAACCGCCGGCCGACCTCCCCGCCGGCCCGGTGACCGGCCCGACGAACCCGCCGGCCAGTGGCGCCGAGCCGGCCCTGGTCGCCGGCGCCGACTCACCCGAACGCGGCGAGCCCGTCGCGGAGACCGGCGAGCGGCTCGCCCCTCCGCCGCGGGCGGAGCCCGCCAAGTCCGAGCGGTCGCCGAAGGACATGGCGATCTCGCTGCTGGTGTTGTTGGTCCCGATCGCGCTGCTGCTGGCGTTCTACCGGGGCTTCCTCGGTGGCGACCAGGCCAACACCGTCGATCCGGCCCCGGCGATCGAGCAGGCCCGCTCGGCGAACGTCTTCCCGGTCAGCCAGCCAGAGGGGCTCGGCTCCGATTGGCGCACGGTCAGCGCCCGCTACCAGACTGTCGAGGGCGGCGCGAATTTGCGGCTCGGTTACCTGTCGCCGGAGGGGCGGGGTGTCCAACTGCTGCAGAGCAGCGTGCCGGCGGAGCGGCTGATCCCGGCCGAGTTGACCGACCAGAGCCAACCGCAGGGCCCGACGGAGTTGGCCGGACGCAACTGGCAGCGCTACACCGCCCGGGGCAACCAGCAGGCGTTGGTCCTGCTGGAGCCGACCCGGACGGTGATCGTCGTGGGCGACGCACGGGAGAACGAGCTGCGTCAGCTCGCCGGGTCGGTGCGCTGACCGGTCGCGTCCTCCGGGACTGGACAACCGGGCAGATTGGGTGATTGTTCGACCCGTCGACAGGGAACAGAGAGACAGCGACCCGGGTGCGCTGCTCGACCCGGATCGCGCGGCGCGGCCGACGGTGCTGCCGCGTCGCCCGGTTCCGGCGCCGTCCAGGTTGTCGGGTGACCCTCAGGGGAGACACGCATGACTGTTCGACGACTCAGTGCCGGTCTGGTGGCCGCCGCCCTGTTCACGCCCGGCCTGGCCGCCTGCGCCAGCGGGACCGGCACCGCCGGATCGACCGCGTCCCCGACGGCGAGCGCCTCCGGCACGGCGGGCCCATCCGGCGCCCCCGTCGCCGGCGACGCCAAGCAGGCGCTGCTCGACTCCACCAAGGAGGTCAGCAACGGGAACTTCCGGTTCACCCTGGCCGGCGCCGGGTCGACGGCCGAGGGGCAGGTGCACGAGCCGAGCCAGAGCGCGGCCATGAAGGTCTCCATCGGCGGCCCCTCGTCCGACCTGGCGATGAAGCTCGACGTGATCCACTTCAAGCCGGACAGCTGGGTGAAGCTGGAGCTGACCGGCCCCACCGCCAACAGCCTGCCCGCCATCAAGCAGCTCAACCTCGGCAAGTACCAGCACCTGGACCAGACCCGCATCAAGGGCAACCGGAGCCTCGGCTTCGACTTCGACAAGGTCGACCCCGCCGGCAGCGCGGTGCTGACCCAGGGCATCACCGAGGTCCGGAGCACCGGCACGGGCACGTACGCCGGCACCATCGACGTCTCGAAGGCGGCCGAGGCCGGCTCGCTGAACGCCGCCACGATCGCCGCGCTGGGCACGCAGGCGAAGACGGTCCCGTTCACTGCGAAGGTCGACCCGCAGGGCCGGCTCAGCGAACTGGTGCTGCAGTTGCCGGCCGCCGGGCAGACCGCCGCCCAGGAGATCCGGATGACGTACTCCGACTACGGCGTCGCCACCGCTGCGCAGAAGCCGCCGGCGGACCAGGTCGTCGAGGCGCCGGCCGAGCTGTACAGCCTGTTCAACTGACGGCGCCGCACGGGTGGGGCGACTCCGGTCGCCCCACCGGCGCTCAGGAGGTGGGCTCCTGCCGCGCGGAGTCGATCCGCGCGCGGGCCCCGTCCAGCCAGCGCTGGCAGACCACCGCCAGCGCCTCGCCGCGTTCCCAGAGCGCGAGCGACTCCTCCAGGGACGTGCCGCCGGCCTCCAGCCGTTCCACCACCGAGGCCAGCTCGGCGCGCGCCTGCTCGTAGCTGAGCCGTTCGTCCGGCCCGGCCTTCGTGTCGTCAGTCATCGCGTCCATCTCAGCACACCGCCCCGCGAGTCGCCGCGCCCGCCACTCAGCTGTCCACCGTCGCGGCCAGCTCGCCGTCTGCCAACCGGACCCGCAGCGGGTCACCCTTGCCGACCTCCGCGGCCGCCCGGACCACGTGGCCGTCCGCGCGCTGCACGATCGCGTACCCCCGCTCGAGGGTGGCGGCGGGCGAGAGGGCGCGCAACCGGGCCAGGGTGTGCCGCAGCTCGTCGTCGGCCGCGGCGAGCCGGTGATCCAGACAGCGCCCGGCCCGCTGACGCAGCGCTGCCAGCTCGGTCGCTCGCTGCTCCACCATCACCTGGGGGCGGGCCAGCACCGGGCGGGAGCGCAGCCCGTCGAGCCGGTGGGACTCCCGGTCGACGAGGTTGCGTACGGCCCGCTGGAGGCGGTGCCGGGCCTGACCGATGAGGCGTACCTCCTCGGTGAGGTCGGGGACGACCCGCTTGGCCGCGTCGGTCGGGGTGGAGGCGCGGACGTCGGCGACGTAGTCGATCAACGGCGCGTCGGTCTCGTGGCCGATCGCGCTGATCACCGGGGTACGGCAGCCGAACACCGCACGGCAGAGCGCCTCGTCGGAGAAGGGCAGCAGGTCCTCGATGCCGCCGCCGCCCCGGGCGATGATGATCACTTCGATGCTCGGATCGGCGTCCAGCACCTTCAGCGCGTCGATGATCTGCGGCACCGCGGACGGCCCCTGCACGGCCACGTTGACCGTGCGGAACTCCACGGCGGGCCAGCGCCGCCGCGCGTTGGTGAGCACGTCCCGTTCGGCAGCGGACGCCCGGCCGGTGATCAGACCGATCCGCCCGGGCAGGAACGGCAGCCGGCGCTTGCGGGCCCGGTCGAACAGCCCTTCGGCGGCGAGCAGCTTCTTGAGCTTCTCCAGCCGGGCCAGCAGCTCACCGAGCCCCACCTGGCGGATCTCGTCGGCCCGCAAACTCAGCGTGCCCCGGGCGGCGTAGAACTCGGGCTTGGCGTGCAGCACCACCCGGGCGCCCTCGCGTAGCTCCGGGGCACCCGCGTCCAGCACGTCCCGGTTGGTGGTGACGGTCAGGCTCAGATCGGCCGACGGGTCACGCAGCGTGAGGAAGACCGTGCTGGCACCGGGTCGGCGGCTGATCTGCGCCACCTGCCCGTCCACCCACACCCAGCCGAGCTTCGCGATCCAGGCGCCCACCTTCTGGCTGACCACCCGAACCGGCCACGGCTCCTCCGCGCTGCTGGCCCGCCCACTGTCACTCACCCGCCCACCCTACGGATTCCCGCGGTGATCAAGAAGTTCGCGTCATTCTTGAGCGCGTTTCTGACGCAAACCTCTTGATCAACCCGACTGGGCCGAGCGTTGTGGTTCGGGTCTCGGCCGCTGCCGAGCGGAAAGGAGGCACGTACGATGGGCCCGTGACCGAGGCTCAGGCGACTCCCCAGACCGGCAAGCGCGTGCTCCTGGCCAAGCCCCGTGGCTACTGCGCAGGCGTCGACCGCGCAGTGCAGACGGTCGAGGAGGCGTTGAAGCTCTACGGCGCCCCGATCTACGTCCGCAAGCAGATCGTGCACAACAAGCACGTCGTGCAGACCCTGGAGTCCCAGGGCGCGATCTTCGTGGAGGAGAACGAGGAGGTGCCGGAGGGCGCCACCGTCATCTTCTCCGCGCACGGCGTGGCCCCCGAGGTCTACGAGCAGGCCAAGGCGCGCTCCCTCAAGGCGATCGACGCGACCTGCCCCCTGGTCACCAAGGTGCACCAGGAGGCCAAGCGGTTCGCCGCCGAGGACTACGACATCCTGCTGATCGGCCACGAGGGGCACGAGGAGGTCATCGGCACCGCCGGTGAGGCCCCCGCGCACATCCAACTGGTCGACGGGCCGGACGGCGCCGACAAGATCACTGTCCGCGATCCGGAGAAGGTCGTCTGGCTCTCCCAGACCACGCTCTCGGTCGACGAGACGCTGGAGACGGTCGCCCGCCTCAAGCAGCGGCTGCCGCTGCTCCAGTCCCCGCCGAGCGACGACATCTGCTACGCCACCTCCAACCGGCAGCACGTGGTCAAGGAGATCGCCGCGGAGTGCGACGTGGTGATCGTGGTTGGCTCGACGAACTCCTCCAACTCGGTCCGGCTGGTCGAGGTCGCCCTGGACGCCGGCGCCCGCGCCGGTCACCTGATCGACTTCGCCTCCGAGATCGACGACGCGTGGCTGGCCGACGCCCGTACGGTCGGAGTGACGTCCGGCGCGAGCGTCCCGGAGGAGCTGGTCCGGGAGGTGCTGGCGCACCTGGCCGCGCGGGGCTTCGCCGACGTCGAGGAGATCACCACCGCCAACGAGCGGCTCACCTTCTCGCTGCCGCAGGAGCTGAAGCGCGACATGAAGGCCGCGGCGGCCCGCGGTTGAGCGGCGTCGGTCGAGGTCCGGAGGGAACGCCGGGCCTCCCCGGCGCGTCGAACCCGGCATGAGGACATTTCGGCTTGTCGTCCCCGCCCTGCTGCTCTGCGCCGCGCTCAGCGCCTGCGGCGGAACGGACGGCCCCGCCACCCCCACCCCGAGCGATTCGTCCCCGGTGACCGGGCAACCGACCCCGTCCGCGCCCGCCCCCACGACCCCCGGCCCACCGGCGGCGACACCCTCCCCGACGATCAAGCCCGGTGGTCCCTCCGTCCCACCGCAGGTCGGGGCCACCGAGATCACCGGCACGATCGCCAGCGGAGTGGAGCCGAACTGTCTGCTGCTCGACGGCTACCTGCTGCTCGGCGGCCCCCGGGACGTACTGGCCGCCGGCGCCCGCGTCACCGTCACCGGCCGCGTGGAGCCGGGCATGATGACCACCTGCCAGCAGGGCACCCCGTTCGTCGTCGAGGGTGCCCACCGCAACTGACCGGGGCCGCTGACCCAGGCGGTCAGCGGTCGCGGTCGGCGGGCACGACGTCGTCCAGCAACTCGGGTGCCTGCGGTTGGCGGGGCGTCAGCTCGACCTGGGCCGGGCTGGCCAGCTCCTCGTCCGAGACACCCAGCTCGGCGAGCTTGCGGGCGCTCACCAGCACCCGGGCCTCCAGGGAGCCGACCGCCCGGTTGTACGCGGTCACCGCCCCGGCCAGCGACGACCCGAGCTTGCCCACGTGGTCCCCGAGGGTGGCGAGCCGGCCGTACAGCTCCCGGGCCAGCGTGTGCACCGCCAGCGCGTTACGGGCCAGCGCCTCCTGGCGCCACGAGTAGGCCACCGTACGCAGCAGGGCGACCAGGGTGGCCGGTGTGGCCAACACCACGTTGCGGGTGAAGGCGTGCTCCAGCAGCGTCGGGTCACGCTGGAGCGCGACGTCGAGGAACGGGTCAGCGGGGACGAACAGCACCACGAACTCCGGCGAGTTGTCGAACGCGGCCCAGTAGGTCTTCGCGGCCAGGGCGTCGACGTGCCCGCGCAGGTGCCGGGCGTGCGCGTCGAGGTAGGTGTCCCGGCCGCGCTCGTCGCGGGCCTCCATCGCGGTGAGGTACGCGTCGAAGGGCGCCTTGGCGTCCACCACGACCGACCGGCCGCCGTGCAGCCGAACCACCAGGTCCGGGCGGACCACCTGCTGGTCGGTGGCCGAGGTGACCTGCTCGGAGAAGTCGCAGTGCTCCAGCATGCCGGCCGCCTCGACGATCCGGCGCAGTTGGTGCTCGCCCCAGCGGCCCCGCACCTGCGGCGCGCGCAGTGCCGCCACGAGCTGTTTGGTCTCGGTGCGCAACTCGCCGGACACCGCGCTCATCGAGCGGACCTGCTCACGTAGCTCGGCGTACGCGTCCACCCGGTCGTGCTCCAGCTCGGCCACCCGCTGCTCGTAGCGGCGCAGGGTGTCGTGCAGCGGCGCCACCGCTCGGGCCACCGCCTCCTGCGACTGTGCGGTGGCCTCGTAGCTCAGCGCCCGCATGGACTGCTCCAGTCGCCCCTCGCCCTCCCGGGTAGCGGCCAGGGTGGCGTCCAGCCGGGCGATCTCGGCCACCGACCGGGACCGGGCCGCGAACCAGCCCACCGCCCCGCCGGCGCCAAGGCACACGACCACCACGAACAGCGTCGAGACGTCCATCACCGGAGCTTGCCAGACCGATGCGACGAGACAGCCGGGAGTACGTTCGTAGACATGGAACTTGTGCTGTGCCTCGCCATCGTGGTGGTCGGCGCGCTGATCGCCGCGGTGATCGCCCGCTCGTCGGCCACCGCCCGCCGGGGCAACGAACTCTCGGACGCCCGCGCGGAGGCGCAGCGCTGGTACGAGCGCCTCGGCGGCCAGTTGCTGAACCTGCAGGGCGAGGAGACGGCCGTCCGTCAGGCGCTGGCCGACGCCGGTGAGCGGTACAACGCGGCGGGCTCGCAGTTGGAGCAGGCGCGGACGGCACACCAGTTCGGGCTGGCCCGGGAGACCGCGCTGGAGGGTTTGGCGTACATCCGCGCGGCCCGGACGGCCCTGGGTATCGACCCCGGCCCCGAGCTGCCGCCGCTGGCCGCCGCGCGTGGCGTCGGGCAGCTCACCAAGGAGCGCCAGGTCGACGTGCAGGGGCAAACCTTCCGGGCTGGTCCGCAGCCCGGTCGGGAGACGCCCTACTACTACCCCGGTGGCCGGTACCAGGGTCGGGCGGTCCCGGCCGGCTGGTACTCGACGCCGTGGTGGAAGACGGCGCTGGGTGCCGGCGCGGGCGTGCTCGGCGGCATCCTGATCGCCGACGCGCTGTTCTCGCCGGCCTTCGCCGACCCGGGGTACGGCTACGACGCCGGCTACCAGGAGGGCTTCGGCGACGGTGCCGACCAGGGCGGCGACGGCGGTGACCAGGGCGACCAGGGCGGCGACCAGGACTTCGGCGGCGGCGACCAGGGCGGCGGCGACTACGCGGGCGGCGACTTCGGCGGTGGCGACTTCGGCGGTGGCGGCGACTTCGGAGGCGGCGACTTCGGCGGCGGCGGCGACTGGTAACCCCCGCTGAGCCGGTCGATCATGGAGTTGTGGTGGCCGGTTTGCCGCTGTTCGCGCCGTTCGCGCGGCACCACAACTCCATGATCGACCCGGCCGGGCAGCGAGGGAGCCGGGTCGGACGGGAGTGTCAGCCTGTGTTGCGCATTCCGGCGGCGATGCCGTTCACCGTGGTGAGCAGCGCCCGCTCCAGGGCCGTACCGTCGCTCGGGGCGCGGCGGCCGCCCGGCGCGGTGGCCACCGCCCGGCCGGCGGCACCGGATTCCCGGTACTGCCGCAGCAGCGCCACCTGAAGGTGGTGCAGCGGCTCCAGGTAGGTGTCCCGGACCGCGAGGGTGCGCTGGAGCACCGGTGAGTTCTCCAGCAGGGCGGGCGAGGCGGTCACCGCCAGGACCTCCCGCTTGGTCAGCTCGTACTCCTGCTCGATCTGTTCGAAGATCGGGTGCAGCTTCTTCGGCACCAGCGTCTCGACGTACCGGCGGGCGATGCTCAGGTCGGTCTTGGTCAGCATCATCTCGACGTTCGACAGGAACGTGCGGAAGAAGTGCCAGTTGCGGTGCATCTCGGCCAGCACGTCGGCCAGCCCGGCCTCCCGGGCGGCGGCCAGACCGGAGCCGACGCCGAACCAGCCCGGCACGATCTGCCGGGTCTGCGTCCAGCCGAACACCCACGGGATGGCCCGCAGCCCGGACAGCCCAGCCCCGGTGTTCGGGCGCTTGGCCGGCCGGGAGCCGATGTTCAAGGCGCCCAACAGCTCGGTGGGGGTGGAAGCCCAGAAGTACGCCGGCAGGTCCGGATCCTCGACCAGCGACCGGTACGACCGGAACGCCGACTCGGAGACCACGTCCATCGTGGCGTCCCAGCGCTCGAGCATCTCGGCGGGCTGGCGCGGCGCGGTGTGCAGCAGCGTGGCCTGGAGCACCGCGGCGAGGGTCAGCTCCAGGTTCTCCCGGGCCAGCGACGGCAGGGTGTACTTGTCGGAGATGACCTCACCCTGCTCGGTCACCTTGATCGCGCCGTCCATCGTGCCGTACGGCTGGGCGAGGATCGCCTCGTGCGTCGGCCCGCCGCCGCGCCCGACCGTGCCGCCCCGGCCGTGGAACAGCCGCAGGTGCACCCCGTGCCGGGCGGCCACGTCGCGCAGCGCGCGCTGCGCCCGGTGGATCGACCACTGACTGGTGGTGATCCCGGCCTCCTTGTTGGAGTCGGAGTAGCCGAGCATGACCTCCTGTACGTCGCCCCGCGCGGCCACCAGTGACCGGTACGCGGGCAGCGACAGCAGCTCGTCGAGGAGTTCACCGCCGGCGTTCAGCTCGGCCGGGGTCTCCAGCAGGGGTACGAAACCGACCCGAGCCCGCCCGCTGTGCACGTCCACCAGGCCGGCCTCGCGGGCGAGCACCACGGCGGCCAGCACGTCGTCCACGCCCAGGGTCATCGAGATGATGTACGACTCGATGACCTCGGCGCCGAACCGGTCCTGCGCCTCGCGGATGGTGCTGAACACGTCGAACGTCTTGCGGGCCGGCTCGGTGAGCGGCGTGTCCAGGGTGGACAGCGGCCGCCGGCCGGTCAACTCGTCGGCGAGCAGCTTGGTGCGTTCCAGTCGACTCAGCGCCGGGTAGTCGGAGACCTCCCCGACGGCTCCGTAGAGCTGGTCGAGCACCGCGTGGTGCGCCTCGGCGTGCTCCCGGACGTCCATGGTCGCCAGGTGCAGGCCGAACGCGGACACCGTACGGATGGTGGAGGCCAGCCGGCCGACGGCGGTGAGCTGCCCGGAGTTGCGCGCCAGCGAGGCGCGCAGCAGCTCCAGGTCGGCGA
Source organism: Micromonospora sp. CPCC 205539 (assembly GCF_036906815.1). Taxonomy (NCBI): domain Bacteria; kingdom Bacillati; phylum Actinomycetota; class Actinomycetes; order Micromonosporales; family Micromonosporaceae; genus Micromonospora; species Micromonospora sp. CPCC 205539. Next base: position 60,914 of record NZ_JBAKHW010000021.1, on the reverse strand, counting down.
TCAGCTCGGCGGAGCCTCGGTAGTCCCGGCCCGGCACGTGCGCCGTGCCCTGCCGCAGCCGCAGCCTGGTGTTGGCCAGCTTCGCCTTCACGCAGCGCGCCTTGAGCCGGTACGGCTCCTCGGCGTTGACCCGGCGGAACCGGGGCGCCACCTCGGGCAGCGCGTCCAGGTCGGCGGCGAGGCTGGCGGAGAGGTCCAGCGACACCCCGCGCAGCCGGCGGGAGACCGAGACCTCGTTGATCAGGTGGTCCATCGCCTTCTCGGTGGCCGCGATGCCGTGCTCGTGCTGGATCGCCAGCACGTCGCGGGTGACCGCCGGGGTGACGAACGGGTTGCCGTCGCGGTCGCCACCGATCCAGGTGCCGAAGCTCAGTGGGCGGGCCGTCGGCGAGGTCTCCACGCCGAGGGTGCGCAGCGTGTCGGCCAGGTCGTCGAGCACCTGAGGTGCGGCCTCGGCGTACAGGTCGCGCAGGTAGTAGATGGCGTTGCGGGCCTCGTCGGTCGGGTCCGGCCGGTCCAGCCGCAGCTCGTCGGTCTGCCACATCAGGTCCAGCAGCTCGGCCAGGCGGCGGTTGGCTGGGCCCTCGTCGCTGGCGCCGTAGAGGATCGCGTTGGCGGTCTCGGTGTCCAACTCGTCGGCGATGGCCCGCAACTTGGACAGGATCGAGCGGCGGGCCGCCTCGGTCGGGTGGGCGGTGAAGACCGGTCGGACCGCGAGCCGGCGGGCGGCGTTGGCGATCTCCTCGGCCGGCACCCCGCGCTCGGCGATCATCTTGGCCGCCTGGTCCAGCCAGCCGCCCTGCACGGCGCGGCGGCGGCGCAGGTCGCGGGCCCGGTGCACCTGCTCGGTGATGTTGGCCAGGTGGAAGTAGGTGGAGAAGGCGCGGGCCAGCTTGGTGCCGGTGGTCACGTCCAGTCCGCCGAGCCGCTGGGCGGCTGCCGGGACGTCGGTGCGGACCTGGGCGCGGATCTCCTCGACCAGGTCGAGCAGCGGCCGGCCCTCCTGGCGGGCGAGAGTCTGCCCGAGCAGGGTGCCGAGTCGGCGGATGTCTGCGCGTAGCGCGGCGTCCGGGCCGTCGTGGTCGTGCTGGTCGGTCACGATGCGCTCCTTACGTGAGTACGAAGGACAGCGCTGTCCGACTCCCTGGATGGTATCCGCGCCGGACCGGATGGCAGGAGGGGCTCTCCAGACGGTCTGCCGTGACGCGGAACACCCAGTAGATCACTCAGCGGCCGGCGCGGGCGTTCGCCCGGTGGCCCCGTACCAGCGTCGCGCCGACCAACGCGGCCAGCCCGAGCACCGCCCAGAGGGCCAGCCCGGTGAGCGGCCAACCGATCGAGCGCCGGTCGAAGTACACCGCTGACTTGATCAGGTCGGTGGTCAGCCCCGGCACGTTCCACCGGTGCATCCCCCGTAGCCAGGTGGGCAGGAACTCGGGGGCGTAGATGCCGCCGGAGCCCGGATTGCCGAGCACCACCAGCAGCAGGATGACCAGCCCCGTGCCGAGCACGCCCAGCCAGCCCTGAACCGCGGCGGCGACCATCGCGGCGGCGAAGGCGCCCAGCATCCCGGTGGCGGCGATGGCCGGCAGATCGTGGTTCCAGACGTCGAGTACCGGGCCGACGAGCACCGCGCCGACGATGCCGAGCACCACGCTGTACACCGCGAGCGCGCCGATCCGCAGACCGGCGCGGCGCAGGCTACGCGGGGTGGTGCCGAGGGAGAGGCCGAGCGCGGTCGAGGCCAGGTAGCCGCCGAGGACGTACCCGATGGCCAGGTAGAACGGCACCAGGCCGCGCGGGTCGGTGTCGGCCACCGGCACCTCGTCGGTCACCCGCAGCGGCAACCGGGCCTGCTGGGCGGCGGGGGTGAGCACCTGGACGACCAGTTCGCTGGCGGCCGGGGCGCTGGCGCTGGCGGTGGTCAGGACGAGCCCGCCGTCGGGGGTGGAGCCGAGCACCGCGTACACCTCGCGGCTGGTCAGGCCGTCGTCGGCGGCGCCCGGGTCGTCGTACTCGATGGCTTTGATCTTGTCGGTCCGGTCGCGGACACCGGCCAGGACGGCCCGCGCGCGCTGGTCGCTCACCGCCACCCCGACCGGCACGTCCCGGGGTGTGGGCTGGTGCAGCGCGCCGACATAGGCGGCGATGAACGCGGTGGCCAGCGCCAGCGTGCCGAGCAGCAGGCCGGCGGTGCGGGGCAGCCAGTCGCGTACCCGGGCCTCCGCCTCCTCGTCCACCAGGCCAGCCTAGGGCCGCATTTGCCGGGTTTGGAGCGTTTCGCCGACCCAAAAAACCGCTGGTGGGGGCGGCTAACGTTCGATCATGGACGTGCCGCAGTACCCCCGAAAGCCGAAGCCGGGCGACCGGGTCGCCGTCGTGTCACCCTCCGCCGGTCTGCCGGCTCTCTTCCCCCACGTGTACGAGCTGGGCCTGCGCCGGCTGCGCGAGGAGTTCGACCTGGAGCCGGTGGAGTATCCGACCACCCGGATCTCCGGCGCCGACCCCCGCGACCGGGCGCGCGACCTGACCGCGGCCTTCGCCGACCCGACGATCACCGCCGTGCTGGCCACGGTGGGCGGCGACGACCTGATCACGGTCACCCCGCACCTGGACGACGCGGTGCTGCGAGCCAACCCCAAGCCCTACTTCGGCTACTCGGACAACACCAACGTGCTCAACCACCTGTACCGGCTGGGGATCGTGGCGTACCACGGCGGCTCGGTCCTGGTGCACCTCGGACGACCCGGCCGGCCGCACCCGCTGACCTTCGACTCGCTCCGCGCGGCTCTCTTCACCTCCGACTGGTACGAGCTGACGCCGGCCCCGGAGTGGGGTGACCGACCGAACCCGTGGGCCGAGCCGGAGACGCTGGCGTACGAGCCGGAGATGCTGCCCGGCGAGGGCTGGCGCTGGCAGGGGCCGGCGCGGGTGGTGCAGGGCCGTACCTGGGGCGGCTGCCTGGAGATCCTGCACTGGCTGCTGGCCACCGACCGGGTGCCCTCGGCCGAGGAGCTGGCCGGGTCGATCCTGGTCTTCGAGACCTCGAACGAGCTGCCCACCGCGACCGAGGTCTTCCGGATCGTGCGGAACCTGGGGGAGCGGGGGCTGCTCGCCGGCTTCCCGGCGATCGTCGTCGGCCGCCCCAAGGCCTGGGACTTCGGCAAGCCGCTCCCGGTGCCGGAGCGGCTGGCGTGGGCCGTTGCCCAGCGGGAGGCGATCACCCGGGCGCTCGCCACGTACGCCCCGGACGCGGTGGTGGTGTTCGACGTCGACCTGGGGCACACCGACCCCCAGTTGATCATTCCGTACGGCGGCGAGATCCGGGTCGACGCCGTCGAACGCCGGATCGCCGTGCGCTACTGATCAGTTGGCGCAGAAGACCGATTGCAGGGCGGCCGGGAAGCCAGCGCTCGCCGGCACCGGGAGCTGCCCCCGGACGTCCCGGTCGATGTCGTACACGTTGACGGCGAGGACGAGTTGCCGGGAGTCGTCCAGGCTGGTCGCGGCGATGCTGGTGAAGCCGGGTCCACCGCCGTCGGTCACCCACACCGGCGTCTCTCCCGACTCGCAGGGCACTTCCAACCGTTGAACGCCCAGGCCGTACCTGACCGGCGAGTCGCCGGTCGGCACCACGGTCTCCAGCTCCCGCTGCTGTGCCGGCGCGAGGAGCCGTCCGTCGAACAGTGCCCGGTGGAACCGCGCCAGGTCGGCCGCCGTCGAGATCATCGCCCCGGCGGTCCAGTCGTAGGACGGACTGAACCGGGTTACATCCCGGCCGGTCAGGTCGTAGCCGTGCAGGTGCCGGCCGTGAATCTCCGGGTCGGTCACCGGGAACGAGGTCTGACTCAGGCCGAGCGGGCCGATGATCCGCCGCCGTACCTCGCCTGCCGCGTCCCGGCCGGTGACCGCCTCGATGACCAGGCCGGCCAACAGGTAGTTGGTGTTCGAGTAGCCCCACGAGGTGCCGGGGGCGAAGTCCGGCCGGTGCGCCATCGCCGCGGCGATCACCGCGCGCGGTGGGATCACCCGGTCCCAGTCGTGATCGTCCAGGTACGGAGCCCAGAAGCTCCGCTCGCCGGTCGGGTCCCAGATGCCGCTGGTGTGGTTCAGCAACTGCCGGACAGTGATCGTCGAACCGTCGTTCTCATTGCCCCGTACGACTCCGGGCAGCCACCGCTCGACCGGGTCGTCGAGGGTGAGCCGGCTCTCGCCGACCAGTTGCAGCAGCACGGTCGACACGAAAGCCTTGGTGTTGCTGGCGATCCGGAACCGGTCGTCCGGCCGGGCCCCTGCCCCGGTGGCCCGGTCGGCCACTCCCGCCGCCACCTGCCACCGCCGGCGGTCGACACGACCGTAGGCGACGGCGCCCGGAAAGCCGTCCGCGACCAACTGGTCGAGCGCGGCCGTCAGCCTCTGGCGTTCCGCCCCGGGTCGGGCGGCGCCGGCCGGCAGGGGCGGGACGGTGAGCGTGACGACCAACGTGCCGACCGACACCACCGAAGTCCACAGCGGACGTTGCATGACCTGCTCCAATCGACGATGAGACGTCTGTCCCCGTCGACCCTGCCGAAGAGGGGGCCGCAGCTGAATGCGGTTGTCCCGCCGAACGGGTGGGGTTAACCCGACAGATCACGGCGGGTTGCCCGGCTGGGCGGGCGGCCCGCACCCGGGCATGCTGAGTCGGCGCGGGCGGCACCGGCCCGCCCTCCGGCACGGGGCGCTCGCGCCCGCTGTCGTCCGGCCCGGTCAGGAGGATCAGATGGCACGTCCACGGCAGCTCCCCAAGCAGGTCGGGTACGTGCTGGCCTGCCTGCCGTTGGCGGTCGCCGGTTTCGCGTACGCCAGCCTCACGGTTCTGGTCGCCCTCACGCTGCTCGGCCTGCCGCTGACGGCCAGTGGCGTGCTCGGTGGCCGCGCCTGGGGTCGGCTGCACCGCGCGCTCGCCCGGACGACGCTGGGGCTGCGGGTCGCCGGCCCGCGTCCGGTCCGCCGACGGCCCGGGCCGCTGGGTTACCTCCGGACCGGCCTGGCTGACGGCACGGGCTGGCGGGCACTTGCCTATCTGGTCGTCAAGCTGCCGGTGACCCTGCTCGCGGCGGCGGTGATCGCGATCTTCCTCTGCTACCCGGTGTTCCTGCTCAGCCATCCCCTCTGGTGGACGTTCATCCAGCCGATCAACACCGACAGCCAGGGCCGGCCGCACCGCGCCGCCCTGCAACTCGGGGACTTCTTCTTCGACACCTGGCCCCGATCGATCCTGCTGGCCGCGATCGGTGCGGGTCTGCTCCTCGTCGGCCCCTGGCTGCTGCGCAAGGTCCTGCTCCTGGATGGACTGCTGATCCGTGGTCTGCTCGGCCCGACCAGCATCGACCACCGGGTCGAGACCCTCGAACAAACCCGTGCCCTGGCCGTCGACGACGCCGCCGCGCTGCTGCGCCGGATCGAGCGCGACCTGCACGACGGCACCCAGGCGCAACTGGTCGCCCTGGCCATGAAGCTCGGGATGGCCAAGGAGAAGCTCGGTGACGGCGCCGCGCCCGAGGCCAGAGCCCTCGTGGAGACCGCACACCGGGACGCCAAGATCGCGATCACCGACCTTCGGGACCTGGCCCGGGGCATCCACCCGCCGATGCTCGACAACGGGCTGGAGGCTGCGCTGGCCACCCTGGTGGCGCGGGGGGCCCTGCCCGTGGTGTTGCGGGTCCAGCTGAGTGATCGGCCGTCACCGGCCGTCGAGACGATCGTCTTCTACTGCGTCGCCGAGCTGCTCACCAACGTCGCCAAACACGGCAGGGCCGGGCAAGCGACCGTCGACGTACGCCAGCACGACGGCCTGCTGCGGGTGCAGGTCGGTGACGACGGCCGTGGGGGAGCCGTGCTCGGGTCGGCCGGCCACGGGCTACCCGGCGGCGGGCTGACCGGGCTGCGCGACCGGGCCCGTACCGTGGACGGCACGATGCGGATCGACAGCCCACCCGGCGGGCCGACGCTGGTCACCGTGGAACTCCCGGTGCGGCCATGACCGGGCTGCGAGTGGTCATCGCCGAGGACTCCGGGATCCTCCGGGACGGGCTCACCTACCTGCTCACCGACCGGGGGCATCGGGTGCTCGCCGCGGTAGCCGACCCGGAGGCGCTGCGGGCCGCCGTCGACGAGCACCGACCAGACATCGCGGTGATCGACATCAGGATGCCACCGACGTACACCGACGAGGGGCTCCGTGCCGCGCTCGCCGTACGCGCCGCCCATCCGGGCACGCCGGTGCTGCTCTTCTCCCAGTACGTCGAGACCCGGTACGCCGCGCAACTGCTCGCCGGCGGCGCTGACGGCGTGGGCTACCTGCTCAAGGACCGGGTTGCCGAGGTCAGCGAGTTCGTCGACGCGCTCACCCGGGTCGCTGGTGGTGCCACCGTGCTCGACCCGGAGGTGGTGACGCAGCTGCTCGCCGGGGGTCGAGGTGCCGAGGAGCTGACCGGGCTCAGCGTGCGGGAACGGGCGGTACTGGGCCTGATGGCCGAGGGACGCTCGAACGTGGCGATCGCCGCGGCGCTGTTTCTCAGCGTGGGGGCGGTGGAGAAACACATCACCAGCATCTTCGGCAAGCTCGACCTGCCCCCGTCCGAGACCGACCACCGCCGGGTCCTGGCAGTCCTGCGCCACCTGCAGTCCGAGCACTGAGGGGTCGCGTCCGTTTTGCGCGAATATTAGGGGTTTTCGACGCCGTGCGGCGTGGACCTGGGCGGAAGCGGGTGGGTGTCGGCCGGCGGGGATAGGCTGGTTCGTGCACCCCCCGTCCGGCTGGACGAGGGGCCGCCGTCGTGTGCGTCGCCTCCTCTGGAAGGACTGCCTTGCTCACCGGTCTGTTCTCCGCCGCCCTGGCCGACCCAGGGCTGGCCCGGGCGCGTGACCTGGCGCGCTCCGGTGCCGCCCAGGTCGACGGGCTCGACATCACCGCCCCCGCCGCGCTGCGCCCCTTCGCCGTCGCGGCGGTCGCCGCGGACAACGCCGGTGGCGGAGCAGAGCGGCCGGTGCTGGCGGTGACCGCCACCAGCCGCGAGGCCGACGACTTGGCCGCCGCGCTCGGCGGGCTGCTGCCGAGCGAGCAGGTGGCGGTCTTCCCATCCTGGGAGACGCTGCCCCACGAGCGGCTCTCTCCGCGTTCGGACACCGTCGGTCGACGGCTGGCGGTGCTGCGCCGGCTGGCGCACCCGGAGTCGACCGACGTGCACGGCCGCACCGGGCCGCTGCGGGTGGTGGTGGCCCCGGTCCGTTCGCTGCTCCAACCGCAGCTCAAGGGGCTCGGCGACCTGGAGCCGGTGCAACTCGCCGCGGGCGAGGAGGCCGACCTCGAGGAGGTCGCCCGCCGGTTGATCGACATGGCGTACGCGCGGGTCGACCTGGTCACCAAGCGCGGTGAGTTCGCCGTACGCGGCGGCATCCTGGACGTCTTCCCGCCCACCGACGAGCACCCGTCCCGGGTCGAGTTCTGGGGCGACGAGGTGGAGGAGATCCGCACCTTCGCCGTCGCCGACCAGCGGACCATCGAGCAGGTCCCGCTGCTCTGGGCGCCGCCCTGCCGGGAGCTGCTGCTGACCCCGTCGGTCCGTGACCGGGCCGCCGCGCTGGCCGAGCAGCACCCCGAGCTGGCCGAGATCCTGGACAAGCTGGCCGAGGGCATCCCCGTGGAGGGGATGGAATCCCTCGCTCCAGTGCTGGTCGGGCCCGACTCGCTGGAGCTGCTGCTGGACGCCATGCCGGCCGGCACCCACGTCCTGCTCTGCGACCCGGAGCGGATCCGCACCCGGGCACACGACCTGGTGCGTACCTCGGAGGAGTTCCTCCAGGCCAGCTGGGCCGCCGCCGCGGTCGGCGGCCAGGCGCCGGTGGACGTCGGCGCTGCCGCGTTCCGCACCCTGGGCGAGGTTCGCTCCGCCGCCGGCAAGCTGGGCCAGCCGTGGTGGACGCTGTCCCCGTTCGGCCTGGTCGAGGCCGCGCCCGCCGAGACGCGGCAGCCCTGGGAAGATGCGCCGGAGCAGGCCGCGGTCACCCCGGACGACGCCATCGCGGTGACCCTGACCGCCCAGCCGGCTCCGCTCTATCACGGCGAGACCTCGCGGGTGGTCGACGACCTCAAGCGTTGGGCCGGCGAGGGCTGGTCGATCGCGCTCGTCTTCGAGGGGCACGGCCCCGCGCAACGGGCCGTGGAGGTGCTGCGCGACGCCGGGCTGGGCGCCCGGCTGACCGAGGAGGTGCCGACCGCGCCCGTCCCCGGTGAGCTGGTGGTGACCTGTGGCGCGCTGAGCAGCGGGTTCGTCGACGAGTCGTCCCGCTTCGTACTGCTCACCGGCAACGACGTGACCGGCGGTCGGGGCACCTCGACCCGCGACATGCGTAAGTTGCCGAGCCGGCGACGCAACACCATCGACCCGCTCGAGCTCAAGGCCGGCGACTTCGTGGTGCACGAGCAGCACGGCATCGGCCGGTACGTCGAGCTGGTGCAGCGCACCGTCAACGGCGCCAGCCGCGAATACCTGGTCATCGAGTACGCGGCGAGCAAGCGGGGCCAGCCCGGCGACCGGCTCTTCGTCCCGACCGACCAGCTCGACCAGCTCTCCCGCTACGTGGGCGGCGAGCAGCCGACCCTGCACAAGATGGGCGGCTCGGACTGGCAGAAGTCCAAGGCCCGGGCCCGCAAGGCGGTCCGGGAGATCGCCGCGCAGCTGATCCAGCTCTACGCCGCCCGCAAGGCGTCCAAGGGGCACTCGTTCGGCCCGGACACGCCGTGGCAGCGGGAGCTGGAGGACGCCTTCCCCTGGCAGGAGACTCCGGACCAGCTCGCCGCGATCGACGAGGTCAAGCGGGACATGGAGCAGACCGTTCCGATGGACCGACTGATCTGCGGCGACGTCGGCTACGGCAAGACCGAGATCGCGGTCCGGGCGGCGTTCAAGGCCGTCCAGGACGGCAAGCAGGTGGCGGTGCTGGTGCCGACCACGCTGCTGGTGCAGCAGCACTTCAACACCTTCGCCGAGCGGATGAGTCAGTTCCCGGTCGAGATCCGGCAGCTGTCCCGGTTCCAGACCCCGAAGGAGACCGAGCGGACGCTGGAGATGGTCGCCGACGGCACCGTCGACATCGTCATCGGCACCCACCGACTGCTCCAGACCGCGACCCGGTTCAAGCAGTTGGGTCTCGTGGTCGTCGACGAGGAGCAGCGCTTCGGCGTCGAGCACAAGGAGCACCTGAAGACGCTGCGGGCCTCGGTCGACGTCCTGAGCATGTCGGCCACCCCGATCCCGCGCACCCTGGAGATGGCGATCACCGGCATCCGCGAGATGTCCACCATCGCCACCCCGCCGGAGGAGCGGCACCCGGTGCTCACCTTCGTGGGCGCGCACGACGACCGGCAGGTCGCCGCGTCCATCCATCGTGAGCTGCTGCGTGACGGGCAGGTCTTCTACCTGCACAACCGAGTCGAGTCGATCGACCGGGCGGCGCGGCGGCTGCGAGAGTTGGTGCCCGAGGCGCGGGTCGCGGTGGCGCACGGCCAGATGGGCGAGGACGCCCTGGAGAAGGTCATGGTCGGCTTCTGGGAGAAGGAGTTCGACGTCCTGGTCTGCACCACGATCGTGGAGTCCGGCATCGACATCCCCAACGCCAACACCCTGATCGTGGAGCGGGCCGACCTGCTCGGCCTGGCCCAGCTCCACCAGATCCGCGGCCGGGTCGGCCGGGGCCGCGAGCGGGCGTACGCCTACTTCCTGTACCCGCCGGAGAAGCCGCTCACCGAGCACGCGCACGAGCGGCTGGCCACCATCGCCCAGCACACCGAGCTGGGCGCCGGCATGTACGTGGCCATGAAGGACCTGGAGATCCGGGGTGCCGGCAACCTGCTCGGCGGTGAGCAGTCCGGGCACATCGAGGGCGTGGGCTTCGACCTGTACGTGCGGATGGTCGGCGAGGCGGTCTCCGCGTTCAAGGGTGAGCGCTCGGAGGACGAGCCCGACGTCAAGATCGATCTGCCGATCGACGCGCACCTGCCGCACGACTACGTGAGCGTGGAGCGGCTGCGCCTGGAGATGTACCGCAAGCTCGCCGAGGCGCGCGACGAGGCACGGCTGAGCGAGGTGGTCGCCGAGATGACCGACCGGTACGGCGAGCCGCCGGCCCCGGTGCAGAACCTGGTGGCGGTGGCCCGGTTCCGTCTGCTGGCCCGCCGGTACGGCCTCACCGACGTGTCCATGCAGGGCAAGCACGTGCGGTTCGGCCCCTTGCCGTTGCCGGATTCCAAGCAGATGCGGCTCAAGCGCTACCACCCGGACGCCGTCTACAAGCAGGCCACCGACCAGGTCAGCGTGCCCCGCCCGAGCACCCGTCGGGTGGGCGGCGAGCCGCTGCGCGACCAGGCGCTGCTGGAGTGGTGCGCCCAGTTGCTCTCCGACGTGCTGGGCGCCCCCGCCCCGCTGGCCGCCTTGGCCGGGTGAGGTGGGGGCCGTCACAGCACGGAAGAGGGCATGAGAGAGTGACGGGCATGCGTGCTCGCCGTGTGATCGCCGCCGCCAGCGTCGCGGCCCTGGGTGTCCTCTCCCTCGCCGCCTGCGGAAAGTCCGCACCGGACGTCGCCGCCTACGTCGGTGACACCACCTACTCGCTGGAGCGGGTCGACGGGATCTACGACGACGCGCAGGCGAAGTACGGCGAGTCGGTGCGGCAGCAGGCAGCCCAGGCCGGCGCCACGCCGTCACCGGACCAGCTGCGCTCCGCCGCCGTCACCCGGCAGGGCGTGGTGAACCTGCTGGTCAGCCTCGAGCTGGGCAAGCGGGTTGCGGCGGCGAAGAACCTCCAGGTGCCCGACGAGGTCACTCCGGAGCAGTTGGCGCAGAACCTGGGCGTGCCGGCCAACACCGAGTACGCCAAGCTCTGGGGCGAGTGGATCGATCTGCTCCAGGTGCTCAACCAGCAGCTCCCGCCAGCCGAGCTGAGCGACGACTCGCTGACGGCCGTCTACCAGGCTCTGGTCAAGGCCAAGGCGATCCAGGGTGGTCTGTCGGTGGCCGACGTCCGGAAGGCGTTCGGCGACGGCGGTTTCGTCCGCGCCGCCACCGCGCTCAGCACCGCGCTGGAGGAGGAGGCGAGCAAGGTCGACGTCTCGCTCAACCCGCGCTACCGGGCCGTCGGGGTGCCGTCGGTGGTGAGCACCGGCCAGTCGCTGGTCTTCTACTCGCTGCCGTACATCAACGAGGCCGGGCCGGTCACCGACATCTCCACCCCGGAGCCGACCGCATCGTCGAGCGCGGCTTCGGAGGCAGAGGGCACGGCCAGCTGAGCATGTCGGCACGGATCGTCCTGTTGGTCACCTCGCCCCGGCTGCCGGCCGGCCTGCTGACCGCCGCCGCCTGGGATGTCGTACGCCAGCACCCGGTGCTTGTTGGCGCGGAGAGTGAGCTGACCACGGCCCTGCGCGTGGCGGGCGCCGAGGTCACCGTCGTGGACGGTCCGGCGGCGCAGGCACTGCTGGACACGGTGGCGGCACACGGCACGGTGGTCTGGTTGGCCGGTCCGGCCGGCGACGAGTCGTTGGCCCGGGAGCTGGGTCTGCGGCTGGCCCGGGAGCCGGGGCTGGCCGAGTTGGAGCTCATGTACGGCTCGTGGGATCCGCCGGGCGCCCGGCTGCTGGACGCGGTGGCCGTGTTGGACCAGTTGGCGTCGCCGGGTGGTGACCCGTGGAAGCGGGCGCAGACGCATCAGAGCCTCGCCGGTTATCTGCTGGAGGAGAGCTACGAGGCGTACGACGCGATCAGCGCCGGTGACACCGACGCGCTGCGCGAGGAGTTGGGTGACGTGCTGCTCCAGGTGGTGCTGCACGCCCGGCTCGCCGAGGAGCTGCCCGAAGGCGAGCGGTGGAACGTCGACGACGTGGCCGGGGGGCTGGTCGACAAGATGATCCGGCGCAATCCGCACGTGTTCGCTGGCGCGGAGGCGGGCACCCTGGAGGAGATCACCGCCAACTGGGAGCGGATCAAGCGGGCCGAGAAGGCGCGCGATTCGGTGCTGGACGGCATCGCGTTGAGTCAACCCGCCCTGGCCCTGGCCGCGCAGATCCTCGATCGGGCCACCCGAGCAGGCCTGACCGTCCCACCCCCACCAGCAGAGGCGGACGAGGAGGCGCAACTAGGCGCCGCCCTCCTGGAGACGGTGGCAACAGCGCGGAAGTCCCACCTGGACCCCGAGCAAGCCCTACGCCGCACCACCCTCGCCTACGCCGAGGCCATCCGCGCCGCCGAGCGCCCACTCCCGTCGAGCTGATCAAGGGGTTTCGGTCAGGATCCGGCGCGGAGCTGACACGAGCCTCTTGATCAACGCGGGCAGTGGGCCCGAGCTCGGTGGCCTGGGCCCGGAGGTCGGTAGGGTCAGGGGGTGGAAGCGTTTGGGGTTTTGGCGGAGCGGGTTGTCGAGGCTTTGCTGGAGAGTCGGCCAGGGGTCGCCAGCAGTGCCGGGGACCATCGGTTCGACGAGCTCCTGCCGGACCTGTCCGCCGACGCGCTCGCCACCGACCGGGCGATGCTCCTCGACGCGGCGAACGCGCTGTCCGAGCTGGACGCCGACTCGCTCGACGTCGACGAGCAGGTGGACCACGCCCTGCTCACCTCATTCGTGGACCGGGAGCTCTTCGAGCTGACCGAGATCCGGGCGCACGAGTGGGACCCGCTGCACCACAACCCGGGCCCGCTGCTGCATGCGCTGCTCGCCCGCCCGTACGCCCCGGCCGAGGTCCGGCTGACCCACCTGGCCGGTCGGCTCAACGCCGTACCGGATGCCCTCGCCACCGCTCGCGCGACGCTGCGAGACATGCCGCGGATCCACGCCGAGACGGCGGTCGGGCAGTTCACCGGCACGGCGGCGCTGATCCGCGACGAGCTGCCGGCGCTGCTCGCCCAGGCACCCGGCAGCCTCCCCGCCGTGGAGCCGGCGGCCACGGCGGCGATCGCCGCGCTGGAGGAGTTCGTCGCCTGGCTGCGCACCGGCCTGGCCGCCGACGCCGGCCCGGGGCGCGATCCACGGTTGGGCCGCCGCCGTTGGGAGGCTCGGCTCTGGCACACCCTGGACACCGAGCTGGGCGCCGCCGAGATCCAGCGCCGGGCCTGGGCCAACCTGGACCGGGTCACGGCGGAGCTTCGCGAGGCGGCCGTCGAGCTGGTCGGCGGTCCGGCCGACGACGCGGCCGTACGCCGGGCGCTGGACGTGCTCGCCGCCGAGCACCCGAACGACGCCACCATCGTCGAGCTGGCCGGCGTGACCCTCGACGAGGCGACCGACTTCGTCCGGGCGCACGATCTGGTCAGCCTGGTCGACGACCGGTGCGTGATCCAGGAGATGCCGGAGTTCGCGCGGGGCGTCGCGGTGGCGTACTGCGACTCGCCCGGCCCTCTGGAGACCGCCCCGGTGCCCACCTTCTACTGCATCGCGCCCACCCCGGCGGACTGGCCGGCGCAGCGGGTCGAGTCGTTCTACCGCGAGTACAACGACCACATGGTCCGCAACCTGACCGTGCACGAGGCGATGCCCGGGCACTTCCTCCAGCTCGCCCACGCCCGCCGCTACGTCGGTGGCACCCGCGTACGGGCGCTGGCCAGATCCGGCCCGTTCGTCGAGGGCTGGGCGGTGTACGCCGAGGAGCTGATGGCCGGGCTCGGCTTCGGTGGTTTGCCGGTGCGGTTGCAGCAGCTCAAGATGCAGCTGCGGATGACCATCAACGCCCTGCTCGACCAGTTGGTGCACGCCGAGGACCTGCCCGAGGCCGAGGCGATGGCGCTGATGACCGGGCGCGGCTTCCAGGAGGAGGGCGAGGCGGCCGGCAAGTGGCGTCGCGCGCTGCTGACCTCGACCCAGCTCTCCACCTACTTCGTGGGGTACAGCGAGGTGGCCGAGATCGCGGCCACGCGCCCGGAGGGGACGTCGCGGCGCGCCTGGCACGACGCGATGCTCGCCCACGACTGCCCGCCCCCGCGCCACCTGCGCACCCTGCTCGGCGTCTGAGGGCAGAGCCGGCGCCCGCGCGCCGGCGGCCGGGCCCGCGCTCGTGCCCACGCGGGCACCCCGTCGAGGGTGCCCAGCGGCACCCAGCGGGTGTCGGCGGGCAGGTCGGCGACCCGTGGCACGGCTCCGTCGGCGGTGCTCAGCAGTTTCGCGCCGATCACCGGCAGGGCGAGGTCGGTGGGCGCCGGCCCGGCGGCCGTGTCGGTCACTGGCCGCCTGGGCGGTTGTCGACCACGCTGGCCCCCGCAGGCACGTCGAACGCGCTGCTCGGCACCGAATCGGAGTAGCGGCTGAGCGCCACCTCCACCGGCTCGCCGTCGACCGAGCCGGTGAAGCTGCCCAACACACCCTCGGTGGTCACGCAGGCGGTGAAGTCACCCTCGGAGCGCTGCACCTCGACGCAGGCGGCGTGGTGCCCGGCGACGGTGGTGTCGCTCTGCTTGATCTCCGCCGCCGGGTCGAGCGCGGCGGCGGTCAGCATCCCCACCACCACCGGCGGCGTGACCAGGCCCTGCTGGTTGGCCTCGTTGAAGAGCGCCACCGTGGGCTTGCTGCCCGGGGTCGGCGGGGGGACCAGCGTGCACACCGTACGACCGTCGGTCGCCGTGCACCGGGTGGTCGCGTCGGGCGTGACGGTGAGCCGTCCCCCCGGGTAGGTGTACGCGGAGCGGACCGGATCCTGCGCCTGCACGATCGCGGCGCTCTGTGCATCGGGAAGCTGATAGTCGGCCGAGTAGGTCAGTTCGAGGGCCCGGTCGAGCCGGGCGGCGAGATCGTTCACCAGATCGGACCGGCCCATGGCCCGTCCGGCGTCCTCGAATGACTGACAGCCAGTGACCGTGAGCGACGCGATGACCGACACGGCGAGCATGCGGAGGGTGGTCGAGGCGGCGGGCATGGCGACCAGCCTGGTCGATCGGGTCCGCGCAGCGCAAACCCGTTGCCGGTTGGCTCCCGGTAAACCGGGAATGTCCGTCAACGTGGGGCACCTCGGGTACGCGGGCGACGCCGTGTCCGTTCCCGCCGCCCGATACGCTGCGTTCAACACCTGCCTCAGCCGCACCGTCGCGGCCCACCCACGGACCGGATATCAACAACGAGGAGCGACTCAGTGGCAACCATCGAGGGAATCGTCGCCCGGGAGATTCTCGACTCGCGGGGCAACCCCACGGTCGAGGTCGAGGTCGGCCTGGACGACGGCACGGTGGCCCGCGCCGCAGTGCCCTCCGGCGCCTCCACCGGCGCCTTCGAGGCGATCGAGCTGCGCGACGGTGACGCCGACCGCTACCAGGGCAAGGGCGTGGAGAAGGCGGTCTCCAACGTCGAAGACAAGATCGTCGACCAGATCATCGGGTACGAGGCCAGCGAGCAGCGGCTCATCGACCAGAAGATGCTCGACATCGACGGCACCGACAGCAAGTCGGAGCTGGGCGCGAACGCCATCCTCGGGGTCTCCCTGGCGGTGGCGAAGGCCGCTGCCGGCAGCGCCGAGCTGAGCCTCTTCCGCTACCTGGGCGGCCCGAACGCGCACCTGCTTCCGGTGCCGATGATGAACATCCTCAACGGTGGCGCGCACGCCGACTCGAACGTCGACATCCAGGAGTTCATGGTCGCGCCGATCGGTGCGCCGAGCTTCCGTGAGGCGCTGCGTTCCGGCGCCGAGGTCTACCACGCACTGAAGTCGGTGCTGAAGAAGAAGGGCCTGTCGACCGGGCTGGGCGACGAGGGCGGCTTCGCGCCGAACCTGCCGACCAACGCCGCGGCTCTGGACCTGATCGCCGAGGCGGTGGAGAAGGCCGGCTACCGGCTCGGCACCGACATCGTGTTCGCGCTCGACGTGGCGGCCACGGAGTTCTTCGACAACGGCACCTACACCTTCGAGGGTGCCGCGAAGTCCGCCGAGGAGATGAGCAACTACTACACCAAGCTGGCCGGTGACTACCCGATCGTCTCGATCGAGGACCCGCTGGCGGAGGACGACTGGAGCGGCTGGCAGACGCTGACCGCTTCGATCGGCGACCGGGTGCAGATCGTCGGCGACGACCTGTTCGTCACCAACCCGCAGCGCATCGCCCGCGGCATCGCCGAGAAGTCGGCCAACGCGGTCCTGGTCAAGGTCAACCAGATCGGTTCGCTGACCGAGACCCTGGACGCGGTGGACCTGGCCCACCGGGCCGGCTTCAAGTGCATGATGAGCCACCGCTCCGGCGAGACCGAGGACACCACCATCGCCGACCTGGCGGTGGCCACCGGTTGCGGCCAGATCAAGACCGGCGCGCCGGCCCGCTCGGACCGGGTCGCCAAGTACAACCAGCTGCTCCGGATCGAGGAGGAGCTGGCCGACGCGGCGCGCTACGCCGGTGCCGGCGCGTTCCCGCGCTACCGTTCGGCCTGAGAGTGATCGGGAAGCCCTGCTCGCCCAGGGCTTCCCACCACCTCTGTAACGCACGAAGCCTCGGGGGAGGGGTGTGAGGATGACGCAGCGCCGCACACCGGGTGGTCAACGTCCCGCCCGTCGGCCGGGTCAGTCCGGCCGACCTGGCGGCGGCCGGGCCACCCGCGGGTCGGTCCGCGAGTCCGGTGTACGCGCCGAGCCGCGGGGCGTCGCCGGTCGGGCGCCGGGCGCGGCCCGGGGCGCCGAGGGGGTCCGCTCCGCGAACCGCCCGGCAGCGGCCCGGCGTACCGCCGCTGGTGGCGCCGTCAAGCGGCTCGCCGCACCCCACCCCCGTCGCTTCACCGGCCGGGCCACCGTGCTGTTCGCGGTGCTGATCGCGCTCGCTCTGGCCTACACCTACCCGGTCCGGGTCTACCTGGACCAGCAGGCGGACATCGAGCGGATGGAAGCCGCCCAGGCCGAGCAGGAGAAGGTCATCGCGGACCTCCAGGCCGAGGCGGCCAAGTGGCAGGACAACGAGTACATCAAGACCCAGGCCCGGGAGCGGTTCTTCATGGGCCGGCCGGGCGAGAAGATGATGGTGGTGCTGCACGACCCGGATGGCGCCGCCCGGGACGCCGGGTCGTCCGGGCCGGCTGCCCCGGCAGCGCCGGTGACCTGGTACGACACGCTCTGGTCGAGCATCCAGGCGGCGGACAGTCAGCGGCCGAGCCAGTGAGTAACCGATCAGCGCGTCAGGAGAGATGGAAACCGTGACTGTCGTACCACCGTCGGAGTCGGCGGCGGATTCCGTACCCCTGCCGCAGCGGGCACCGGCGACCGAGGCCGACCGGGCGGCGGTGGCCGCGCAGCTCGGCCGCCCGCCCCGGGGCACCCGGGCCGTGGCCCACCGCTGCCCGTGCGGGCTGCCGGACGTGGTGGAGACGACCCCCCGGCTCTCCGACGGCACCCCGTTCCCGACGCTGTACTACCTGACCTGCCCGCGGGCGACCGCGGCGTGCAGTCGACTGGAGTCGGCCGGGTTGATGAAGGAGATGGCCGACCGGCTGGCGACGGATCCCGAGCTGGCCGCGCACTACCGGGCCGCGCACGAGGATTACCTCACGCGCCGGGAGGCCATCGGGGAGGTGCCGGAGATCGCCGGCATCTCGGCCGGCGGGATGCCGGGCCGGGTCAAGTGCCTGCACGTGCACCTCGGGCACGCGCTGGGTGCCGGCCCCGGGGTCAACCCGTTCGGCGACGAGACGCTGGAGTTGGTCGAGCCCTGGTGGACGGCCGGCCCGTGTGTGGACGTGCCGGCGAGCGAATGAACACGGACTCCGGGTCCTCGGCGCCGGTCGCCGAGTCGCAGATCCTGGTGCGGCGTGCCCGCACCGGGGACGTGCGGGGCATCCGGCGGCTGGTCGACACGTACACGGACGACCGGCGGCTGCTGAGCAAGGCCACCGTGACCCTCTACGAGCAGGTCCAGGAGTTCCGGGTGGCGGTCCGGGCCGAGGACGACGCCGTGGTGGGCTGCGGCGCGCTGCACGTGATGTGGGAGGACCTGGCCGAGATCCGGACGGTCGCGGTGGACCCGTCCTGCCGGGGCCAGCGAATCGGTCACCGGCTGGTGGGCGAGCTGATCGACGCGGCTCGTGAGCTGGGCGTGGCGCGGATCTTCGTGCTCACCTTCGAGACCCGGTTCTTCGCCTCGTTCGGCTTCCGCGCGATCGACGGCGCGCCCGTGCCGCAGCCCGTCTACGAGCAGCTGCTGCGCTCGTACGACGAGGGTGTCGCCGAATTCCTGGACCTCGAGCGGGTCAAGCCGAACACGCTGGGCAACACCCGGATGCTGCTGCGCCTGTAGTCAGGCGCCGCGGGGGTGGCTGGCGAAGAAGGCCCACATCAGGTCGGTGGCCGACAGCCCAGCGCCGGGTGCGGCGAGCTGACCCGACGTGGCTCCCGGCCAACTGTGACCCATCTCGGTGATGGTGTACACGCTGACGTCGCTGCCGTCCGCGCAGCGGGCCATGGTCTGGGTCACCTTCGGCACCCCGGACGCCTTCGGGGCCGGCCGACACTTCAGCCGCTCCTGCCAGGTCTTGATGCCCGCCTGAAAGGTCGCGGCGTACCGGTCCTGGCCGCCGATGAAGGTGATCACGGAGACCGGGCTCTTCGGCACGAAGTCCTCGGCCTGCGCCAGGGTGCCGCTGTAGCCGCCGCTGACCACACCGATCGCAGCGAACGTGCCGGTGCTCTCCACCGCCGCCCGGAAGCTCATGTCGCCACCGTTCGAGATGCCGGTGAGAAAGACCCGGTTGGGGTCGGCCCGCCAGGTCTGCACCAGGTGGTCGGTGAGGGCGTTGAGGAAGCCGACATCGTCCTGGCTGCCGCAGCAGATCAGCGCGTTGAAGCCGCCGCCCTGCCCGTCGGGGTAGGCGACCAGGACGTTGTCCTTGTCGGCCTTGGCGTCCAGCCCGGCCAGCTCCCGCATCGAGGCGCCAGCGCCGGGATAGAAGTGCAGCGCGATGACGAGGGCGGTGGACCGGTTCGGGTCGTACCCGGGCGGGGCATGCAGCAGGTACGTCCGGTCCAGCCCGTTGTGTTGCAGGGTGAGGCGGTGATCACCGGCCGCCGGGCGTTCGCTCGGCGCGGGTGGTGACGCGGACGGGGTCGACGAGGACCGCCCCCGGTCCCCGCACGCCGCGAGCGCCACGATGAGCCAGAGCCCCGTCAGCACCGTCATCGTCCGCCGCACGTCAGCCCCCCTCGTCGACCCGCGCCGTCCACACTGGAGATCTTCTACGTGTGGATCAACCCTTTCGGTCCAGGCCGAAGGCGGGCAGGCTGTTGTCATGCTTCGCCTTCGGCTCGGACCGGCGGACCTGTGCCGGGTGCGGTTCGCCGACCGGCTGCACCCGGTCGGGACCGCGCTGCTGGCTGGTCAGTGGCTGCGCGACCCCACGGTCGCGGTGCTGGCACCGGCCCTGGCCCAGAGCGCGGCAGCGGCGGTCGAGGATGCCGGTGGCGCCAGGGCCGCCACCGCGATCCTGCGACACCTGCTGCCCGACCGGGGGCATCTGCCGGATTTCGTCACTCCCTTCGACGGCCTGGAGTCGGTGACGGCCGGCCTTGAAGCGATTCGGGCCACCCCGACGTCGCGGGTCCGCGCCGAGGTCACCGCGGCATACACCAAGGCCGACGCCACCCCGCTGCGGCGACGATTCGCCGCGGCCGACCCGGAGGTGCTGGACCTGTTCGGCGGGGCCGTGCGCACCTGGTTCGAGGCCGTCCTCGCGCCGCACTGGCCCGACCTGGTGTCCGCGCACAACCAGCAGGTGACCTGCGCCGGCCAGCGGTTGGCGCTGCACGGCCTGGCGGGCCTCTTCGCGAACCTGCACCCGGCGATCCGGTGGCGGGAGCCGGTGCTGGAGATCCGGACCTGGTGGCAGGGGGAACTGGCCGGCACCGGCCACGGCCTCGTCCTGCTGCCGTCGCCGTTGGCCGGCCCTCGCCCCCGGGTGCTGGTCGAGCCGGGCCGTCCGATCCTGATCGTGTACCCGGTGCCGATGCCGCGCCCGTCCGCCACCGTGCCGGGTGACGCCCTCGGACGGCTGCTCGGCACCACCCGGGCGATGGTGCTCCGCCGGCTCGCGGAGGCCGGCGGGTCGACCACGACCGTGTTGGCCCGGGCTGCCGGAATCAGTCTCTCCTCGGCGTCGGAGCATGCCACCGCGCTGCGGGCGGCTGGCCTGATCGCCACCGAGCGCGACGGCGGGGCCGTGCGGCACCACCTGACATCGCTCGGAGCGCACCTGCTGGGGGCGGGTGACGAGGCTTCGGTGGCAGCCTGGCCGTCGAACGGACAAGCCGACGGGAGCCCGCCCGGTCTCCCGTAAGGTTGCTGCCGTGACGACGCGTGTGGCGGCCATCGACTGCGGGACCAACTCGATCCGACTGCTGGTCGCCGACCTGCCCGACCCCGCGGCCGGGCCCGAGGCGCCGTTGACGGACCTGACCCGGCGGATGGAGATCGTCCGGCTCGGCCAGGGAGTGGACCGGACCGGTCGGCTGGCCCCGGAGGCGATCGAGCGCACGCGCGTCGCGCTGGCGTCGTACGCCACGGAGATCGAGAAGCTCGGCGCGGACCGGGTACGGATGTGCGCCACCTCCGCCTCCCGGGACGCCGCCAACGCCGACGACTTCACCGACATGGTGCAGCGCACCCTCGGGGTCGCGCCCGAGGTGGTCACCGGCGACGAGGAGGCGCGGCTCTCGTTCACCGGCGCGGTGCGCGGGCTGCCCGCCGACGCGAAGGAGCCGTTCCTGGTCGTCGACATCGGCGGCGGTTCGACCGAGTTCGTGGTCGGTGACCGGGTCGACGGGGTCCGGGCGGCGATCTCGATGGACATCGGTTGTGTCCGGATGACCGAGCGGCACCTGCACGGCAACCCGCCGACCCCGACCGAGATCACCGCCGCCCGGGCGGACATCGAGGCGGCCGTGGACCGGGCGCTCGCCGAGGTGCCCGGCCGCGAGGCGGCCACGCTGGTCGGCCTCGCCGGGTCGGTCACCACCGTGGTCGCCATCGCGCAGGGCCTGCGGGAGTACGACCCGGAGCGCATCCACCACGCCCGGGTGTCGTACGACGCGGTCGCCCAGGTGACCGGCGATCTGCTGGGCCGGACCAGCGAGCAGCGGTTGGCGATTCCGGTGATGCACCCGGGCCGGGCCGACGTGATCGGGGCCGGTGCGCTGGTGCTCCGCGTGATCATGGAACGTGCCGGGATGCCCTCGGTGGTCGCCTCGGAGCACGACATCCTCGACGGCATCGCCTGGAGCCTCCAGTAGCGGTCGGACCCGCCCGGCCCGCGATCCGGGCTTGATCGACTCCAGGTCGCTGATGTCGGGCTGTCCCAAGCGCCAGGATGCCCCGACATCACCGACCTCATTTGGATCACGCCCAGGGGCGAGGCCGTCGGGCCGATTCGTTGACGCTACTCCGCAATACACAGTACTGTGCGATGCGTGGACACCACACAGTTGCTGAAGGGCGTGCTCGATCTGGCCGTCCTCGCCGTGCTCCGGGAGGAGGACGGCTACGGCTACGACATCCTGCGTCGGCTCCGGGAGGCCGGCCTGGAGGAGGTCGGCGACGCCTCGGTCTATGGCACGCTCCGTCGCCTCTTCGCGGCCGGCCTGCTCACCACGTACGTCGTGCCGAGCGAATCCGGCCCGCACCGCAAGTACTACGCACTCAACGCCGCCGGGCGTGACCAGTTGACGCGCTCCGGCAAGCTCTGGCGCTCGTTCGCCACCACCATGGACAGTCTGCTCGACGATCAGGGGAGGGCGGCATGACCGTCACGGAGCAGGAGATCACGGACTACGTGGCGCGCGTTCGGGCCGCGCTCGCCGACCTGCCGGCCGCCCAGCGCGACGAGTTGACCGAGGATCTGCCCGACCACCTCGCCGAGGTGGCCGCCGAGGCCGAGGGCACCCTGATCGAGCGGCTCGGCGAGCCTGAGACGTACGCCGCCGAGCTGCGCGCCGCGGCCGGCGCCCCGGCCGGCGGGCGCAACCTCGACCAGCGGGTGGCCAGCGCCGTGGTCCGGGCCCGTCGCCGGCTGCGCGTGCTCGACACCCGGCTCGGTCCACCGCTGGGGTACGAGACGGCCAGCGACTTCCTCCGGTTGTTGCGACCCGGTTGGTGGGTGCTGCGCGGCTACCTGGCAGCGATGCTGGTAACCGTGCTCAGCACCGGCGGGAGCTTCGGCCTGCTGCCCCGGTTCGGCGGGGAACTGCTCGCCGGCCTGATCATGCTGATCGGTTTCCTGCTCGTCTCGATCTGGATCGGTCGACGCTCCCCCCGACTGAGCCGCTGGCCCCGCTGGGCGCTGCACGCCGGCAGCCTGGTGCTGGTGGTCTTCGCGCTGGCCTCTCTGATCCAGGCGGAGGACCGGATGCGCTACGGCGACTACGGCTACGACCCGATCTCGGTCGACGACCCGTACGAGCGGGTACGGGACGTCTTCGTCTACGACAGCGAGGGTCGGCTGGTGGAGAACGCCCGGCTCTTCGACCAGAACGGCGACCCGATCCGGCTCGGCTACCCGGACTGTGCGGACCTCGCCGACGCCTACGGTGGCAAGCCGGTGCTGCGGGCGTACCCGTACTGCCCGGACCAGGCGCCCTTCGGGCCCCGGGCCCCGGGCGCGCCCGTTCCGACCGTGGAGTCGGTGCCGGACCCGACCGGCCTGCCCCAGGCGGACCCGAATCCAGGGCCGACGAGCACGCCGACGAGCACGCCGCCAGCGACGCCGACCGGCACGCCGACGGCCGCACCCAACCCCACCGCGACGCGCTGAACGACGGTGTGAACTGGATCATGCATATTTAGCTGGGAAATAGCTGAACGGACGAGGGGAGCGGGACGACACCGGAAATCAATGATCGTTACGGTGTCGTCTGCTCATCAACCCCTCGGAAGGAACCCCCGTGTCAGAGCAGGTCGCACCGCCCCCCGCGTCCGACGCCGCGCAGCCCCAGCCGGCCGTCGAGACG
Organism: Micromonospora sp. CPCC 205539; assembly: GCF_036906815.1. NCBI lineage: Bacteria > Bacillati > Actinomycetota > Actinomycetes > Micromonosporales > Micromonosporaceae > Micromonospora > Micromonospora sp. CPCC 205539. The sequence goes on along the minus strand of NZ_JBAKHW010000021.1, from coordinate 37,933 downwards.
CCGCCGTCGCCGGCCGTCGAGACGCCGTCGCCGGTCGAGCCGGAGGCGAAGAAGTCCGGTGCAGGCAAGGTTCTCGGCATCGTCGGCGCGATCGTCGTGATCGTCATCATCGGCGCCCTGAAGTTCGGCATCGGCTCGCTGATCGGCAACGCGCTGAACAAGGACGAGACCGCTGACGCCAAGGCCGGCGACTGCATCGCCGAGCTTCCCGAGGTCAACGGCACCGAGGAGGAGGAGGCCAACAACGCCAAGGTCGTCGAGTGCACCTCCACGGACGCCGCGTACAGCGTGGTCGGTCGGGTGGAGGGGCAGACCGAGGCTCAGGCCAAGGAGGGCGCTGCCTGCCAGCAGTACCTCAAGGAAGGCCAGGAGGGGTACCTCTTCTACAGCATCAAGCCGGGCAAGACGGGCTACCTGCTCTGCCTGACCAAGAAGGCCTGACCGGAGCACCAGTGGACCGGCAGTTACGCCGACGGCGGCGGGGAGCACTTCCCCGCCGCCGTCGGCGTACTCATGGTCACCGTTGGGCGAACGGGAGGTGAATGCCACTGTTCCGGTGTCTTCCCGGGGGCCGCGCGGCATGGCAGGCTACCGGCACGTAGGACCACTGGGCGACCGGCCAACGATGACTGACCGCTAGGAGGACGGCCAATGGGCGAGATGGTTAGCTACCGCAGCAACGGGGGCACGAGCGAGGGGTATCTCGCGATACCCGCCAGCGGCACGGCCAGTCCCGCGGTCATCGTCATTCAGGAGTGGTGGGGCCTGGTCCCGCACATCCGGTCCGTGGCGGACCGCTTCGCCGAGGCCGGTTTCGTCGCTCTCGCGCCCGACTTCTACCACGGTGAGACCACCAGCGAGCCGGACGAGGCGCAGCGCCTGCTGTTGGCGATGCGCATGGACGAGGCGGCGAAGGACATCGCGGGCGCGGCCGACTACCTCGCCGAGCGCCCGGAGGTCACCGGCAAGGTCGGCGCCGTGGGCTTCTGCGCCGGTGGCAGCCTGGCCCTCTGGTCCGCAACGCTCTCCGAGCGGATCGTCGCCGCCGTAGGCTTCTATCCTGTGCTGCCCTGGGAGACGATGCGACCCGACTGGGTCGACTACGCCGGTAAGTCGGCCGTCATCCACTGCTCCGAAGAGGACGGCACCTCGGCCGACGAGGGCGTGCAGACCGCGCGTCGGGCCATCGAGGAGGCCGGGGGTGCCTGCCACCTCTACGACTACCCCGGCACCTCGCACGCCTTCTTCAACGACGACCGGCCGGAGGCGTTCGACCAGCGCGCCGCCGCCAGCGCCTGGGCCCGTACCCTCGAGATCTTCCGGGCCAAGCTTGGCTGAGCCGCGTACTCCCGATCAGGTGGTCGCCCGCGCCGCGCGGGCGACCGACCTGACGGACCTGGACGCGGCCGTCAGTGACTGCTTCGCCTGCCCTCGGCTCGTGCAGTGGCGGGAGGAGGTGGCCCGCACCCGCCGGGCAGCCTTCCGCGACCAGGAGTACTGGGGTCGACCCGTTCCGGGCTTCGGCTCCGCAGACGCGCGCATCGGAATCCTCGGGCTGGCACCCGCCGCGCACGGCGGCAACCGCACCGGTCGGATCTTCACCGGTGACCGCTCCGGTGACGTGCTCTTCGCGGCGCTGCACCGGGCCGGGCTGGCCAACCAGCCGACCAGCGTCGCCGCCGATGACGGGCTGGCCCTGCGGGACCTCCGGATCTTCGCGGCCGTCCGGTGCGCGCCGCCGGACAACAAGCCCACCCCGGTCGAGCGGGACACCTGCGCACCCTGGCTGCACCGCGAGGTCTCCTTGATCCGGCCCACCCTGCGCGTCGTGGTCGCGCTGGGTGCGTTCGCCTGGGCAGCGTGGTGGCCGGTGCTGCGCCAGGTGTACGGGCAGCGCCCGCCCAGCCCGCGACCGGCGTTCGGCCATGGGGCACACTGGTCCGGCACGGCCGCACCGGAGTTGCTCGGCTGCTACCACGTCAGCCAACAGAACACCTTTACCGGGCGGCTGACACCAGGAATGCTGGACGACGTCTTCGGTCGGGCTAAGCAGTTGGCCGGAGTGGACTGAGACTGCGTGGGGCGGTGGCGATGACGAACGGAACGCGCCCGCCTACGCCGTACCCGGCCGCCGAGCCGGTTGTGTTGCGCCCGGCGCTCGGGCTGCTCCGGCGCTGGTGGCCGGTCGGCGTGGTCGCCGCCCTGCTCGCCGGGGCCGCGTTGGCCGCCGCGCACTCGTCGATCGGTGCCAGCCGCATCCCGCCGGTGGAACAGGTCCCGTGGGTGCCGGAATACCCCACCGCCGAACCGCCGCCGTCGATCGCGGTCGAGCCGCGCGACACCGGCGAGGTCACGCAGGCGCACATCCCGCACTGGATCGTGACGGTGGCGATGGCGCTGCTCGGGTTGGCCATCCTCGCCGCTGTCGGCTACATCGGCTGGATCCTGCTGCGGGGGTATCGACGTCGCCGGGCCGCCCGGGCACTGCCTCCGCAGTGGTCCCGTCGTACGGCCGAGGGCACCGCACAGGAGGTGGTCGCCGCTCTCGACGCCGGCCTGGAGGAGTTGGACGACCGGGCCAGCGATCCCCGGGTGGCGGTCATCGCCTGCTGGGTCCGCCTGGAGGAGGCCGCCGGTGCGGCCGGGGTCTCCCGACAGACCGGGGACACCCCCACCGACCTGGTCACCCGGCTGCTGCGCGGCGACCCGACGGCCGGTGTGCCGGCGATCGTCAGCGCCGACGTGCTGGCCGAGTTCGCGCACGTCTACCGGCAGGCCCGGTACGCCACCCGCCCGGTCGACGAGCGCACCCGCGATCAGGCGCGCGCCGCGCTGCGCCGGCTGCGCGGCGAGTTGACCGCGGTAGCGCGCGGCGAAACGGAGGCGGTGGCGCCATGAGCAGCAGCACCAGCATTGACGACCTGCTCGGCTCCGAGGAGGAATCGGCACCGGCCGGCCCTCGGCCGTCCGGCGGTCGGAGCCGCGGGGTGCTGCGACTGCTCTTCACCGCCGCGGCGGTGGTCGCGGTGCTGGTCGTCGGTCTTCGCGCGATCGGTCTCCAGATCTCGCTGCCCATCCTGATCGCCGGGGTGCTCGCCGTGCTCGCGGTACGCCGGATCACCGGCCTGCTCGCACCGCCACCGTCGGCGCCGGTCGGCGGTCGGGTCGGAACGGGCGAGGAGGACGGCAGCTACCACTGGGGCAGCCGGGACGCGCTGCGCGCGGCGATCAACGGCTGGGAGCGGCCGTTGGACTGGTCGTCGGACCACCGTGAGCGGTTCGCCGAGCGCATCCTGCCCCGCCTCGGCGAGCTGGCCGACGAGCGGCTGCGCCAGCGGCACGGCCTCACCCGCGACTCCGATCCGACCCGGGCACGAGCGCTGCTGGGCGATCAGCTTTGGCGCTTCCTCGCCACCCCCTCCCGCCGTACCCCGTCGCCTCGTGACGTGGCGGCGATCGTCGCCGAACTGGAGAAGATCTGATGAACGACGTGGACCGGAGCATGCCCCCCGCCGAGGTCGGTCACCTGGCCCGGGCGGTGCTGGACGCGGTCGGCACCGTCGTGGTCGGCAAGCGGGACGCGTTGGAGCTGGTTCTCGCGGGGATCCTGGCCGGTGGGCACGTGCTGCTGGAGGACCTGCCGGGGCTGGGTAAGACCCTCACCGCTCGGTCCTTCGCCCAGGCGCTCGGGCTGGACTTCCGCCGGCTCCAATTCACCCCGGACCTGCTCCCGGCCGACGTCACCGGCTCGTTCCTCTACGACCAGCGCAATGGTGACTTCACCTTCCGGGCCGGCCCGGTCTTCACCAACCTGCTGCTCGCCGACGAAATCAACCGGACGCCGCCGAAGACCCAGTCCGCGCTGCTGGAGGCGATGCAGGAGAAGCAGGTCTCGGTGGAGGGCGTGACCTACAAGCTGGACGAGCCGTTCCACGTGCTGGCCACCGCCAACCCGATCGAGTACGAGGGCACCTACCCGCTGCCGGAGGCGCAGCTCGACCGGTTCCTGCTCCGGGTCTCCTTCGGCTACCCGGAGCACGACGAGGAGTGGGAGGTGCTGCGCCGCCGGATGGCCCGTCGCCGCGAGGAGGCGGACATCAAGCCGGTGGTCGACGCGGCCACCCTGCGGGCGATGCAGGCCGCCCTGGAGAACGTGGTGGTGGAGGATTCGGTCGGCCGGTACATCGTGGCCCTCACCGCGGCCACCCGTGAGCACCCGTCGGTGCTGGTCGGCGCCTCGCCCCGTGGCTCGCTGGCGCTGCTGCTGCTGGCCCGGGTCCGAGCGGTGTTCGGCGGCCGGGACTACGTGGTGCCGGAGGACGTCAAGGAGGTGGCGGCGCCCGCGCTGGCCCACCGGATCACCCTGCGTCCGGAGATGTGGCTGCGCCGGGTCGACCCGGCGTTCGTGGTCGGCGAGGTGCTGGAGGGCACTCCCGTGCCGGCCAGTGGCGCGCTGCCCAGCTACGCCGCCGGCGGGCCCCGGCACTGATGACCGGACCGACCGTGCCCGCGCAGCGATCCGCCGAGCCGGAGGCGGCCGCCGGCTGGGCGCCCACCCCGGCGCTCGGCCGGGCGGTGCTGCTCGCCGGCCTGTTTCTGGTGGCGGGGGTGCTGCTGGGGCGGGTCGACCTGATCGTGCTGGCCGCTCCGTTCGCGCTCGGCACCGCGTACGCGCTGCGCCGCCGGCCCACCGCGCTGCCGCAGGTCTGGATCACCCCTGGTGCGGACGGGACGTTGGTCGAGGGTGGCGAGGTGACGGCGGCGGTGAGCGTCGGCAACCCGGACACGGTCGACTACGACCTGGTGGTGGTGCGGTCCCGGGTCTCGCCGTGGTTGCGGATCGAGCGGGCCGGCTTCGCCCTGGAGGAGGCCGGGGGCGATGAGCCACAAGCCGGTAACGAAACGCCCACCGACGGGGGCACGGGTCGTTCCGTCGCCGACCGGCCGTTCGTGACGTCGTTGCCGAGCGCCGCCGCGGTGGACCTGGAGTTGGCCGGCCGGGCCCTGCGCTGGGGCCGGCACGCGGTGGGACCGGCCGGTGCCCGGGTCGTCGCGGCGAGCGGTCTGCTGGTCTCCCGGGCGGTGATCACCGAGCCGGTCAAGGTCCGGGTCTATCCGCGTACCGAGCCGTTCGAGGCGGTGGAGGCGATGCCGCGGGCCGCGGGCCTGGTCGGGGCACATCACTCCCGCCGGCCCGGGGAGGGCGGTGAGCTGGCCGGCGTCCGGATCTTCGGCCCCGGTGACCGGCTGCGCCGCATCGACTGGCGCGTCTCGCTGCGCGCCCGGCAGCTGCACGTGGCGGCCACCCTCTCCGACCGGGACGCCGAGGTGGTGCTGCTGCTCGACGTGCTCGCCGAGGCCGGCCGCTCCGGCGGGGTGGGCGGTGCCGCCTCGGTGCTGGACACCACCGTGCGGGCCGCCGCCGCGATCGCCGAGCACTACCTGCACCGGGGCGATCGGGTCTCGATGCTGGAGTACGGGCCGGGGGCCCGTCGACTACGCCCGGCCACCGGCCGCCGGCAGTACCTGACCGTGCTGGAGTGGCTGCTCGACGTACGCGCCGAATCCTCCCCGCACGAGCCGTACGACCAGGTGTTCGGCCCCCAGTTGCTCTCCTCGGACGCGCTGGTGGTGGTGCTCACACCGCTGCTCGACGAACGGTCGGCGCAGATGCTGGCCCGGTTGGCGCGCGGCGGGCGGTTCGTGGTGGCGGTCGACACGCTGCCGACCGACCTGACGCCGCCGAAGGACCGGGGCTGGGCCGAGGTGGCGTACCGGCTGTGGCGGCTGGACCGGGAGACCATGATCGGGCAGCTCCGGGAGCATGGCGTGCCGGTGGTGCGCTGGGCCGGCGCGGGCAGCCTCGATCAGGTGCTCCGGGATGTGGCCCGCCTGGCGACGGCACCGAGGGTGGGGATCAGATGATCGACGCGGTCACCGGGCGAGTTACGGCGGCCCAGAACGCCCTCGCCCGGATCAGCCCGGCCCCGCTGATGGTCCGGGGCGGGATCTTCGTCATCGTGCTGGCCGGGTACGCGCTGGCGTTCCCCGCCGAGGCGCTGGTCGGCCGGACGCTCGTCTTCCTGTCGGTGGCCGCGCTGCTGCCCGCGTTGGGCCCGCGCCGGATCTGGCCGACCTTCACGGCACTGGTCACGGTGGGCGGTTGGCTGCTCGCCACCGACGGCTACGGCCGCCCGGTGGCGCTGTGGCGACTGCTCGCCGTCGCCGTGCTGCTCTACCTGGGGCACACCCTCTGCGCGCTGGCCGCGCTGCTGCCCTACGACGCGGTGGTGGACCCGGATCTGATCACCCGGTGGCTGCTGCGTGCGGCCGCGGTGCTGCTGGGTGCGGCCGTGCTCGGAGTGTTGTTGTTGCAGGTCGGCCGCCTGGGTGGGGCGGCCGGGCACCAGTGGGTGACAGTGCTGGGGCTGATGGTGGCAGTGGGGACAGCAGCGTTGCTGGGTTGGCTGCTGCGCCGTAGGTAAACCGGTGGGACGGCAGAGTTACGCAGGTCACAGGGGTTGTGCTCCGTCACAGATGGGGGGCGCGAGCGGGATTACCTGAGCCGGCCGGGGAAAGATAGATAACGTGAATCCGAAGCGGATCCTTGTGGTGGGTGCCGGGCACGTTGGTCTCTACGCTGCCCTGCGTCTGTCGAAGAAGCTCAGCTCCCGTGAGGCTGAGGTCATCGTGGTTGATCCCCAGCCGCACATGACCTACCAGCCGTTCCTGCCCGAGGCGGCGGCGGGCAATATCTCCCCGCGGCACTCCGTGGTGCCGCTGCGCCGTGAGTTGCGCCGGTGCACGGTGGTGGCGGGCACGGTCACGCGGATCGAGCACGACCGCAAGGTGGCCACCGTGCAGCCGATCATCGGCCCGGCCCGCGAGATCGAGTACGACCACGTGATCGTGGCCCCCGGCTCGGTGTCCCGGACGCTGCCGATTCCCGGGCTGCACGAGCAGGGCATCGGGTTCAAGACCATCGGCGAGGCGATCTACCTCCGCAACCACGTGCTGGACCGGCTCGACGTCGCGGCCGTCACTCCCGACCCGGACGTCCGCCGCTCGGCGCTGACCTTCACCTTCGTCGGTGGTGGCTACGCCGGCATCGAGGCGCTCGCGGAGATGGAGGACATGACCCGCGACGCGCTGCGCTACTACCCGGAGCTGAAGCAGGACGAGGTGCGCTGGGTGCTCGTCGAGGCCACCCAGCGGGTGCTGCCCGAGGTGGACCGGGACATGGGTGCATACACCGTCCAGCAGCTCCTCAAGCGCAACATGGACATCCGGCTGGACACCCGCCTGGAGTCCTGCGTCGACGGCGTCGTCAAGCTGTCCGACGGCGACAGCTTCCGGTCCGACACGATCGTCTGGACGGCCGGCGTGAAGCCGTCGCCGATGCTGGACTCGACCGACTTCCCGCGCGACGACCGTCGTCGGGTCACCTGCCTGCCCACCCTTCAGGTGGTCGACGGTGACCGGGTGGTCGAGGGCGCGTGGAGCGCCGGTGACTGCGCCGCCGTGCCCGACCTGACCAAGGAGCCGGGCAACTTCTGCTCGCCGAGCGCGCAGCACGCGGTGCGTCAGGCCGCGCGGATGGCCGACAACATCGCGGCGGTGATCCGGGGCCGCGAGCCGGTCAACTACAAGCACAAGCACGTCGGCAGCGTGGCCAGCCTCGGCCTGCACAAGGGCGTCGCCCAGGTGTACGGGATCAAGATGACCGGCTGGCCGGCGTGGGTCATGCACCGGACGTACCACATGAGCCGGATCCCGTCGTTCAACCGCAAGGTCCGCGTGGTGGTGGACTGGTCGCTGGCGTTCTTCCTCAAGCGTGAGGTCGTCTCCCTGGGCCAGTTGCACGACCCGCGCGAGGAGTTCGTCGAGGCGTCCCAGCCCGTCGGCGCGCCCCGCGTCTGACCAACGTGCAAGAAGGGCCCCTTCGCACCGTCTGCGGTGCGGAGGGGCCTTTTTCAGCACCGGGCCGGGTCAGACCCGCCAGATCCAGACGTCGGCGATCCGGGTGGACGGGCCGTAGAGCTGCTCCAGGGTGTGGCGCAGGCTCTCCACGTGCGGGGCGTCGTCGGCCAGTGCGACGCAGGAGGCGCCCCAGAAGTCCGCGTCCCGCGCGGCCTGCCGGCGTTGCTCGTCGCCGATGGCCGGCTGGTCGCCGCGCCGCGCGACGTCCGCCAGCAGGGCCGAGGTGGGCTGCTTGAAGGTGCCCATCGCCGCGGTGCCGCCTCGCCCGTACGGGCCGATGAAGAAACCTTCGGGCATGCCGAAGCCGGCGTTGGCGGCGGCCGCCCAGCGCATCGGCCAGGGCTCTTTGGGGGTGGGCAGCGGCACCGGCACCAGCACCCCGCCGGGCTGCACACACTGCCGCCAGTGCCCGCCAGTGATGAACTCCGGCACGGCGGGCCGCGCGGCGGTCGGCAGGGGAGTCGGAAAGACCGGAAGCAGCGCCGCGACGACGGCCACCGGCACCAGTCGGCGCGCCCGGCCGGTGTCCCGCAGGGCCCGGTCGACCGCCAGCACCAGCATCGTCGCGACGAGGGGGAGGAGCGCCAGGCCGAACCGCATCGGCAGCGCCCCGTCCACGACCGGCAACCCGGCCAGCAGGGCGTACGGGCCGGGCAGCGCGGTCCTGGTGCCGCCGAGCACCACCTCCGGGCCGAGTGAGAGCGCGCCCATGACGAGCGCCGCCGCCGCGCAGGCGAGCACCAGTCGGCGCCGGCCGACCCAGATCGCGCAGGCCGCGGCGACCAGCAGCAGCGGCCAGCCGAGGAAGGTGTTGTACTCGGCTGGGCCGGTGGTCAACCGGGAAGCCTCGTCGCTGCCGGCCAGCGAGAGCGGCGAGAGGGCCCACCAGCTGCTCAGGTCGGCCGAGAAGTAGCCCGGGCTGAACATGCCGTCGGCGACCCCCTGCGGCCCGGCGAACTGGAACCAGAGCGGATAACCGAGCACCAGCAGGGCCAGCCCGGCGGCGACCGCCAACCCGCCGGCAAACCACGGCAGCGCCCGTCGGGCCAGGTCCCGGTCCGCCAGGGCGTAGCCGACCGCCATCACCAGCAGCGTGCCGGCGGCGAGGAACAGCACCTCCTCACCGATGAAGACCTGAACGGTGACCGCCGCCGCCAGCCCGGCTGCCGAGCTGAGCATCCGCCGCCGGTTGGGCCCGGCCGGTTGGACACGGTCGGCCCCGGGCCCGGCGGACGACGTGGCCCCCGGATCGGACGCCCGCAGCAGCCGGACCACCAGCCAGACGATCACCGGCACCAGCCATTGGGCGGTCATGTGCAGGTGACTGTTGGTCTGCGAGATCATCCCGGGGCCGAACCCGCACAGCCCAGCGCCGAGCGCGGCGGCGATCCGGCGGGTCCGCAGCGTCCGGTGGAACAGCAGGTACCAGGCGGTGGCGGTGCCGGCCAGGTTGGCGGCGGCCAGCAGCGCGAAGGTGACCGGCGCGCCGAGCAGCAGGGTGATCGGCGCGCAGACGACGCCGAGCGCGATGACCGTGGTGTTGGCCATCAGGTTGACCCCGTCGGGGGCGTTGAGCCGGTCGGTGAGCAGGCTGAAGTCGCCGAGCAGCGCCCGCGCGTCGACCGCGAGGAACCACTCGTAGAGGGTCTGGTCCTCGGGATTGAGGGCCAGCATTCGGCCGGCCGGGTCGGGCCACAGCCCGTGGGTGAGCCAGACGGCCAGCACCAGGAAAGCCAGCGCGATCATCAGGTCCGCTCGATTGCGGCGGACGGCGGCCAGCAGCCGGACGACCCGGGAGCGGCGGGCAACTCGGTCGGCAAGGCGGAATGCCTGCTCAGAGGCGGCGTCGGGGGCCGTGGGGGCTGCGCTGCTCACGGCATCGACCCTAGTGTGGGCCGCCCGGCGGGGTACGCCGGGTCGCCATCGACCCGCTACGGTGACACTGCACCGTGCGTGTCGGCGCGCCGGTGCCACCCGCCCGGGTGGTGGAAAGGCAGACACGGCCGCCTTAAAAGCGGCTGCCGAAAGGCATGCGGGTTCGACCCCCGCCCCGGGCACCGGCCCGCATCCGCCCCATTCTTCATTCGTGATCACCGTGAGTGGGTCGGGCAGTTTACTCTTGGGTGGCACGTCTCACGTGCACACGACCCCCTGAGGGAGGCCAGACAGTGAAGACCTCGAACCCGGTGCTCGCCCGGCTCGGCCAGGCGGCCGAGCGGGAGCGGTCCGCCGGGTACGCCCCGGCCGGGCCGTACGGACAGCCCGGCATTCCCCAGCAGTACCCGTCCCAGGCCGGTTACCCGGCTGCGCCGCCCACCGTGGCGCCCATGACCATCGACGACGTGGTGGTCAAGACCGTCGCGCTGCTCGGCATCCTCGGCATCTCCGCCGCGGCCGCCTGGGTGCTCGTGCCCGACGCGTTGGTCGGCGCCGCGTGGATCGGCGCGGCGGTGGTCGGTCTGGTGCTCGGCCTGATCATCTCGTTCTCCCGGATGGCCAACCCGGCGCTGGTCATCACGTACGCGGTCGTCGAGGGCGTCTTCGTCGGCATGGTGAGCAAGGCGTTCGAGACGGCCTACTCCGGCATCGTGCTCCAGGCCGCCGCAGCCAGCTTCGGCATCTTCTTCCTGATGGCGATGCTCTACAAGGCGAAGGTCATCCGGGCCACCCCGGTCTTCGTCAAGGGCATGATCGCGGTAATGACCGGCCTCTTCGCGGTCATGTTGATCAACCTGGTGCTGGCCCTGTTCGGGGTCAACACCGGCCTGCGCGACGGCAGCCCGCTGGCCATCGGCTTCAGCCTGGTCTGCATCGTGGTCGCCTCGCTGAGCTTCGTGCTCAGCTTCAAGGAGATCGAGGACGGCGTCCGGATGGGCCTGCCCCAGCGCTACTCCTGGACGGCCGCGTTCGGCATCCTGGTCAGCCTGGTCTGGCTCTACATCGAGATCCTGCGCCTGCTGAGCTACTTCCAGGGCGACGACTGACCTCGTCCGCGCTGCCGACCGGCGCCCGTCCCCGCGTTGCGGGGGCGGGCGCCGTCGTCCGTACCGGCCGCGCTGTTTGCCCGCCGCCGCCGAGCCGTCCGGGGCAGAGTGACTGCGAGGGGTACGCGGGCAGAGGAGGCGGCGGTGCGCAGCAACAACCCGGTGCTCAACCGGCTGGACGAGACCGGCCGGGCGGAGGCCCGGGTGCTCGGCCTCGGCGGCACCGAGGCGATGACCGTCGACGACGTGGTGGTGCGTACCGTCGGATTGTTGCTGGTCACCGGCGCGGCGGCGGCGGTGTCCTGGGCGGTGGTGCCGCAGGCGGCCTGGTTACCGGCCGCGTTGGCCGGCAGCGCGCTCGCCTCGATCGTGCTGGTCCTGGTCATCTCGCTGCGCGGGATCACCAACCCGGCACCGATCGTCGGCTACGCCGTGCTCCAGGGCCTGCTGCTGGGGGTGGCCAGCCGGGCCTTCGAGCAGGTCTACCCGGGGATCGTGGTGCAGGCGGTGGCCGGCACCTTCGGTGTCTTCCTCGGCATGGCCGCGCTCTACCGGGCCCGGGTGATCCGGGCGACGCCCCGGCTGGCCCGCCTGGTGATCGGCACGCTGCTCGGCATCGCCGTGCTCAGCGTGGTCAACCTGGTGTCATACCTGATCACCGGGCGGGCGGGTCTGGCGGTCTACAGCGTGAGCGGAGAAGTCGGCTGGCTGCCGTACGCCTTCTCGGTGGTGGCGATCATCGCGGGCGCGTTCAGCTTCATCCTCGACTTCGATCTCGTCGAACGCTCGGTGCGCGACGGCCGACCCCGCCGGTACGCGTGGTTGAGCGCGTTCGGTCTGCTCACCGGGCTGGTCTTCCTCTACTGGCAGCTGCTGCGGCTGATCAGCTACCTGCGCCGCTGACCGGCCCGATGCCGCGTGGCCGGTGTCGGCCGTAGACTCGGCGGCGATGAGCGCAGCGGAGTTGGAGCAGGCCGTGGCACTGCTGGTCGGTCAGATCGGGCACTGGCAGCAGCCACGCTGGGCGGCGGTCGCCACCACCGGCAACGTGCCCCGCGCCGACCTGGTGCACCGGCTGGTGCAGGAGCTGGCCAACCTGACGGCCGATGCCGAGGGCGAGCCCCGCCGCGTGGTGCCCCGGCTGGACAACGACCTGGCCCTGCCCGATCAGGTGCGGGTGGTGACGGCGGACCTGGTGGCCGCCGGGCCGGACGCCGAGGCGCTGGCCCGGGCCGCCGCCGAGGTGACGGCGACCCGCAGCGCGCTCTAGCTCAGCCGCTCCAACACCATGGCCATGCCCTGGCCGCCGCCGACGCACATGGTCTCCAGACCGATGGTCTTGTCGTGCCACTCGAGCGAGTTGAGCAGGGTGCCGGTGATCCGGGCGCCGGTCATGCCGAACGGGTGGCCGACCGCGATCGCGCCGCCCATCACGTTCAACTTCTCCTCGGGGATGCCCAGCTCCCGGTAGGAGGGGATGACCTGGGCGGCGAACGCCTCGTTGATCTCGACCAGGTCGACGTCGTCGATGGTCATGCCGGCTCGCCGCAGCGCCTGCCGGGACGCCTCGACCGGGCCCAGGCCCATGATCTCCGGCGACAGCGCGGACACGCCGGTGGACACGATCCGCGCCAACGGGGTCAGCCCGAGCTCCTCGGCCCGCTGGGCGCTCATCACCACCACGGCGGCGGCGCCGTCGTTGAGCGGGCAGCAGTTGCCGGCGGTGATCCGGCCGTCCGGGCGGAACACCGGCTTCAGACCGGCCACGGCGTCCAGCGTGACACCGGCACGCGGGCCGTCGTCGGTGCTCACCACGGTGCCGTCCGGTGTGGTGACCGGGGTGATCTCCCGGGCCCAGAAGCCGTCGGCGATGGCCTTCTCGGCGCGGTTCTGGCTGCGTACGCCGAACTCGTCCATGTCGGCGCGGGTGACGTCGTACACCTGGGCCAGGTTCTCGGCGGTCTGCCCCATGGTCAGGTAGACGTCCGGCAGCTCACCGGCCTCGCGCGGGTCGGTCCACACGTCGGCCCCGCCCTGCGCGCGGCGCTTCGAGCGCTCGCCGGCCGCGGCGAAGCGCGGATTGTCCCAGCCGCCGCCGACCAGGGCCTGTGCCTCCGGGGGCAGCCCGTCGGAGTTGCCCCGGGCGTACCGGGAGACCATCTCCACGCCGGCGGAGATGAACACGTCGCCCTCGCCGGCGCGGATGGCGTGCATGGCCATCCGGGTGGTCTGCAACGAGGAGGCGCAGTAGCGGGTCAGCGTGGCACCGGGCACCGTGTCCAGCCCGAGCAGGGTGGACACCACCCGGGCCATGTTGAAGCCCTGCTCGCCACCGGGCAGGCCACACCCGAGGTAGAGGTCCTCGATCGTGGTCGGATCGAGCGCGGGGATCTTGTCCAGAGCGGCCTGGACGATGGTCGCGGCGAGGTCGTCGGAGCGGACGTCGCGCAGGGACCCCTTGTGCGCCCGGCCGATGGGGGAGCGGGCGGTGGCGACGATGACGGCGTCGCGGGACGACTCAATCGGCATGCGCCAACGTTAACCCGCCGGTAACTTGGCGCGGAAGAAGAAGACCCGCCGGGAAATGTCACCCTGCGGCCGGGCCGGGTCAGCGCCGGGAGGTGACCGCCGCGGCCGCGGCGACGGCCGGGAGCAGAGCGTGCGCCCACACCCGGTAGCCGTCGGCGGAGGGGTGGAAGCCGTCGTGGCAGAGCGTCCCGGCATCGGCCCGGAAGACCGGCCCGGTCTCGGTAGCCAGGTCGACCACCGTGCCGCCCGCGTCCAGCACGGCCACCGTCTGGGCGTACGCCATCCGACGCCCGGCCCAGCCGACGAGCTGGCGCAGCGGAGACGCGATGGCACGCACCGCACCGAGGTCGGGGCAGGTGCCCACCACCACCTCGACCCGTGCCTCGCGCAGCCGGTGCACCGCCGCGCCGAGGTACGCCGCCGCGTCGCCGGGCCGGCGCAGCCCGGTGGCGTCGTTCGCCCCGATCAGGATCAGCGCCACGTCGGGGCGCTCGCCGAGCAGGGCGCGGGCCACCTGGGTGGCCAGGTCCGTCGAGCGGGAGCCCGAGACGCCGACGCTGGACAGGTGCACCAGCCGACCGGACGGACCGTCGGCGAGCAGATTGGCCAACTGCCCGCCGATGGTGTCGTCGAGTCGGTCGACGCCCACCCCCAGCGCCGACGAGTCACCGATCAGCACCAGCCGCAGCGGTGGCGCGCCGGGCCGGCCGATCGTGGCCCGCAGGGCCAGCCCCAGCTCCGGCTGGGCGTAGCGCCGGTGCCGGGCCACGAACGCCTCGCCGGCCAGGACGGCGGTGCCGCCCACGGTGCCGGCGAGCAGGGCGAGCGCTGCCGCCTTACCCAGCCGGACCGGGAGGCCGGTGGTCGCCTTCCGCTCGCTGCGCTCGTTCATGCCAGTCCCTCCACCGTCGAGGTGTCGGGGGTGGGCCCGTGCTGCGGGACCGCCCCGACACCGAAGAACGCCCGGCGGCGCAGCTGCGCCCACCGGCCGGCCGGCCCTCGGTCCCGGCCCCGGACCTGGGTGCCGCTGACCTCCGTGCCGGCGTGCCGGGCCGCCTCCTGCGCGGCCTTCGGCAGCGACCGTACGCCCTCGCCCCGCACCGCCGTGGCCCGCCGGTCCTGCCCCGTGCCGAGCGCGGAGAGCACCGTCGGCAGCAGTGCGGCGGCTGCCACCGCGTACCCCTCGGCGGAGGGGTGGAACCGGTCCCAGGCGAACATCCGGGTCGGCTCGGCGGCGAACCGGGGGCCGAGCAGGTCGCCGAGGGAGACCGACCAGCCGCCCGCCTCGACCACGGCGACCGTCTGGGCGGCGGCGAGCTGGCGGCTCCACCGGTGCGCCAGCCAGCGCAGCGGGGGCTGGATCGGGCGGATCGTGCCCAGGTCGGGGCAGGTGCCGACGACCACCTCGCAACCAGCGTCGCGCAGCGCGTGGACCGTCTCGACCAGGTAGCGCACGGCCAGCGCGTGTGGGGTGCGGTTGGTGATGTCATTGCCACCGATCAGGATCACCGCGACGTCGGGCTGACACTCCAGCGCGGCTTCCACCTGGTATCTCAGCGCCGCCGAGATGGCCCCGACCACCGCGAAGCGGCGCACCCGCACCGGACGGCGCAGTCGGCGGGACAGGCCGGTGGCCAGTAGCGCACCGGGCGTCTCCCGGCGCCGGTGCACCCCGTAGCCGGCCGCCGACGAGTCACCGAGCACGACCATGGTGAGCTCGGGGCCGGGGAACCTCCCGCCATACACGCCGTCGCAGCGTGGCGGCGGCGCCTCGGCCATCGGGATCGTGCGTCGGGCCTGCCGGGCCTGGCCGAGCAGCACCCCGCCGGTCGCCACGGCGGCGGCCGCGGTGGCGCCCGTGCCGATGGCCGCCAGGCGGGCGACCCGCCGGGCACGCCGCCAGCGCGAACCAATTGGTACGACGGAACCAGCCACCCCCATACCGCGACATTATCGCGAAGGCACGACACACCGCTGTCGTCGTGCCGGCTCGTGGACGCCTGGAAACCGACGCGACGGGGTACCTGTCCGGTGGAGGGCGGCCGGCTTGCGTCGACCCGCCATGCTGATCCGGCGGAGAGGAGCGCGACGATGGGGAAGACACTGAAGCGCAGCGCGGCATTCACGGCCCTGGCCCGGGCGCTGGCCGCCGGGGCGCGGGGTGGGCCGTCGCTGGGCACCCGGTTGGCGGCGCTGCCCCGGATGATCCGGGCCACCGCCCGGGGGCACTACGACGGCGGCCTCCGGTTGGCGCTGATGACGGCGGCGACGGCGTACATCGTTTCGCCGATCGACCTGCTGCCGGAGATCCCGCTGGCCATCTTCGGGTTGGCCGACGACGCCGTCATGATCACCTGGCTGGCCGGCAGCGTGCTGGCCGAGACCGACCGCTTCCTCGAGTGGGAGGCCCGCCGCAGCTCGGTCATCCCCGGGGGCCTGGTGCCCTGACGGCACGTACCCTGGGCGGCGAGGAAACGTCTTGCCCGGCCGCGGTCGCCGGCGCCGCAACGAAGGGCCCACCGTGCAGTACTACGACAACGTCGTCGACATGATCGGTAACACCCCACTGGTACGCCTGCGTAACGTCACCAAGGGCATCCAGGCCACCGTGCTCGCCAAGGTCGAGTACGTGAACCCGGGCGGCTCGGTGAAGGACCGGATCGCGCTGCGGATGGTCGAGGACGCCGAGGCCGCCGGCCTGCTCAAGCCCGGCGGCACCATCGTCGAGCCGACCAGCGGCAACACCGGCGTCGGGCTGGCCCTGGTGGCCCAGCTCAAGGGCTACAAGTGTGTCTTCGTCTGCCCCGACAAGGTCAGCCAGGACAAGCAGGACGTGCTCCGGGCGTACGGCGCCGAGGTGGTGGTCTGCCCGACCGCGGTCGCCCCGGAAGACCCGCGCTCGTACTACAACGTCTCCGACCGGCTGACCCGCGAGATCCCGGGCGCCTGGAAGCCCGACCAGTACAGCAACCCGGCCAACCCGCGCTCGCACTACGAGACGACCGGCCCGGAGCTGTGGAAGCAGACCGAGGGCGGGCTCACGCACTTCGTGGCCGGTGTCGGCACCGGAGGCACCATCTCCGGCATCGGCCGGTACCTGAAGGAGGCGTCCGAGGGTCGGGTCCGGATCGTCGGGGCCGACCCGGAGGGCTCGGTCTACTCCGGCGGCACCGGCCGCCCGTACCTCGTGGAGGGCGTCGGCGAGGACTTCTGGCCGGAGACGTACGACCGGGGTGTCGCCGACGAGATCGTCGAGGTCTCCGACACGGCGTCCTTCGAGATGACCCGGCGACTGGCCCGCGAGGAAGGGCTGCTGGTCGGCGGCTCCTGCGGGATGGCGGTGGTCGCCGCGCTGGAGGTGGCGCGCCGGGCCGGCCCGGACGACGTGGTCGTGGTGCTGCTGCCGGACGGCGGCCGGGGCTACCTCTCCAAGATCTTCAACGACTCCTGGATGGCCCGGTACGGCTTCCTCGACAACTCCGGCGCCGAGCCGACGGTGGCCGACGCGCTCTCCAGCAAGCCGGGCGGGTTGCCCGAGCTGGTGCACGTCCACCCGACCGAGACGGTCCGCGACGCGATCGACTACATGCGCGAGTACGGCGTCTCGCAGCTGCCGGTGCTCAAGGCCGAGCCTCCGGTGGTGACCGGCGAGGTGGCCGGCTCCATCGCGGAGCGGGACCTGCTCGACGCGCTCTTCACCGGCCAGGCCCACCTGCACGACACCATCGAGCGGCACATGGGCGACCCGCTGCCGATGATCGGTGGCGGCCAGCCGGTCAGCGAGGCGGTCGGCCTGCTCGAGAAGTCCGATGCCGCGTTGGTCCTGGTCGACGGCAAGCCCAAGGGCGTCCTGACCCGTCAGGACCTCCTGGCCCACCTCGGCGCCCACTAGAGCGCCCCGGCGCCCGGCGTGGCCTGCTCGGCGTGGCCTTGATCGGCGTGGCCTGCTGGGTGCGGCCTGCTCGGCGTGGCCTGTTCGGCCTTGATCGGCGTGGCCTGCTCGGCGTGGCCCGCTCGGCCTTGATCGACACGAGGTCGGCGATATCGGGGGATCCCCGGCGGCGGACACCCCGATATCGCTGATCTCGTGTTGATCAGCAAGATCGGGGAGCCCGCAAAGCGGGTCAGAGCGGGAGCAGAGCGGGAGCAGGGTGGGGGCAGAGCGGGTCAGAGCGGGCGGGCGTAGCGGATTTGTCGGGTCTGCGCCGATCCGATCGCCTCGTCCCGCTCGTCCCCCGTGGGTGTCCAGCCGCCACGGCGGTAGAACTCGAGGGCGTGGGCGTTGCGGGCGAGCACCCAAAGCACCGCGCGCCGCCAACCCCGGGACCGCATCGCGTCCAGCGCGTCCAGCATCAACGCGCGGCCGACACCTTGGCCCTGCTCGGCCGGCTCGAGGTGGATCGCGTTGAGCAGCCCGGTTTCCGGGTCGTCCTGGTCGTCGGGGCCCAGGTGGGTGAAGCCGACCAGCGTCCCGGCGCGCTCCGCCACGGTCAGCCGGTGTGTGTCGCGTTCCCACCGCCACCGTTCGGTCCAGTACCGTCCCATCGCCTCCGCCGTCGGGTCGGCCAGCGCCTCGGCGGGCAGAAACGACGAGTACGCGGCGACGCGGGAACGTTGGTGCAGGGCACCCACCCCCATCAGGTCGTCGTCGGTCGCGGGGCGGAGCGTGACGGTCATTCGGCCGAGGCTACCCGGCGCGGCGGGAGCTGCACCGTGATCAGATCCTCGGCGATGATCAGGTCTCCGTCGAAGTGCGCCCGCGCCTCGTCGTGGAACCGGCGCGGGTCGGCGTACCGCTGGGAGAAGTGCGTGAGCACCAGCCGGCGTACCCCGGATTCGGTCGCCACCCGGGCGGCCTGCGCCGCCGTCAGGTGGCCGACCTCGGCGGCGAGCGTGGCCTCCGACTCCAGGAAGGTCGACTCGATGACCAGCAGGTCGGCGTGCTCGGCGAGGGCGTACACGCCGTCACAGAGGCCAGTGTCCATCACGAAGGCGAACCGCTGCCCCGGCCGGGGCACGCTCACCTCGTCACGGGTGACGCGACGCCTGTCGAGGTCCAGGTGCCCATCGCGGATCAAATCGCCGACGGCAGGGCCGACGATGCCGTACGCGGCCAGCTTCTCCGGCAGCATCCGCCAGCCGTCCGGCTCGACCAGCCGATAGCCGTACGTCTCGATGGGGTGCCGTAGCCGGCGTGCCTCGAGCGTGCCGCAGCGCAGGGCGATCCGCTGCCCGTCGGCCTCGATCGGGGTGACCCGCAGCTCGGCGGTCTCGTAGAAGGAGGTCGCGTGCCGGAGCCGGGCGAAGTATTCGGCGCCGCCGGCCGGGAAGTGCACGGCGACGGGGTGCGGCACCCGGTCCAGGGAGAGCCGCTGGATGGTCCCGGGCAGGCCGAGGCAGTGGTCGCCGTGGAAATGGGTGACACAGATCCGGGTCAGGTCGGTGGCGGTGACCGTGGTGTGCAGCATTTGACGCTGGCTGCCCTCGCCTGGGTCGAAGAGGATCACCTCGTCGTCCCAGCGCAGCACGTACCCGTTGTGGTTGCGCTGCCGGGTCGGGGCCTGGCTGGCCGTCCCGAGCACCACCAACTCGCGCATCGACATCGCCGGTCTCCAGACATGAAGCGACCCCCGGGGGTCTCCGCGCTTGCGCGCGGGCCGGCTGGACTGGGCCGGCACCCCGGGGGTCGGGTGGCTGTTGTGGTTTCGCCGCACCGCTGCCACACGGTCTCGACGATGGTGCTGATGCCCGCCGTACGGCGGACAGTCACTGTCGAGGACAGCGGCTAGCGGACAGCCACCTCACGAGTCCGATTGCTATACAAGTCTGGACCACCTCCTTTCACGTGTACTGCCACGCTATCGAGTCCCCGCCGGGCTCGGCAACGGATTTCGATCACACGGTCCGACGGGAATGCCCGCGCTGTTCGGACGGCGCCAGGTACTGCTGGTGGCAGTCCTCTGCGAAGTAGTAGCCAGTCGGGGATGTCAGCCCTGCGGCAGGTCGATGAGTTCGCGCTGCCACTGAGCGAACCTTGCGCGGACGGCCGGTAGGTCGGCGACAGGTACGCCGTAGCAGTCGAAGTCCGCATCGGTGATCTGGTTCAGCGCTCCCAACGCGTCTGCGAAGGCACGTGGTTCGAAACCAGAGTCTGCGGCTGCCGCCAGTTCCAGGAGGCGCTGTCTGGTGTACCGGCCGCTCGTCAGGGCGGCATCGACGTCGAGGAAGTCCCGGGCCTCGGCGCGGCCGAAGAGCGCGCACATCTTGTTGGCGACGGCATCGTCAGGGTGCAAGACAGGTCCAACGGAGGACATCACTGGTGAGTGCGCCCGCCAGTCCGCCGACATTTCGAGCTTGTCTGGCTCCGCGCCTGGTGCGTCGCGGTCGACGACGAGCGGGCGAAGGTCTCATTTCGGATGACAGCGGTGACGGCGTAGCCCTCGTCCTCAAGGGCCTTGGTCACGTTGTCGACTGCTTCGGGGAACGAGGCGCGTAGGTGCCAGGCCGTGAAGAGATCAACGTCGCCGCCCAGCCTGTTGCCCATGCCGTGAGCGCTCACCGCGTACCCACCGGCCAGTGCGAATCCGAAGCGGCCGGCCGCCGCGAGGGCGACTCTGGTGATCCTGATGTGACTGGGCAGCATCGTGTCAGGCGGCGCTGCGGGGGGCGAGACGAAGCTCAGGAAACCGTTCTTCCCACGCAGCGCACGGCTTGGGGCAGCCACATCGAGGGCCAGAGCAGGATCAGCGAGTCGCGGCTGAGATAACTGTTCAGGTCCGTCTGACTGGCGGCCTCGTTCAGGGCACGATGACCGGTTTGGCATAACCGCGTGGACGGCTCGCGCTGTCGCCGCTCATCGTGCCCTCCCAAACGTCTGAATCAGGCTAACGCCTGCACTCAGCCGGCGGTACGGGCCACGCCGACCGGGCAGCTCAGCCCGTTCGGGCCGTGGTTGCAGTAGCCGTTCGGGTTCTTCGTCGGCGCCAGGTACTGCTGGTGGTAGTCCTCGGCGAAGTAGTAGCTGCCGAGAGGAGCGATCTCGGTGGTGATCTCACCCTTGCCGGCCCGCGTCACGATCGGCTGGAACGCGTCCCGGGAGGACTCCGCGATGGCCCGCTGCTCGTCGGTGGTCGTGTAGACCGCCGACCGGTACTGGGTGCCCACGTCGTTGCCCTGGCGCATGCCCTGCGTCGGGTCGTGGTTCTCCCAGAAGACCTTCAGCAGGTCCTCAAAAGCGATCTTGCTCGGGTCGTAGACAACCTGGACGACCTCGGCGTGCCCGGTACGACCGGAGCACGTCTCCTCGTACGTCGGGTTCTTGGTGATGCCACCCGCGTAGCCCGCCGAGGTGGTGAACACTCCTGGCAGGGTCCAGAACAGCCGCTCGGCGCCCCAGAAACAGCCCATGCCGAAGACGGCGACCTGGAGGCCCTCCGGGAATGGGCCCTTCAGTGGGGTGCCCAGCACCTCGTGCCGGTCGGCGACCGGCATGGCGATCGGGCGGCCCGGCAGGGCCTGGTCAGGCGAAATCATCTCAGCGTTCATACGACGCAGAAACACGGTGGGACTCCTCTCGTACCTCTCCCAGCGTGTAACACCGGCGGGCTCACCTTTCTTACCCGCCCCGAAGTGAGTCAGGCCCCAACCAGCGCGGTCAGAGCGCGGCGGCCACCCGGGCCGCGACGGCCTCGGCGTCCTCGTCGCTCGGGTAGCGGGTGCGCGGCCAGAAGAAGCCACGCAGCCCGTCTCCCTTGGTGCGAGGGATCACGTGGGTGTGCAGGTGTGGCACCGACTGGGACACCTTGTTGTTCATCGCAACGAACGTCCCACCGGCCCCCAGACCGGTCTCCACGGCGGCCGCCAGCCGCTGGACCAGCGCGAAGTAGCCGGGCAGCAGCTCGGCCGGCAACTCGGCGAGGGTCACCAGGTGTACCCGGGGCACCACCAGCACGTGCCCGGCGAAGACCGGGCGGGTGTCCAGGAATGCCACCCCGTCCGGTTCGTCGGCCACCCGGAACGCCGGCACCTCTCCGGCCACGATCCCGCAGAACACGCACCCACTCATCGCCCCAGGCTATGCCGGTGGTCCGACGGCTCGGCCACCCCGCTTTGGGTCGCGCGAGCCAGTCGAGCCGTCACTGCTGGTCGAGGTAGGTGTCCCACTCGTCGCCGGGCGCTCCCAGCGGCCCGTCTTCCCCATTCGCCAGCCGCAACCGGATGTCTGACTCCCAGCGCGACGCCCAGGTCGCCAGGTCCCTGATGTCCTGTTCATTGAGCCCGTAGGCGGCGAAGGTCTCGTCGTCCAACTCGCCAAACCCGCCGAGCCGGTCAGCCAACTCGTCAAGGGTGAACCCCACCGTGTGCCGTGCACCCAACGACTCAAGCTCATGCCAGGCGAGGCGCAGGTTTGCTGCATGGATGTCGATGTAGTCGCGGTGGGCAGCCCTGTCGTGCAGAGCCCTCACTTTCAGCCCGACCGCGTCGTCGAAGGACAGCACTGGCCCGATCATGAGCGTCGCAGGGGGTCCGATCGCCTCCTTGAGCAGATCGACCTCACACTCCATCTCTGATCCGGTGACCATCAGTCGAGCCATCCGAGGGGTCGCCTCGATGATGCGGGCCGAGAAGCCGGCTGCCGCGTACGCGTCGACGAGACGATCCGTCTCCCTTTTCAAGGGCAGGGAGGTCGCTGTCGCGAAGTCGATGTCACGGGACGATCGCTCGACCAGATCATGCGCTGCCAGGGCGTAACCGCCGGCGAGCACTAGCCCGAGGTCGTCACCCGCTGCGAACCCGATGCAGAGCAGCCTGCGATGCAGATCATCCACGGTTAGCAGCGAGCTCTGGCAACCGCTGCTCCCAGAGGGTAACCAGGCGGCGGCTGGTCAGTCGCTTGATCCGCGGCCAGTCCCTATGCAGCAGGACGGCGTTGACGTAGCGGACCAGGTCGTCGAGCTGACCGCAGTCCAGCAGCATGCGATACAAGGTCAGCCGCTGTCGAGGATCTGCCACGTCGAACTCGGTGAGGCCGGACCAGGCCAGCCGGACGGGAAGCTCGATCCGGCCGTGAGCCGGGCCGGCCAGCGCGTCCAGCGAGGCTGGGATGCGGTTGGCTGCGCCGGTAAGGCGCGAAGGCAGCGGCTCGTGTGAGGTCACCGCGCCAGTATCCCCGACCGGTAGGACAGCGCGCCGGTGCGACGCGCGCCGGGTCAGGCCCACCGGGCCGGTCACGCGGACTAATCTCACCAGCATGAACCACGGCTTCGAGACGCTCGCCATCCACGCTGGTCAGGACCCGGAGTCCCGGACCGGCGCGGTGATCCCGCCGATCTACCAGACCAGCACGTACGCCCAGGACGCCGTTGGCGCGCCCCGGCTCGGCTACGAGTACAGCCGCTCGGGCAACCCGACCCGCGACGCGCTCCAGGAGTGCCTGGCCGCGCTGGAGGGCGGGCCGGTCGGCCTCGCCTTCGCCAGCGGTCTGGCGGCCGAGGACACCCTGCTGCGGGCCGTCTGCCAGCCGGGTGACCACGTGGTGATTCCGGACGACGCGTACGGCGGCACGTACCGGCTCTTCGCCCGGGTCGCGCAGCGCTGGGGCCTGGAGTTCTCTCCGGCGAAGGTCTCCGACGCGGCCGCGGTCCGGGCCGCCGTGCAGCCCGGCCGGACGAAGATCATCTGGGTGGAGACGCCGACCAACCCGCTGCTCGGCATCGCCGACATCGCCGCGCTGTCCGACGTGGCGCGTGACGCGGGCGCGCTGCTGGTGGTCGACAACACCTTCGCCTCGCCGTACCTGCAGCAGCCGATCGCGTTCGGCGCGGACGTGGTGGTGCACTCCACCACGAAGTACATCGGCGGGCACTCCGACGTGGTGGGCGGCGCGCTCGTCGTCGCCGACGCCGCGCTCGGCGAGGAGCTGCGCTACCACCAGAACGCGATGGGCGCGATCAACGGCCCGTTCGACGCCTGGCTCACCCTGCGCGGCATCAAGACCCTCGGGGTACGGATGGACCGGCACTGTGACAACGCCGAGCGGCTCGCCGCGTACCTGGACGGGCACGCCAAGGTGGCCGAGGTGATCTACCCCGGGCTGCCCTCGCACGCCGGCCACGAGGTGGCCGCCAAGCAGATGCGCCGGTTCGGCGGCATGATCTCCTTCCGTGCCGCTGGCGGCGAGGACCATGCCGTGGAGATCTGCAACCGCGCCAAGCTGTTCGTGCTCGCCGAGTCGCTGGGCGGGGTGGAGTCCCTGATCGAGCACCCGGGCCGGATGACACACGCAAGTGCTGCCGGCTCGCCGCTTGAAGTACCCGGCGATCTCGTGCGACTGTCTGTCGGCATCGAGACGGTCGACGACCTGCTCGCCGATCTGGAGCAGGCACTGGGCTGACCGCACTGGGGAGGGTGGCCGTGCAGGACATCATGTCGACCTGGGTCGGGGCGACCGCCAAGCAGATCGCCCGGGGGGTACGCCGGGGCGACGTCTCGGCCACCCAGGTCGTCGCCGACCACCTCGAATACATCTCCCGCGCCGACCGCGAGGTGGCCGCCTTCCGCGCCGTGCGCGGCGGCGAGGCGATCACCGAGGCGGAGAAGGTCGACGAGCAGGAGGACCTGGCCAACCTGCCGTTGGCCGGGGTGCCGGTGGCGGTGAAGGAGAACACGCCGGTCGCCGGGCTGCCCACCTGGAACGGGTCGGCCGCGGCGCGTACCGACATCTCGGAGGCCGACCACGAGGTGGTCCGCCGGCTGCGCGGCGCCGGCGCGGTGATCCTCGGGGTGACCCGGATGCCCGAACTGGGCCTGTGGGCGGTCACCGACGACGACAGCGCGGTGACCCGCAACCCGTGGGACAGCACGCGTACCCCCGGCGGCTCCTCCGGCGGCGCTGCCGCCGCGGTGGCCGCCGGGCTGGTGCCGATGGCGCACGGCAACGACGGCCTGGGCTCGATCCGGATCCCGGCGGCCTGCTGCGGCCTGGTCGGGCTCAAGCCCGGCCGGGGCGTGGTCCCCTGCCAGCTCGGCGCGGAGGACTGGTTCGGCCTCACCGAGCACGGCATGTTGACCAGCACGGTCGCCGACGCGGCGGTCGGCTTCTCGGTGCTCGCCGGTCGACGGCCGGAGAAGCTGGTCCCGCCGCAGCGGCTGCGGGTGGGTGTCTCGCTGCGCTCCCCGGTGCGCGGTGTCTCGCCGGACGCGCCCAACCGGGACGCGGTCGCCGCCGCGGGCCGGCTGCTAGCCGCCGCGGGGCACGACGCGGTTCCGGCCGACCCGGTCTATCCCACCGCGCTCGGTCTGCAGGGCATCGCCACCTGGTTCGCCGCCGCCGCCACCGATGTCCGGGCCGCCGGGCTGGACCGGCGTGGCCTGCAACGACGTACCCGTCGGCACGTCGCGCTGGGCGAGTGGGCGCAGCGGCGCGGCTACGTCCGGGAGGCCGACCGGGCCGCCTGGCGCGAGCGGTCGACCCACTTCTTCACCGACCACTCCGTCGACCTGCTGCTCACCCCTGCGCTGGCCGCCGCGCCGCCGGAGGCCGCCCGCTGGTCCGACCGGTCCTGGCGGGCGAACATGACCGCCAACATCCGGTACGCCCCGTACGCCGCGCCGTGGAACATCGCCGGCCTGCCGTCGATCGTGGTGCCGGTGGGCCGCCGCCCGGACGGCCTGCCGGTCGCCGTGCAGCTGGTCGGTCCGCCCGGCTCCGAGCTGCTGCTCCTCGGCGTGGCCGGTCAGTTCGAGATGGCCGCCCCGTGGTCCCGGCACGCACCCGGCTATCCCCGCGTCGGAACGGGGTCGCCGGCCGCTGCATGATCGTCTACGGTGTGCGCGCATCGTCGCGCTGAGCCGGGGGATCCCCAATGCACTGCCAGACCTGTGGGGACGCCACGTCCTCCGAACACAACGAGTGCCCGCGCTGCCACACGCCGCTGGGGCAGCCGGCCGTCACCCCGTCGCTGCCGACCTACCGCGTACGCGGGATCGGCCTGGCCGCCAGCATCGCGGTCGGCGCGACCGCGGTGCTGTTCCTGGTGGTGGCGCTCGTCCCGCTGGTGGGCATGGCGATGGCCCGGAAGGCCGCGGCCGACCACAACCCGGATCCGCTGCTCGGCGCGGTGATCGTCGAGGTGGTGCTGTCTCTGCCCATGCTGGCGGCGTACGTCACGGCCGCCGTCCTGGTGATCATCTGGACTTGGCGGGCACGGAAGAACACCGACGCGTTCCCGGGGGCGCTGCCGTCACTCGGTGCCGGCTGGGCGATCGCCGGCTGGCTCGTGCCGTTCGCGAACTTCGTGGTGCCGGTCCGGGTGGTGGCCAACGTGGCCCGGGACAGCCTGTGGCGACGGTTCACCCCGACCCTGGTGTACGGCTGGTGGACCGCCTGGCTGGTGTTCAGCGTCGGTGAGCGGCTGATGAGCCGCCTCGACAGCCGGGCGTACGACAAGCTGCCGGAGACCCCCTTCAACGACGCTGGCTACCAGGCGTACCTCGACTACTACCGGGATTCGCTGCTCCGGCACGCCGTGCCCGCGGTGGGCTGTGTGGTCGCCGCGGTGGCGTTGATCGTGCTGATTCGGCAGATCTCCGCCGCGCAGGAGGCGCGCATCGCCCGGGCGTTGCCGACCTGGCCGACCGCCCAGGGCTGGCCGGCGGTCGCGGTGCCGGCCGGACCCGCGTTGCCTCCTCCGCCGGCCCCGGTGACCCCGCCGGCCCCGGTGACCCCGCCCAGTCCGTGACTCGGCCTGGGCCGATGACCCCGGTGTCGCCGCAGGAGGCACCGGGGGTGGGTGGCACGATCGGGGCATGACGGAACTGGTTGGTCTTGAGGACGTGCGGGCTGCACGGGAACTGCTCGCCGGCGTCACCCGGACCACCCCGCTGGAGCCCTCCCGACCGTTGAGCGCCGCGCTGGGCGGGCCGGCCTGGCTCAAGTGCGAGAACGTGCAGCGGGCCGGCTCGTACAAGGTGCGCGGCGCGTACGTGCGGATCTCGCGTCTGTCGGCCGAGGAGCGGGAGCGCGGCGTGGTGGCGGCGAGCGCCGGCAACCACGCGCAGGGCGTGGCGCTGGCGGCCGGCCTGGTCGGCACGCACGCCACGGTCTTCATGCCGGTCAACGCGCCGCTGCCGAAGGTGGCCGCCACCAAGGGGTACGGCGCGCGGGTCGAGTTGGCCGGCAACACGGTCGACGAGTCGCTGGTCGCCGCGCAGACGTACGCCGAGCGCACCGGCGCGGTGTTCATCCACCCGTTCGACCATCGGGACGTCATCGCCGGCCAGGGCACGGTGGCGCTCGAGATCCTCGAACAGTGCCCGGAGGTGCGGACCATCATCACCGGGGTGGGCGGCGGCGGCCTGATCTCGGGCATGGCGGTGGCCGCCAAGGCGCTGCGGCCGGACGTCCGGATCATCGGCGTGCAGGCGGCCGGTGCGGCGGCCTTCCCGCCCTCGCTGGCGGCCGGGGAGCCGGTCCGGCTGCCCGCCTTCTCCACCATCGCGGACGGCATCGCGGTCGGTCGGCCGGGGGAGATCACCTTCGACCACGTCCGCAAGTTGGTCGACGAGGTCGTCACGGTCACCGAGGAGGACATCTCCCGGGCTCTGCTGATGCTCTTGGAGCGCGGCAAGCAGGTGGTCGAGCCGGCCGGTGCGGTCGGCGTGGCCGCGCTGATGGCCGGCGTGGTGCAGGTGGAGACGCCGGTCGTCGCGGTGCTCTCCGGCGGCAACATCGACCCGCTGCTGCTGTTGCGGGTGATCGAGCACGGCCTGGCCGCCGCGGGTCGCTATCTGCGGGTGACGGTGCGCTGCTCGGACCGGCCCGGGCAGCTCGCCTCACTGCTGAGCCAGATCGCCGAGCACCGGGCCAACGTGGTGGACGTGGAGCACCAGCGGGCAAACCCGCACCTCAGTCTCGGCGAGGTGGAGGTGGCGCTGTCGGTGGAGACCCGGGGCGTGGAGCACTCGGACACGCTGATCAGTGCGCTGCGGGCCAGTGGTTACCAGGTGGTCTTCGCCGCCGAGGCGTGACACGCGGGTGCCACGCCTCGACAGCGGTCGTGCGGCTCGCGACGTCAGCCGGAGAACGGCTCGAAGCTGACCACCGTCACCTTGATGTCGGCGCCGCTCGGCGCCGTATAGGTGCAGGTCTGCCCGGGCCGACCGCCGAGGATCGCCTTGCCGAGGGCTGACTCGGGGCTGTAGACGGTCAGTTCCGTGGTGGACGCGATCTCCCGGGAGCCGAGCAGGAACGTCTCGGTGTCGTCGGTGTCGTCGTCGAAGTAGATCGTCACCACCATGCCGGGGGACACCGCGTCCGTCGTCGGCGCCTCGCCGACGTTGGCGGTGCGCAGCAGCTCCTGCAGGTAGCGAATGCGGCCCTCGGCCTTGCCCTGCTCCTCGCGGGCGGCGTGGTAGCCGCCGTTCTCCTTCAGGTCGCCCTCCTCGCGCCGCGCGTTGATCTCAGCGGCGATGGCGGGACGGTTGGCGATGTGCTCGTCGAGCTCGGCCTGAAGGCGATCGTGAGCGTCCTGGGACAGCCAGGTGGCGGGCGCCTTGTTGCCAGTAGACACAGGCGGTCTCCTCAGTTGTGCGTTGGCTGGCTGACAGGTGAGTTACCAAGTTACCAGTGCTGTGCGACACAGGGTGTCGGTGATCACCGCCGGTGTCCGGATCCGGACCGGCGGTAGGCGGCCGTCCGGGCCTCTTTCGGCGGTTTTCCGCGTGGCGGTTTCGGCAGGTCAGGCCGGGGGCCGGCAGCGCAGCACCTCGCCGATGAACGGCCGTGCGGTGGTCGCCAGGCGGTGCCGGGCGTTGACGTGCCGATCACCGGGGGCAGCGGTCACCGTGACCTCCTCGCGGGCCAGCTCGGCGCCGGCGCGGTCCCGGGCACGGAGCACGCACAGCGCCGAGCCGCCCTTCGGCACGGTCACCTGGAAGTCGACCAACACCTGATTGTCCGTGATGTCGGTATTGGTGATGACCTGGGCGTCGTAGGCCGGATCGCCGTACTGACGGTAGAGCCGGACCGACATCAGCGTCAACGCCGTCACCAGCACCACCAGCGCCAGCGCGGCCAGCAGCGTACGGCGGGCCCGGCCCCCGGGCGTCCGGCGTCGGCCGTAGCGCCCCGGCGGGAAAACCGGCGCCCCCGATGAAATTGTGGCGTGCGTCTCGGTCACCGGCGGGTATCTCCTGGCGTTGTTGTCGGCGGCATCAGCAAGAATGACAGAACCCATCCTCCCAGCCCGGCTCAGCGGCGGGAATGGCAGGTGGGGCCCCGTGGTGCCGACCGGCGACGGGATGAGGGGATTCCCGGCAGGTCAGCCGGCCGAGTCCGGTCGGGTCCACCGGCCGGCACATACGAGGAGCGCCAACGTTGGCAGAGCAGCTGCGTCTCATGGCCGTCCACGCGCACCCGGACGACGAGTCGAGCAAGGGCGCCGCGACCACAGCGAAGTACGTCGCCGAAGGGGTGGAAGTCCTCGTCGCGACGTGCACCGGCGGGGAGCGCGGCAGCGTGCTCAACCCCAAGCTCGACCGCCCCGACGTGTGGGCCAACATCGCCGAGATCCGCCGCGCCGAGATGGACGCCGCGCGGGCGATCCTCGGCATCGAGCAGGCCTGGCTCGGCTTCGTCGACTCCGGGCTCCCCGAGGGTGACCCGCTGCCGCCGCTCCCCGAGGGCTGCTTCGCCCTCCAGGACGTCGAGGTGGCCGCCGGCCCGCTGGTGCGGCTCATGCGCGAGTTCCGTCCGCACGTGGTGACCACGTACGACGAGCAGGGTGGTTACCCGCACCCCGACCACATCATGTGCCACAAGGTGAGCGTGGCCGCCTTCGAGGCCGCCGGCGACCCGGAGCGCTACCCGGAGCTGGGCGACCCGTGGCAGCCGCTGAAGCTCTACTACAACACCGGTTTCTCCAAGGCCAAGATCATGGCCCTGCACGAGGCCATGCTCGCCGCCGACCTGGAGTCGCCGTACGTGGAGTGGCTCAAGAACTGGGAGGACCGCCCGGACATGGGCTCCCGGATCACCACCCGGGTGGAGTGCGCCGACTACTTCCCGGTCCGCGACGACGCGCTGCGCGCCCACGCCACCCAGGTCGACCCGGACGGGTTCTGGTTCCGGGTGCCGATGGAGCTCCAGCAGCGTGCCTGGCCGACGGAGGACTACGAGCTGGTCCGATCCGTGGTCGACAGCCCGATGCCGGAGTCCGATCTCTTCGCGGGCGTACGGGAGACGGCGCACGCGCGCTGATTCCGCGCGGCGCTACGCTGGTTACCAACCGCACATCGGAGGAACGCCATGTTGACCGCTGCCCAGGTGCTCGCGGAGAACAACTTCGGGGACACCCGCACGGGTGGCCTGGCCGGGCCGATGGGCCTCTTCCTCATCCTGCTGCTGGCCGCCGCCACCATCCTGCTGATCCGCAACATGAACTCTCGGCTGCGTCGGCTGCCCGAGCAGTTCCCGCAGCAGCCGCGTCCGACCGACCCGACCAGGGCCGACGCGGCAGTCGGCGATCCGACAGACGGGACCGCGGAGCGGGATTCATCCACGTCGGCCCCCAACGGGCACCAGCAGCACCGGAACGGGTAGTCCACGCATGATTCACGCTGAACCGGGTGGTCGCCCCCTGTTGCGGCCACCCGGTTTGGCTTAGCCTTCCGCCGGGGGACCAAAAGTCTCCGAGGCATGCGCGGAAGGGGGCGCCGATGACCGTCACAGCACCGGTCGCCCGTACCGTCGGTCGGTCGGCTGACGGGGGAGGTCGATGACCTCCGACCCGGCCGGCGATCCTCTCGACCGGCTCGGGGCGCGCGGCACACCTGCCCGGGTGCTCGTGCTCACCGCCGCTGTGACGGTGACGGCCTTGGCCGCCGCCGCGGTCGGCCTCACTCTCCCGAGTCGGCTACCGGCCGACGACCCGCTCGGCGGGCCGGCCCGCTACGGCATCGCCGTCGCCGTCCTCGCCGTCGCCCAGCTCGCCCGGCTTCGGTTCCGCTCGGCCGCCGGCATGGTCAGCATCGCCTGGGGCGAGGCCGCGCTGATCGTCTGCCTCTACCTGGCACCCGCCGGCTGGCTGCCGTCGGCGACCCTGCTCGGCGCCGGGCTGGCCTGGACGGCGCTCTCACTGCACAACGACCGCCGGCCGGCACTGGAGATCGTCCGGATCGCCGCGTCGCTGGCCGCCGCGTCGGCGCTGGCCGTTTCCGTGGCCACCGCGCTGGGGCAGCCGCTGCTCGCTCCACCCACCCCGACGCTGGCGCTGGCGGTGATCGCCGGGTCGGTGACGTACCTGCTGGTGACCGCCTGGCTCGGCGGGGTGACGCTGGGCCTGCGGCACGGGCTGCCGATCGGGCCGCCCCTGCTCGCCGCGCTGCGCGGCAAGCTGCTGATGTTCGTCGGCAACGTGGCGGTCGGCCTGGTGGTGGTCGCCCTGCTGGAGCTCGACCCGCGTTGGCTGCTGCTGCTCCCGCCGCTGCTCTGGCTGCTCCAGCAGACCTACCGGTACAGGTTGCGCTCCGACCAGGAACGCCGCACCTGGCGGGCCTTCGCCGAGGCGACCGCGGCCCTCAACCAGCTCGACGAGCGGGGCGTGGCCAGCGCGGCGGTGACCGGCGCGCTGACGCTGTTCAACGCCGAACTGGTCGACGTCGACGTGGCCCGGTCCGGCGGCGGGTGGCACCGGTACCGGGGTGATGCCGCCGGCCAGTTGGTCGACCGGGAGGTGGACCCGCCGGTCGGGACCGAGCCCGACGAGCACGAGCTGATCCGTCCGCTGTCGGTGGGCACCGCGCCGGTCGGTCAGCTGCGGGTCCGGTTCCCCCGCTCCGCCCCGCCCAGCGCTCGGGAACGCGACGCGGTGGCCGCGTTCGGCGACGCGCTCGCCGCCGCGCTGCACGACGCGGCCACCCACCACGAGCTACGGCTGGTCACCGCCCGGTCGTCGTACGAGGCGGTGCACGACCCACTGACGGGGCTGGCCAACCGGGGGGCCATGCTCGACAAGGGCGATCAGGCGCTGCGGCAGCTCGCGCACAGCCACCCGGTGGCGTTGCTGCTGCTGGACATCAACCAGTTCAAGGAAGTCAACGACACCCTCGGGCACGCCGCCGGTGACCAGCTACTGCGGCTGACCGCGAACCGGCTCAGCGCGTTGGCCCGCCCCGGCGACCTGCTCGGCCGACTCGGTGGCGACGAGTTCGCGCTGCTGCTCACCTCGGTGCCGGTGCTCGGTGACCGGGCCGCCCCGATGGCGCACGCGCTGCGCCAGGCCCGGGAGATCGCCGAGCGGCTGGCCGCCCCGACCGAGGTGGCCGGGGTCCGCATGTCGATCGAGGTCTCGGTCGGGGTGGTGGTTGCGGACGCTGGCACCGCCGATCTGACCGAGCTGCTGCGCCGGGCCGACATCGCCATGTACCAGGCCAAGGACGGCGGCGGCAGCGTCGCCACGTACGACGGCACCCGGGACGCGGCCAGCACCGACCAGCTCGCCCTGCTGGCCGAGCTGCGCGAGGCGCTGATGGTCGACGACCAGTTGGTGCTGGCGTTGCAGCCGGCGGTCGACCTGGCCACCGGCGCGCCTACCGGTGTGGAGGCACTGATCCGGTGGCGGCACCCCCGGCGCGGCTGGCTGGGCCCGGCGGACTTCATCCGTCCGGTGGAGAACAGCGAGCAGCTCGGCACCTTCACCCGGTACGTGCTGGACAAGGCGCTCGACGTGGCCGCCAGTTGGGCCCGGGAGGGGCTGGACGTCCCGATCTCGGTCAACCTCTCGGCGCGCAGCCTGCTCGACCCCCGCCTGCCGGCGGAGATCGCCGACGCGTTGCGCCGGCACCAGGTGCCACCGCACCGGCTGGTCCTCGAGATCACCGAGACGGTGGTGATGAGTGAGCTGGAGGTCATCGACGAGGTGCTGGCCACGCTCCGGTCGATGGGCGTGCAGCTCGCGGTGGACGACTTCGGCACCGGCTTCTCCTCGCTGACCTTCCTCACCCGGATCGCCGTGGACGAGTTGAAGGTCGACCGCTCGTTCGTCATCCGGATGGCCGACTCGCCGGAGGCGGCGGCGATCGTCCGCACCACCGTCGGCCTCGCGCACGAGCTGGGGCTGCGGGTCGTGGCCGAGGGGGTGGAGACCGCCGAGCAGCGGATGGCCCTGGCCGAGCTGGGCTGCACCTCCGCGCAGGGCTACCACTTCTTCAAGCCGATGCCGGCGGACAAGATCGGCGCGGTGCTCGGGTCGTTGCGCGACTCGGCGGAGTCGAACGTCTTCCGCCTCCGCGCCGACGGCGCGTCCTGACCGCCCGGGGACGGGGCTGCCAGCCGGCCCTCGAGCCCCTACAGTCGATCGAGCCGCGCAGATGTCTTGATCTGTGCAGCCGACATGTCCACCCGTCGAAGGGACAACATGCGACTCTCCGGGAAACGCCCTCTTCTCGCGGCGGCCCTCGCGCTGAGCGCCGTCACGTTCGGCACGCTGACCGCCGCCGCGCCCGCACAGGCCAAGGCGCCGCAGTCCGCTTCGCTGGTGGTCACCGGCGATCCGGACGACCCGATCACCGAGGGTGAGAGCGAGTCGTTCGCCACGGCGTCCGGGAACGGCTTCGACGTCTGGGGCACGGCCAACAACCTC
This sequence comes from Micromonospora sp. CPCC 205539, assembly GCF_036906815.1. Lineage (NCBI taxonomy): Bacteria > Bacillati > Actinomycetota > Actinomycetes > Micromonosporales > Micromonosporaceae > Micromonospora > Micromonospora sp. CPCC 205539. The sequence continues at coordinate 4,800 of NZ_JBAKHW010000021.1, read as the reverse complement.
AACGTCGAGGTCTTCGACCCATCCGGCGGCACCTGGCGGATCACGCTGAGCGCGCCGGTCGGTCAACCGCTGACCGTGGGCAGCTACACCGGCGCCACCGGGACCATCTACGAGAGCCCGTTGCCCGGGATCGCCCTGACCGGCAACGACCACATCTGCTCGTCCGGGCAGACCGGCTCGTTCACCGTCACCGACATCTCCTGGGGCCCCTACGGCTACCTGGAGCGGTTCGACGCCACCTTCGAGCAGCGCTGCAACTACAGCACGGGCTCGGCCCGGGGCGAGGTGCACGTCCTCAACCCGCCAGCGCCGCCGGTGCTCGCCGTCGGCGTACAGGTGGCCACCTCGGGCACGATCGACACCGGGACCGACGAGGTGACAGTGCACGGCACGGTGACCTGCACCGCACCGGCCACGGTGTACGTGGAGGGCCGGATCAGGCAGACGCGGCACGAGCAGGTCGCCGAGGGTCTCGTCCGGGCCGAGGTGGCCTGCACGCCCGGCGCACCGCTCGCCTGGACCTCGAACTCGCCCTCGTTCACCACGGTTCCGTTCCGTCGGGGCGTCGTCGAGGTGTCCGCCGACGCCCTCTCCTACGACACGACGTACGACGTCTTCGTCGGCGACGCCGACACCGCCGTGGTCCGGCTCAAGAAGGGCTGACGCTCGGGCCGGCCCGGGCCACGTGGTCCGAGCCGGCCGGGGTGACCGTCCGGGTGGAGCCCGCGCGCTTCGTGCCGGGGCTGGTTATGGTCGTCCGGTGAACCGACTCGCTGGCGCCACCAGTCCCTACCTGCTCCAGCACGCCGACAACCCGGTGGCCTGGTGGCCCTGGTGCGACGAGGCGTTCACCGAGGCCAAGCGACGGGACGTGCCGGTGCTCATCTCGGTGGGCTACGCCGCCTGCCACTGGTGTCACGTGATGGCACACGAGTCGTTCGAGAACGAGCAGGTCGCCGCCCTGATGAACGACAACTTCGTGCCGATCAAGGTGGACCGTGAGGAGCGCCCGGACGTCGACGCGGTCTACATGACCGCCACCCAGGCGATGACCGGTCAGGGCGGCTGGCCGATGACCGTCTTCGCCACTCCCGACGGCACCCCGTTCTTCTGCGGCACCTACTTCCCGCGCACCAACTTCGTCCAGCTGCTCCAGTCGGTCGCCACCGCTTGGCAGGACCAGCGCGAGGCGGTGCTGCGCCAGGGCGCGGCGGTGGTCGAGGCGATCGGCGGCGCCCAGGCCGTGGGCGGCCCCAGCGCGCCGCTGGACGCCCCGTTGCTCGACGCCGCAGCCGCCAGCTTGGCCGGGGAGTACGACGGGAGGAACGGCGGCTTCGGCGACGCCCCGAAGTTCCCACCGCACATGAATCTGCTGTTCCTGCTGCGCCACCACCAGCGCACCGGTGACCAGCGCAGCCTGGAGATCGTCCGGCACACCGCCGAGGCCATGGCCCGTGGTGGCATCTACGACCAGCTCGCCGGCGGTTTCGCCCGGTACTCGGTGGACGCGCACTGGACCGTGCCGCACTTCGAGAAGATGCTCTACGACAACGCGCTCCTGCTCCGGGTCTACACCCAGCTCTGGCGGCTGACCGGCGACCCGCTGGCCCGCCGGATCGCCCGGGACACCGCCCGGTTCCTCGCCGACGAGCTGCACCGGCCGGGGGAGGGCTTCGCCTCCGCGCTGGACGCCGACACCGACGGCGTCGAGGGGCTCACCTACGCCTGGACGCCCGCCCAACTGGTCGAGGTGCTCGGCGAGGACGACGGCCGGTTCGCCGCCGACCTGTTCGCGGTGACCGAGGCGGGCACGTTCGAGCACGGCACCAGCGTGCTCCGGCTCGCTCGGGACGTCGACGACGTGGCACCCGAGATCCGGGTCCGCTGGCAGCAGGTGGTGGGTCAGCTGCTCACGGCCCGGGACACCCGGCCCCAACCGGCTCGGGACGACAAGGTCGTGGCGGCCTGGAACGGCCTCGCGATCACCGCGATCGCCGAGTTCCTGCAGGTAGCCGCGTTGCACGTGACCCCGCAGGACGAGGACGCCAACCTCATGGACGGCGTCGGCATCGTCGCCGACGGCGCGATGCGGGACGCCGCCGAGCACCTGGCCACCGTGCACCTGGTGGACGGCCGGCTGCGCCGGGTCTCCCGTGACGGCTTGGTCGGCGAGCCGGCTGGCGTGCTGGAGGACTACGGCTGCGTGGCCGAGGCGTTCTGCGCGCTGCACCAGCTCACCGGCGAGGGCCGCTGGCTCACCCTGGCCGGCGGTCTGCTGGACACCGCGCTGGAGCATTTCGCCGCGCCCGGCGGTGCCTTCTACGACACCGCGGACGACGCCGAGCAGCTGGTCACCCGGCCGGCCGACCCGACCGACAACGCCACGCCGTCCGGCCGGTCGGCGCTGATCGCCGGGCTGGTGACCTATTCGGCGCTGACCGGGGAGACGCGCTACCGGGAGGCCGCCGAGGAGGCGCTCGGCACGGTCGCGCCGATCGTGGGACGGCACGCCCGGTTCACCGGGTACGCGGCCACGGTCGGCGAAGCGCTGCTGTCCGGGCCGTACGAGATCGCCGTGGTGACCGACGACCCGGCCGGCGACCCCCTGGTGGCCGCGGCCCGCCGGCACGCCCCGCCCGGCGCGGTGGTGGTCGCGGGGCGCCCGGACCAGCCCGGCGTGCCGCTGCTCGCCGACCGGCCGCTGGTCGACGGGCGGTCCGCCGCGTACGTCTGTCAGGGGTTCGTCTGTCAGCGCCCGGTCACCACGGTCGACGAGTTGGTCGCCGAGCTCGGCTGAGCGTCCCCGGGCTGCTACCCCGGCCCTCCCGGCCGGTGTCGTGGCCGCCCCGATAGGCTGGCCGCGCTATGGATTCCCGTACCGGTCTGCCCGTTGTCGGCATGGTGGGCGGCGGCCAGTTGGCCCGGATGACCCACCAGGCCGCGATCGCCCTCGGCCAGTCACTGCATGTGCTCGCGCTCGCTCCCGACGACGGCGCGGCGCTGGTCGCTGCCGACGTCCAGTACGGCGACCACACCGACCTGGCCGCGCTGCGCACCTTCGCCAAGGGTTGCGACGTGGTCACCTTCGACCACGAGCACGTGCCCACCGAGCACATCCGCACGCTGGCCGCGGAGGGGCTGACGCTCTACCCGCCGGCGGAGGCGCTGCTGCACGCCCAGGACAAGCAGGTCATGCGGGAACGCCTGACCGAGCTGGGCGCGCCCAACCCGTCGTGGCGCCCGGTCAGCGAGCCCGCCGACCTGGTCGGCTTCGGCGACCAGGTCGGGTGGCCGGTGGTGCTCAAGGCGGCCCGGGGTGGCTACGACGGCCGAGGGGTCTGGGTGGTCGACGACGCCGACCAGGCCACCGAGCTGGCGGGGACGCTGCTCGCCGGCGGCACCCGACTGATCGTCGAGGAACGGGTGCCGCTGCTGCGGGAGTTGGCCGTGCAGGTGGCCCGTTCGCCGTTCGGGCAGGTGGCCGCGTACCCGGTGGTCGAGACGGTGCAGCGGGACGGCATCAACGTGGAGGTGCTGGCTCCGGCGCCCGGCCTGGACGAGGAGCTGGCGGTCACCGCCCAGCAGCTCGCCATCGACCTGGCCACCGCGCTCGGCGTGGTCGGCCTGCTGGCCGTGGAGCTGTTCGAGGTACGCGACGCCGCCGGCCGACCGGCGATCCTGGTCAACGAGCTGGCGATGCGTCCGCACAACTCTGGGCACTGGACCATCGAGGGGGCCCGGACATCCCAGTTCGAGCAGCACCTGCGGGCCGTCCTGGACTACCCGATGGGCGACACCTCGCTGGCCGCCCCGGTGGTGGTGATGGCGAACGTGCTCGGCGGAGAGCCGGGCGGGATCTCGATCGACGAGCGACTGCACCACCTCTTCGCCGCCGAGCCGGGGGCCAAGGTGCACCTCTACGGCAAGCAGGTGCGACCCGGCCGCAAGATCGGGCACGTCACGGTGCTCGGGGACGATCTGGACGACGTACGGGCGCGGGCCGCGCGGGCCGCGCACTGGCTGCGTGAGGGCACCAAGGGGGGACCGGAGTGACCACGGTCGGGCTGATCATGGGCAGCGACTCGGACTGGCCGACCATGCGAGCCGCCGCCGAGGTGCTGGACGACTTCGAGGTCCCGTACGAGGTCCGGGTGATCTCGGCGCACCGTACCCCGGTCGCAATGATCGAGTACGGCCAGGAAGCCGCCGACCGGGGCATCAAGGTGATCATCGCCGGTGCCGGTGGGGCCGCCGCCCTGCCGGGCATGGTCGCCTCGGTGACCCCGCTGCCGGTGATCGGCGTGCCGGTGCCGCTGAGGCACCTCGACGGCATGGACTCCCTGCTCTCGATCGTGCAGATGCCGGCCGGGATCCCGGTGGCCACCGTCTCGATCGGCAACGCCCGCAACGCCGGTCTGCTGGCCGTGCGGATCCTCGGCGCGACCGACAAGAACCTCCGTGCCCAGATGACGACCTACCAGCAGGACCTGGAGAAGCTGGTCGCCAAGAAGGACAAGGCACTCCAGTCCACCCTGCCCTAACGCGCCCTGCGCGCCCCGGCGCCCCCCGTCGCGTCGCCCTGCGCGTCGCGTCGCCCTGCGCGTCCCTGCGCGCCCTGCGCGCCCTGCGCGCCCTGCGCGCCCCGCGCGCCCCGCGCGCCCTGCGCGCCCCGCGCCCGTCGCCCTGCACGCATCGATCTAGGGCACATCTTCGTCGGATGATCTCCGATCCCAGCGATAAGCCCTAGATCGACGGACGCGGGGCGGGCGACGGACGCGGGGCGGGCGACGGACGCGGGGC
>NZ_JBAKHW010000020.1:0-142401 GCF_036906815.1 Micromonospora sp. CPCC 205539 | reverse complement strand
TGGGGCGATGCTGCGCCGGGCGACGCCGCGCAGGCAGCGCGACACCGCGCCGGGCGACGCCGCGCTGGGCGATGCTGCGCCGGGCGACGCCGCGCGGGCAGCGCGACACCGCGCCGGGCGACGCCGCGCTGGGCGATGCTGCGCCGGGCGACGCCGCGCGGGCAGCGCGACACCGCGCTGGGCGACGCCGCGCTGGGCGGGGCGTGGCGCGTGTGGGTGGGGCGGTCAGGCGGTGGCGGGCTGGACGAGTTCGACCAGGACGCCGCCGGCATCCTTGGGGTGCACGAAGTTGATCCGGGAGTCCGCAGTGCCGCGCCGGGGTGTGTCGTAGAGCAGTCGTACCCCGCGCTCGCGTAGTGCCGCGCAGGCCACGTCGATGTCGACCACGGTGTACGCGACCTGCTGCACGCCCGGCCCGTTGCGGTCGAGGAACTTGGCGATCGTCGACTCCGGGGTCAGGGGGGCGAGCAACTGCACGCAGCCACCTTCGGCGGTCGGCCCGACGGCCAGCATCGCTTCCCGGACGCCTTGCTCGGCGTTGGTCTCGGTGTGTACGCAGCGCATCCCGAACGTCCGCTGGTAGAAGTCGATCGCGGCGTCCAGATCGGCCACCGCGATACCGACGTGGTCGATCTTGCGGAGGCCGATGTCTGTGATGTAGTCCGCACCGGGCTCGGCGGGGGAGTTCTCTGCCATGGCGCTAGTCTGACCGAACAATCGTTAAGGCGTACAGGTCGGCTCCCCCCTCGGAGGCAGATATGGCTTCGGTGATCATCAGCGGCGCGCGGACCCCCATGGGGCGCCTGCTGGGCAACCTCAAGGACCTCCCGGCCACGAAGCTCGGCGGGATCGCGATCAAGGCAGCCCTGGAGCGGGCCGGTGTCCGGCCGGACCAGGTCCAGTACGTGATCATGGGTCAGGTGCTCCAGGCCGGTGCCGGTCAGATCCCGGCCCGACAGGCGGCGGTCGAGGCCGGCGTGCCGATGTCGGTGCCGGCGCTGACCATCAACAAGGTCTGCCTCTCCGGTCTGGACGCGATCGCCCTGGCCGACCAGCTGATCCGCGCCGGCGAGTTCGACATCGTGGTGGCCGGTGGCATGGAGTCGATGACCAACGCCCCGCACCTGCTGATGGGCCAGCGCACCGGCTACAAGTACGGCGACGTGGTGGTCAAGGACCACATGGCGCACGACGGGCTCAGCGACGCCTGGGACTGCTGCTCGATGGGTGAGTCCACCGAGCGACTCGGCACGAAGCACGGCATCTCCCGTGCGGAGCAGGACGCCTTCGCGGCGGCCAGCCACCAGCGGGCGGCGACCGCGCAGAAGAACGGGCACTTCGCCGAGGAGATCACCCCGGTGGTGATCCCGCAGCGCAAGGGTGACCCGCTGGTGATCAGCGAGGACGAGGGGATCCGCCCGGACACCACCGTCGAGTCGTTGGCCAAGCTGCGCCCCGCCTTCGCCAAGGACGGCACGATCACGGCCGGCAGCTCCTCGCCGATCTCGGACGGCGCCGCCGCCGTGGTCGTGATGAGCAAGGCCAAGGCCAAGGAGCTGGGTCTGACCTGGCTGGCCGAGGTCGGCGCGCACGGCAACGTGGCGGGCCCGGACAACTCCCTGCACTCGCAGCCGTCGAACGCGATCAACCACGCCCTGAAGAAGGGCGGCCTGAGCGTGGCGGACCTCGACCTCATCGAGATCAACGAGGCGTTCGCCCAGGTTGGCGTGCAGTCGACGCGTGATCTCGGGATCAGCCCGGAGAAGGTGAACGTCAACGGTGGGGCGATCGCCCTCGGGCACCCGATCGGCATGTCCGGCGCCCGGCTGGTGCTCACCCTCGCGCTGGAGCTGAAGCGGCGCGGCGGCGGCACCGGCGCGGCGGCGCTCTGCGGCGGCGGCGGCCAGGGCGACGCGCTGATCATCCACGTTCCGGGGAAGGCTGAGACCAACCAGTGAGTGACCAGGTCACCGCGTCGGTGCGCCGCAGTCGGGACGTGCCGCTGCTGGTCGAGCGGGCCCGCACGGGTGACCCCCGCGCGGTGGCCCGACTGATCACGCTGGTGGAGAACGGCGACGCGTTGCTGCCGGAGATCGCCGCCGCGTTGGCACCGTACGCCGGGCAGGCCCAGGTGGTCGGGCTGACCGGCTCACCGGGGGTGGGCAAGTCGACCACCACCAACGAGCTGGTCCGCGCGCTGCGGGCGCGTGGGCACCGGGTTGGCGTGCTGGCGGTCGACCCGTCCAGCCCGTTCACCGGCGGGGCGATCCTCGGCGACCGGGTCCGGATGCAGGACCACGCCACCGATCCGGGCGTCTACATCCGGTCCATGTCCAGCCGGGGGCACCTCGGCGGGCTGGCGGCGGCGACGCCGCAGGCGGTCCGCGTGCTGGAGGGCGCCGGCTGCGACGTGGTGCTGGTGGAGACGGTCGGGGTCGGGCAGGCCGAGGTGGAGGTCGCCTCGCTGGCCGACACCACGCTGGTGCTGCTCGCCCCCGGCATGGGCGACGCGATCCAGGCCGTCAAGGCCGGCATCCTGGAGATCGCCGACGTGTTCGTGGTCAACAAGGCCGACCGGGACGGCGTCGACGCCACGGTCCGCGACATCCAGGGCATGATCGCCCTCGGTGAGCGCGGCCCGGGGCAGTGGCGGCCGCAGGTGGTCCGCTCGATCGCCGCCCGAGGCGAGGGCATCGACGACATCGCCGCCGCTATCGACAAGCACCGCGGCTGGCTGCTCGAGCACGGTGAACTGCGCCGCCGCCAGGAGGCGCGGGCCGCCGCCGAGATCGAGGCCATCGCACTCGGCGTGCTCCGCGCGCGGATCGGTTCGCTTCGCGACGGTACGGAGTTGTCCACGCTCGCCGCCGCGGTGGCCGAGGGTGCGAACGACCCGTACACGGCGGCGGACCAGTTGCTCGCCCAGCTCGCCCGCTGAACCAGGAGGACGCGGGCGGCTGTGGCGAATGGCAGCGCAGCGGCTTGAATTCTTCGCGTCCGCAGGGGCTCCACCGCTCGTACGACGGAACGGCCGTGCGGCCCGCGTGCCCGGAGGCGAAGGTCGCTCCGGTTTTAGTAGGCTCGCAGCGAATGGCCGGGGGCGAGGCTTCCGCGAAGCGGGCTGACGGGCCGGTCGGTCCACAGTGCGTCAGAACCAGGGGAGATGTGATCATGACGGACGCGGTGGAGAACGCCGGCGCAGTGCCGGCCGCGACGAGCGCGGCCCGGGGCGGCACGTCGGTTTCCGACGAGGTCGTGGAAAAGATCGCCGCCGCCGCCGCTCGTTCGGTGCCCGGCGTCGCCGATCTCGGCGGTGACGTGGCCCGGGTCCTCAACAGCATCCTGGACAAGGTCGGCCTGGACGAGGCGGGCGATGCCCGCCGGGGCGTCTCGGCCGACGTGACCGGCAGCTCGGCGGTCATCAACGTGGTCCTCGTCATCGACGCAGGTCAGGTCGTGTCCGACGTGACCGAGGCGGTGCGGGCCGCGGTGATCGGGGCGGTCGAGCAGTACGGCCTGACGGTCACCCAGGTCAACGTCACGGTGGATGACATCGAGCTGAACCAGCCGGGAGCGGTCGGAGCCTGAGGCGTGGGTGCCCGGCGGCGCGACGGCTGTCGGGTCGCCCGTCGACCAGCCAAGGAGACACCCCGGCGGCACGTCGTCCTTGTGGGCTCGCGCCGCCCCACGGTGGTGCGAGCCGGACGGTGTCCCGGCGCGAGGAGCAGGGAGCGGCTGTGGACCACGAGGCGACGCAGGAGCTGACCATGGCGTCGGCAGCGGTGGGCGGGACGACGCAGGTCTCCGACGAGGTGATCGAGAAGATCGCCGTCGCGGCGGCTCGCGCGGTTCCCGGCGTGGTCGAGCTGGGCGGGGACGTGGCCCGTTTCTTCAACGCGGTGCTCGACCGGGTCGGCCTGGACCAGGTGGGTGACGCCCGACGGGGCTGCTCGGCCCACGTGACCGGGGACGCCGTCGTGGTCAACCTGGTGCTGGTGATCCAGGCCGGCCATCCGGTGCCGGAGGTCACCGGTCAGGTGCGCGCCCGGGTGACCGAGACGATCGAGGCGTACGGGCTGCGGGTGGACGCGGTCAACATCCGGGTCGACGATGTGGCGATGGGCGAGCCGACCGCGTAGTACGCGTGCTGCAGCTGCTGTTGGGCACAACCTCCACCGCACGTTACCCACCGGTACGACGTGACTTAGCGATCGTTCAGGCGATGGTTCTACACTCGGGTTGCAGTCGAGGACCCGAGGAGGAGCCCTGCGCATGGACGCCGACGAGATCGACGCCGGACGGGCACGCTGGCAGGCCCGGTACGACGCCGCGCGCAAGCGGGACGCGGACTTCACCACGCTGTCCGGGATGCCGGTCGACCCGGTCTACGGGCCGCCGGAGGGCTCCGCCTATCCGGGCTTCGAGCGGATCGGTTGGCCGGGCGAATTCCCGTACACCCGGGGTTTGTATCCGACCGGCTACCGGGGGCGGACCTGGACGATCCGGCAGTTCGCCGGCTTCGGTAACGCCCAGCAGACCAACGAGCGTTACAAGATGATCCTCGGCGCGGGTGGCGGCGGGCTCTCGGTCGCGTTCGACATGCCGACGCTGATGGGCCGCGACTCCGACGACCCGCAGGCGCTCGGCGAGGTCGGCCACTGTGGCGTCGCCATCGACACCGCCACCGACATGGAGGCGCTCTTCGACGGCATCGACCTGGCCGGTGTCACCACCTCGATGACGATCTCCGGCCCGGCCGTGCCGGTCTTCTGCATGTACCTGGTCGCCGCCGAGCGGCAGGGCGCCGACCTGTCCAAGCTGGACGGCACGCTGCAGACCGACATCTTCAAGGAGTACATCGCGCAGAAGGAGTGGCTCTTCGACCCCGAGCCGCACCTGCGCCTGATCGGCGACCTGATGGAGTACTGCGCTCGGGAGATCCCGCGCTACAAGCCGCTCTCGGTCTCCGGCTACCACATTCGTGAGGCCGGCTCGACCGCCGCGCAGGAGTTGGCGTACACCCTGGCCGACGGCTTCGGCTACGTGGAGCTGGGGCTCTCGCGCGGGCTGGACGTGAACGTGTTCGCGCCGGGGCTGAGCTTCTTCTTCGACTCGCACCTCGACTTCTTCGAGGAGATCGCGAAGTTCCGTGCCGCCCGCCGGATCTGGGCCCGTTGGCTGCGCGACGTCTACGGCGCGACCAGCGAGAAGGCTCTCTGGCTGCGGTTCCACACACAGACTGCCGGGGTGTCCCTGACCGCCCAGCAGCCGGTCAACAACGTGGTGCGCACCGCCGTCGAGGCGCTCGCCGCGGTGCTCGGCGGGACCAACTCGCTGCACACCAACGCGCTGGACGAGACCCTGGCGCTGCCCACCGACGAGTCGGCCGAGATCGCCCTGCGTACGCAGCAGGTGCTGATGGAGGAGACCGGCGTGGTCAACGTGGCCGACCCGCTCGGCGGGTCCTGGTACGTCGAGGCGCTGACCGACAAGATCGAGGCCGAGGCGGAGGAGATCTTCGCGCGGATCCGGCAACTCGGCGGGGAGGGGCCGCACCAGATCGGTCCGATGACCTCCGGCATCCTGCGCGGCATCGAGGACGGCTGGTTCACCGGGCACATCGCCGAGTCGGCCTTCGTCTATCAGCAGGCGCTGGAGAAGGGCGACAAGAAGATCGTCGGGGTGAACTGCCACACCGGCACGGTCGCCAAGGAGCTGGAGATCCTGCGCATCTCGCACGAGGTGGAGTTGGAGCAGCGCCGGGTGCTCGCCGAGCGCAAGGGCGCGCGGGACGAGTCGGCGGTCAGCGCGGCGGTGACCCGGATGATCGAGGCGAGCCGTTCCGACGAGAACATGATCCCCGCCATGCTCGACGCCGTCCGCGCCGAAGCCACCCTCGGCGAGATCTGCGACGCCCTGCGCGCCGAGTGGGGCACCTACCGCGAACCCGCCCGCTTCTGACCCGCGTCGACCCCACCCCTCGTCGATCTTGCACTTGCGGCCCCGGCAGATGCGGCATATGCCGCGTTTTGGCGACCGAAAGTGCAAGATCGCGGGGTGGGCGGCGGGGTGACGAAATGCAGGTGAGAGTTGCAACGTCGGGGTTGCGGGTGAGCCGGGAATCCGCGCTTACGTGCGAGACTAGGTAACCATGAGCGACCCACGGATCACCTCGTCGATCTTCACCCGCGGCGCGGTCGACCTCAGCACGCTGCGCGGCCCCGCACCAGCCAGTCCCCGCCCCGGCACACCCCCGCAGGGCGGTCCGTCCGGCGGCACACCCGGCACACCCGCCGCCGGTGGTGACGCCGCCATCGTCGACGTCACCGAAGCGACCATTCAGGCCGATGTGCTCGAACGGTCGATGGCACTGCCCGTCGTGGTCTTCTTCGGCGCGGCCGGCTTCCCCGAGAGCGACGAGTTCGCTCCGGTGCTGGAGCGGCTGGCCGCCGAGGGCGCCGGTGCCTGGGTGCTGGCCCGGGTCGACGTGCAGGAGAGCCCCCGCATCGCGCAGATGTTCCGGGTCCAGGGCATCCCGATGGTGTACGCGGTGGTCGGCGGTCAGCCGGTCGACGCCTTCTCCGGCGTGGTGCCCGAGGCGCAGCTGCGACAGTGGCTCCAGGCCGTACTCAAGGCCGGTGGCGTGGCCGTCGCCCAGCCGGAGGACCCCCGCCTCGACGAGGCCGACGACGCGCTGATGAGCGGTGACCTGGACGCCGCCGAGCGGGCGTACCGCAAGATCCTGGCTGACGCCCCGGCGGACGCCGCGGCCGAGGCGGGCCTGGCCCAGGTCGGGGTGGCCCGCCGGGTCGCCGGCGCCGACCCGGCCGCTGCCCTGGCTGCCGCCGAGAGCGCCCCCGACGACGTGCCGGCACAGCTGCTGGCCGCCGACATCGAGGTGCTCAGCGGCCTGGCCGAGCAGGCCTACGCCCGGCTGGTCGGCCTGGTCCGGCGCACCGCCGGTGAGGAGCGGGAGACGGTACGCCAGCACCTGGTCTCGCTGTTCACCATCGCCGGCCCGGAAGATCCGGCGGTCGCCTCGGCACGCCGGGCCCTGGCCAGCGCACTGTTCTGAGTTCGTAGCACGCCAGCGCGGGCCGGCGTTCCGGCCGGCCCGCCCGACCACCGAGGACGGGAGCTCACGATGCGCCGGATCGCCGTCCTCGACGCGCCGACAAATCTCGGTCTGCGGCCGCCGACGTCCACCTCGGTGCCGGGCTGCGCCAAGGCACCGGGTGCCCTGCGCGACCACGACCTGCTGGCCCGGCTGCGGGCCCGCGACGCCGGCTGCATCACCCCCGCCCGGTACGACCCGGGCGACTGGCGGCCCGGCGACGGCGTGTGCCACGCCCGGGAGATCGCCGACTACTCGCTGGCGCTCGCCGAGCGGATCGGCTCGATCATCGATCGGGGCGAGTTCCCGGTGGTGCTGGGCGGGGACTGCTCGGTGCTGCTCGGCTCGGCGCTGGCCATGCACCGCCTCGGGGAGGCGGTCGGCGGGCGGATCGGGCTGGTGTTCGTGGACGGGCACTCCGACTTTCGGCACCCCGGCAACGCCTCCTACGTGGGCGCGGCGGCCGGCGAGGACCTGGCCCTGGTCACCGGGCGTGGGCAAGCCGATCTGGCCGCGCTGGAGGGCCGCCGACCATATTTTCGCGACATCGACGTGGTGGTGCTCGGCATCCGGGCGCAGGACGAGTACCGGCTCGACCTCCAGGCGGCCGGGATCATCACCAGGCCGGTGCCGGCGCTGCGCGCCGAGGGGGCGGCCCGGACGGCCCAGTGGGCGCACGAGCAGCTCGCCGACTGCGCGGGTTACTGGGTGCACATCGACGTGGACGTGCTCGACCCGGCGGTGATGCCCGCCGTGGACGCACCGGACCCGGGTGGGATCGCCTTCGCCGAGCTGGAGATCCTGCTGGCCGGCCTGGTCGACACCCCACACTGCCTCGGTGTCGAGTTGACCGTCTTCGACCCCGATTACGACCCGGACGGCTCGTACGCCGCCGAGATCGTCAACACCGTGGTGGCCGGCCTGGCCCCGGTGACCGCCCCGGAGGCGGTCCCACCCCGACTGCTGTCGGCCCGTCCGACCACTCCCAACCCGCGGCGCGGCACCAGTCGGCCCGCGGTCGCCCCCGAGCGGCGCGACGGCCCCCGATCCACGGGTGACGACCGGGCCGCCAACGGCGACCGGCCCATGACCGACGCGGGGCCGTCTGCCGCGCGCATCTCGGCCGCCGGGCTGTTGTCTCTGGACGCCCCGTCCTCGCGGTCCGCCGAGGCGGCTGCCGCCTCGGCCTCTGCCTCTGCCCCGACCGAATTGGAGCCGATCGGCATCCTCGGCCCGGTCCACTCGGAGCCGGCCGTCGAGCCAGCGCCGATCGAGCGGGAGCCGGTCGGCCCGCCCGCCTCGGTAGGGCCCGGCAAACTCCGTCGCCCCACCCCCAGCTCCCAGGAGCAGCCCACCCCGCCCAACGCAGACACCGCCTGACCACGGCGCCTGCCCGGCAGGCGTGATCCACTCGGTATCGGTGATATCGGGGCGTCCAGTTGGCCTGGACACCCCGAAATCAGCGAACTGGGGGGATCACCCGAGGGGCGCGGGGGCGCGGGCTCGGGGGCGGCGGGTTAGCGGGCGGGGAGGGCGCGTAGGAAGCGCTCGGCGATCGGGACGGCGGAGGCGGTGCTGGCGCCGCCCTGCTCGACGAAGACGGCGAACGCGACGTCGCCCCGCCAGCCGACGAACCAGGCGTGCGTGTGCGCCGGGTTGTTGTCGTACTCGGCGGTGCCGGTCTTGCCGTAGACCGCGCCGCCCGGCACGTCCTTGAGCGCGCTGCCGGTGCCCGTGGTGACCACCTCGCGCATCATCGTGCGCAACGCCTCCACCGACTCCGGCTTGAGCTGCTCGCCGGCCGCGGCCGGCTTGGCGGGCGCCGGGTCCAACACCAGCTTCGGCTGCTCGAAGCGCCCCCGAGCGACCGCCGCGGTGGCGCCGGCCATGGCTAGCGGGCTGACCAGCGTGGTGCCCTGCCCGAACGAGGCGGCGGCCTGCTCGGCCGCGCTGCCACCCGTGGAGACCTTGCCGGTGAAGGCGTCCGTGCCGAGGTCCCACTGACCCTCCAGCCCGAGCGAGCGGCCGGCGGTGGCCAGCCCGTCGCCGCCAAGTTTCGGTGCCAGCGCGGCGAACGCCGTGTTGCAGGACTTGGCGAAGTCGGTGCGGAACGGCACCGAACCAAGCACGAAGTTGTCGGAGTTCTTGAAGGACCGACCGTCGGTGGTGAACGTCTTCGGGCAGTTCACCGGCCCGTCCAGGGTGACCGCACCCTTGTCGAGCAGGCCCAACGCGCTGACCATCTTGAACGTGGAGCCCGGCGGCACCTGGGCGGTGAAGGCCAGGTTCTCCCCGGCCGGCCCGGGGCCGTTCGAGACGGCGAGTACCGCGCCGTCGCTGATCCGTACGGCCACCAGCGCCGACCGGCGCGGCTCCGCGCGCAGCGCCCCGTCGGCCGCTGTCTGGGCGGTCACGTCCAGGGTGGTCTTCAACGCCTGCCCGGGCTGCGGCTCGCGGTGGAACAGCTCGGTGCCGGTCGGCTCGACCTTGCCGCCCTCGGCGGGGTGCTCGACCAGCACGGTCAGCCCGGGGGCGCCACGCAGCCGCTCGTCGTAGCGGCCCTGCAGACCGCCGTGGCCGACCAGGTCGCCGGCGACGTACCGGTCGGGGTGCTTGGTGAGGTCGTCGGCCTGCGCCGGATCGACCGATCCGAGCAGTGCCCGGGCGAACTCCCGGGTGGGCGCCAGGTTGAGTTTGTCGTCGATGAACTTGGTGCCGGGGAGCTCGTGGATCCGGGGCTTGATCTGCCGGTACGCCTCCGCGCGCAACGACACCGCCTCCACGAAGGCACCCGGCTCGGCCTCGGCGACCCGCTTCGGCAGGTCGGTCAGGTCGACGGCCGGGATCAGCGCCGGGCGGATCGCCTTGAAGGCCGCGTCGAGGTCCTTGACCAGCTTTTTGATGTCGGTGACCTCGCTCGGCTGCACGCCCACCCGGACCACCGGGCGGGGTGTGACGATCGGCTGCCCGGCGGCGTCCAGCAGCCCGGCCCGAGGCGCGCTGTCGCGGCGCAGCCCCAGCCGGTCACCGTCGGTGAGCTGCTCGTGCAGCACCCGGGGCTCCCAGATCACCTGCCACTGGTCATCGTCGCCGTGGGTGAGTCGCAGCTCCCGGTCGTACGCCCAGCGGGTCTCACCGGGCAGGGTCCACTCCACCCGGATGCCCACGGTGGCCACGTTGGCGGTGATCTTCGGCTCGCCTCGGCGGGTGAGCGCGGGCGGGGTGGCTGCCAGCTCGCCGGAGAGCTCCTTGATCTCGCGCGACACGTCGGCGGCCGGCAGCTTGGAGCCGGTCGGGTTGACCAGGCCGACGGAGTGGAGATCGCCGCTGCGCCAACCGGCGAGGAAGGCGTCAACGCTGCGCTCTGGCCCGTCGTCGCTCGAGCAGGCGGCCGAGCCGCCGACGGTGAGCAGGGTCGCCGCGAGGGCGGCGAGCCACCGACGGGCGTGGTTCGACCGGTGGTGCTGGGGGTACGGCAGGTGCATAGGAGCGGGTCCTTCCGATTTCGGACTGCTCTGCACGGTAATACGCGGACGGTGTCCTCATCGTCCCGCGCTGGGGTTCCACGTGCGGAAAGACGGGCGGCGCTGGTGTGATGAACATCGCGGGGCGGGGTATCCGGCAACTGGCCAAGCTCCTACCCGCAACGGGTGAAAGGACAAAGTCCCGATCCGGACGTCCGGCCCATGGTCCGCCGACGAAGGCGCGAAACGGTAGGGCCTAGGCTGGGCGTCAGAGTGACCCACAATGCGGTGGGTCGAGGGGAGTGGCACCGATGGACCGGCGTCCGGCGATCAAACCGGAACCCGACCTCCGGCAGGATGACTCCGGCCGGGACGACGACAGCTTCGATTCCGCGACCGACGGGGATGGCTACGGCCGGCTCGACACGGGAGTGACCGGGCTGACCGGGTCGAGCATCGACACCATCTACGAGCTGGGCCTGCCGGCAGAGGCACTGGCGGACGACGTGGAGGACTCCGAGCTCGACGAGCCGGTGCCCAACGCGGAGCGTCTGGTGGCCCAGGCCGTCGCGCTCGCCGGTGACGACCACGACGCGGCGACCCTGGTTGGCCGGTTCTGGCGGTTCGCACCGGACGAGGAGCTGATCGGCTTCACCGCCGAGGAGATGCTCGACGCGGCCCGCGCGCACCGGGACCTGGCCCAGCAGCGGGTGCCGGGGGAGCTGAAGCTTCGGATCCACGAGCCGTACGCGGACCAGCACCACACCGTCGTCGAGATCGTCACCGACGACATGCCGTTCCTGGTCGACTCGGTGACCGCGCTGCTCAACTCGTACCACCTGGACGTCCACCTGCTGGTGCACCCGCTGGTGGTGGTCCGGCGCGAGCCGCTGGGCCTGCTCACCGAGGTCTCCGCGGACGTGGAGCCGGATGACGCGATCGCCGGCGACATCATCGAGAGCTGGATGCGGATCGAGATCGATCCGGTCCGGGACGCGACCGAACGGGAGCGGCTGCGCCGTGAGCTGCAGCGGGTGCTCACCGACGTGCGCGAGGCGGTAGAGGACTGGCCGAAAATGCGGCAGCGGTCCCTCGCGCTCGCCGACGAGCTGGCTTCGGCCCGTACCTCGGACAACCGCCCACCGGTGCCGGAGAAGGACATCACCGACTCGGTGGAGCTGCTGCGGTGGCTCGCCCACGACCACTTCACGTTCCTCGGCTACCGCGAGTACCGGCTGGTAGATGTGCCCGCCGGGGACGACGCCGAGCTGGTCGACGGCAAGGCGCTGGAGGCGGTGCTCGGCACCGGTCTGGGCATCCTGCGCTCGGATTCGCCCGACGCCCGGGCGCTGTCGTCGATGACGCCCGAGGCACACGAGAAGGTGCTGGAGAAGCGCCTGCTCATCATCACGAAGGCCAACTCGCGGGCCACCGTGCACCGCTCGGCGTACCTGGACTACATCGGCTTCAAGATCTTCAACAAGGCCGGTGAGGTGATCGGCGAGCGGCGCTTCCTTGGCCTGTTCTCCACGGCCGCGTACCGCACCAGCGTGCGGGAGCTGCCGGTGGTCCGCCGCAAGGTGGCCGAGGTGCTGGACCGCTCCGGCCTGAGCCGACGCAGCCACTCCGGCAAGGACCTGCTCCAGATCCTGGAGACCTACCCGCGCGACGAGCTGTTCCAGATCAAGACCGACGACCTGTACCACGCGGTCATCGGCGTGCTGCGGATGGCCGGCCGCCGACAGCTGCGGGTCTTCCTCCGCCGGGACGCGTACGGCCGGTTCATCTCCTGCCTGATCTACCTGCCCCGGGACCGGTTCACCACCCAGAACCGGCTGCGCATGCAGGACATCCTGCTGCGCGAGCTGAACGGTGTCGGGGTGGATTACACCACCCGCGTCACCGAGTCGATGCTGGCTCGGGTGCACTTCATCGTCCGCACCGACCCGAGTCGGCCGCCCGGCGACATCGACGCCGATCTGCTGGCCGAGGAGCTGGCCGACGCGACCCGTCTCTGGGACGACGACTACCGGCTGGTGCTGGAGCGCAAGCTCGGCGACGAGCAGGCCAAGCACCTCTTCGCCCGGTACGCCGACGCGTTCCCGGAGGGCTACAAGGACGGGCACACGCCGTACGAGGCGATGAAGGACCTGGCCAAGCTGGAGCTGCTGGAGGAGCCCGGCCAGCTCGAGATGCACCTGTTCCGCAAGCAGCTCGCGCCCCGACCGGGGACCCGGGTGCCCGGGGCGGACCTGGCCGAGACGATGGACGTCCGGTTCAAGGTCTACCGGTACGGCGAGCCGATGATGCTCTCCGCCGTGCTGCCGGTGCTGCACTCCCTCGGTGTCCGGGTGGTCGACGAGCACCCGTACGAGGTCGACCGGATCGACGGCCGGGTCTACCTGTACGACTTCGGCCTGCGGCTGTCCGAGGGGCACCACGAGCTGGCCGAGGTGCGCCCGCACGTGGAGAACGCGTTCGCGGCGGCCTGGCGCGGCGAGGCCGAGGTGGACCGGTTCAACGAGCTGGTGCTGCGCGGTGGCCTGACCTGGCGACAGGTGGTGGTGCTGCGGGCGTACGCGAAGTACCTGCGGCAGGCCGGCACGGTCTTCTCGCAGGACTACATGGAGCAGACCTTCGTCGCGTACCCGAAGCTCGCCGCGTTGCTGGTCGAGCTCTTCGAGATCCGGTTCGCGCCGGGTCAACTCAGCACGGAGCAGCGGCAGCAGCGCAGCGCCGAGCTGGTGGAGACGATCCGTGGCGCGCTGGACGACGTGGCCAGCCTCGACCAGGACCGGATCCTTCGGTCCTACCTGACGTTGATCGAGGCGACCCTGCGGACCAGCTTCTACCAGCGGGGCGCCGACGGGCGGCCGAAGGCGTACGTGGCCTTCAAGCTCGACCCGCAGGCCCTCCCGGACCTGCCGGCGCCACGGCCGAAGTTCGAGATCTTCGTCTACTCGCCCCGGTTCGAGGGCGTGCACCTGCGGTTCGGGCCGGTGGCCCGAGGTGGGCTGCGCTGGTCCGACCGGCGGGAGGACTTCCGCACCGAGGTGCTCGGCCTGGTCAAGGCGCAGATGGTGAAGAACACGGTGATCGTGCCGGTCGGCGCCAAGGGCGGCTTCGTGCTCAAGCAGAAGCCGGGCGACCGGGACGAGGCCGTCGCCTGCTACAAGGAGTTCGTCGGCGCCATGCTGGACGTCACCGACAACATCGTCAGCGGGCAGATCGTGCCCCCCGAGGACGTGGTCCGGCACGACGGCGACGACCCGTACCTGGTGGTGGCCGCGGACAAGGGCACGGCGACGTTCTCCGACATCGCCAACGAGATCTCCACGGCACACTCCTTCTGGTTGGGCGACGCGTTCGCCTCCGGCGGTTCGGCCGGCTACGACCACAAGAAGATGGGCATCACCGCTCGGGGCGCCTGGGAGTCGGTCAAGCGGCACTTCCGGGAGCTGGGGCTGGACACCCAGACGCAGGACTTCACCGTGGTCGGCGTGGGGGACATGTCCGGTGACGTCTTCGGCAACGGAATGCTGCTCTCCGAGCACATCCGGCTGGTGGCCGCCTTCGACCACCGGCACATCTTCCTCGACCCGTCGCCGGACGCGGCCAGCTCGTTCACGGAGCGCCGCCGGTTGTTCGACCTGCCCCGCTCCTCCTGGGAGGACTACAACCCCGAGCTGATCTCGGACGGCGGCGGCATCTTCCCGCGTACCGCGAAGTCCATCCCGATCACGCCGCAGGTCCGGGCGGCGATCGGTCTGGACGACGACGTCACCCAGCTCTCGCCGCAGGAGCTGATGAAGGCGATCGTCACCGCGCCGGTGGACCTGTTCTGGAACGGCGGCATCGGCACCTACGTCAAGGCGTCCAGCCAGACCAACGCCGAGGTCGGCGACAAGTCCAACGACGCGATCCGGGTGGACGGGCGCAGCCTGCGCTGCCGGGTGGCCGGCGAGGGCGGCAACCTGGGCTGGACCCAGCTCGGCCGCATCGAGTACGCGGTGACCGGTGGTCGGATCTTCTCCGACTTCATCGACAACGCGGCCGGGGTGGACACCTCCGACCACGAGGTCAACATCAAGATCCTGCTGAACACTGCGGTGGCCGACGGGGAGCTGACCACGGCCGATCGGGACAAGCTGCTGGCCGAGATGACCGACGAGGTCGCCGAACTGGTGCTGCGGGACAACTACGACCAGGCGCGGGCGATCAACAACGCTCAGGCCCAGGCGGCCTCGCTGCTCCCGGTGCACCGCCGGATGATCAACGAGCTGGAGCGGTCCGGCGCGTTGGACCGGGCGCTGGAGGCGCTGCCGCCGGACGAGGAGTTGGCGGTCCGCAGCGAGTCCGGGCTGACCGCGCCGGAGTTCGCGGTGCTGCTCGCGTACGTGAAGATCGTCCTGGAACGGGAGATCCTCACCGAGGGTCTGGCCGACGAGGAGTGGACGACCGACGTCCTGGTCAACTACTTCCCGACGCCGATGCGCGAGCGGTTCGCCGACCGGATGGGCCAGCACCGACTGCGCCGGGACATCGTCACCACCGTGCTGGTCAACGAGGCGATCAACCGGGGCGGTATCTCGTTCGTCTTCCGGGTGGTCGAGGAGACGGCGGCCAGCGCGGCCGACGTGATCCGGGCCTACGTGGTGGTCAGCGAGGTGTTCGGGCTGCGCGAGCTGTGGGATGCGGTCGAGGCTCTGGACAACAAGGTCGCCCCGGAGCTGCAGACCAGCGTCTACCTGGACACCCGGCGGCTGCTCGACCGGGCGGTCCGCTGGCTGGTCTCCAACCGGCGCTCACCGATCGACGTGCCGGCCGAGATCGCCCGGCTGCGCGACGGGGTGGCCCGGCTGCTGCCGGGGCTCGAGGATCTGTTCTACGGCAGCGAGCGGCAGGGCATCGCGGCGCACATCGACTCGATGACGCAGCGTGGGCTGCCCCGGGAGTTGGCCGAGCAGGCGACCCGCCTGATGTACAGCTTCGGCCTGATGGACGTGGTGGAGACCGCGACCAGGAGCGGTCGGGACGTCAGCGAGGTGGCCTCGGTCTACTTCGTGCTCTCCGACCTGTTCCGCGTCGACTCACTGCTGTCGAAGATCTCCCTGCTGCCGCGGGAGGACCGCTGGCAGACGCTGGCCCGGATGGCGCTGCGCTACGACCTGTACGCCGCGCTGGCCGCGCTCACCGCGGAGGTGCTCGGCTCCACCCCGAACGAACGCTCGCCGCACGAGCGAGTGCAGGAGTGGGAGCAGTCGAACGCCACCTCGATCCACCGTGCCCGGCAGGCGATGGGGGAGTTCGACGAGTCGCGGGCGGATCTCGCCGCCCTGTCCGTGCTGCTGCGCCAGATCCGTACGCTGGTGCGGACCTCGGCCGCGGTCTGAGCCCGCACGACGAACGCGGTCCGGCCGGTCGGGGTGACCCGACCGGCCGGACCGCGTTCGTGATCCTGGGTCACTACATCAGCGTGGCGAAGGCGACCACGTTGTCCGGATAGCTCTTGGCAGCCTCGTCGAACTGACCGCCGCAGGTGACCACCCGTAGGCCGGGCCGGTCGTTCGGCCCGTACACCAGATCCGTGGGGAAGGCCGTCTTCGGGTACGACTGCACCGAGTCGACCCGGAAGGTGACCGGTGTCCCGTCCGCCCGCTGAATGGTGATCGTGTCACCCGGGGCGAGGGAGCCGAGGTCGAAGAAGACGGCCGGGCCGAGCTTCGCCGAATCGACGTGCCCGACGATGACCGCGTTGCCGGTCTCGCCGGGGCTCGCGCCCGGCTCGTACCAACCGGCCTTCTCGGCCTGATCCAACGGGGGGACCTGGACGGTGCCGTCCGGGTTGGTGCCCAGCGACAGGATCGTCGCGTCGACGCCGATCCGGGGGATCTCGATGCTGGTCGGGGCGGAGCGAGCCATCCCGGCCGCGACCTCCCCCAGCGTCACAGCCCCGGTGGTGTCGGCCGGCCCGGGCAACTGCGGCCCGGCCTGGGCCAGGGGCTGCGGCGGGCGGGGAGTGGACGTTGTCTTGGTGGCGGCGCCGATCATGCCGGCACCCACCATGGCCACGGTGACGACGACGACCGCGCCGGCGGCGCGCCACGGTTTCCCGTGACGGCCGCCGGCCCGTGACGTCGTCACGTCAGATGAGGGAACCATCGGTGCGCCGACGACGCATCAGCACGATCCCGCCCAGTGCCGCAGCGCCGAGCAGGCTCGCCCCACCGGTGGCCAGGCCACGGTCGGTACCGGTGCTCATGCCACCGTCACCACCGTCGACCCCGCCGTGCGGCAGCACGACCAGCTCACCCTCGCCGCAGGAGCCCTTGAGCTCGTAGCGACCCGGGCGGGCATCCTCGTCGACCTTGGCCTCGCCGTAGTAGACGAATTCCCGCTCGTGCTCCCAGCGGTCCTCGTCCTTGCCGTAGTCGCCGCCACGGTCGGAGCCGTACTTGTCGTCGTCCTTGCCGTAGTCGCCGCCACGGTCGGAGCCGTACTTGTCGTCGTCCTTGCCGTAGTCGCCGCCACGGTCGGAGCCGTACTCGTCGTCGTCCTTGCCGTAGTCGCCGCCACGGTCGGAGCCGTACTCGTCGTCGTCCTTGCCGTAGTCGCCGCCACGGTCGGAGCCGTACTCGTCGTCGTCCTTGCCGTAGTCGCCGCCACGGTCGGAGCCGTACTCGTCGTCGTCCTTGCCGTAGTCGCCGCCACGGTCGGAGCCGTACTCGTCGTCGTCCTTGCCGTAGTCGCCGCCACGGTCCGAGCCGTACTCGTCGTCGGAGCCGTACTCGTTGTCCGAGCCGTACTCGTCGTCGCCCTTGGACTCCCAGCCCTTGTCGGAGTCGCGCTCGTCCGAGCCGTACTCGTCCTCGTCCTTGGAGTCCCAGTCCTTCTTGTCTTCGTCCTTGGAGTCCCAGTCCTTCTTGTCCTCGTCCTTGGACTCCCAGTCCTTCTTGTCCTCGTCCTTGGCGTCCTGGTCGTGCTCTTCGCCCTTCCAGTCCTTGCTGTCCTCGTCGCCGTAGGCGTCGGCGGCAGCGCCGCCGCCCTGGCCACCCGACTTGTCCTTGCCGTTCTCGTCCTTGCCGTGCTCGTCCTTGTTCTTGTCGTCTTCCTTGCCGTCTTCGTGCTTGCCGTTCTCGTCCTTGCCCTTGTCGTCGTCCTTGCCGTGCTCGTCCTTGCCCTTGTCGTCGTCCTTGCCGTGCTCGTCCTTGCCCTCGTCGTCGTGGTCGTAGGAGTCCTCCTCCTTGTTCCACTCGTCGCCGCGATCGTCGCCGCGGTCGTCGCGGACGGGCTTGAGCTTGACCTTGCCGGTGACCTTGGACCACACGTACGCGTGCTCCTGCCGATCCGGGCAGATCTCGAGGAGCTTGACCTCGTCGCCGGCCTTGACGACGTGCGGCTTGGCGTAGACCTTGCCGTCGTCGTGGTGTCCTTCGGCGAACGCGATCCCCGGCGAGAACACCAGGAGCGATGCACCGCCGAGCGCGGCGCCCGCAACGACCTTCCCGAGCATCTTCTTAGCCATGACCTGCGTCACTCCATCCCTGTTGTCCTGAGCCCGGCGACAACCGAGCTAAGACAGACGTTAGACCGTTTCACGAATTATCGAGTGAAAGATTCGCATTTTGCCTTTTGCTGTAGGTAAGCGGCTAAGGGGTGCTACGCGGCTTTCGCCGTACGGAGCGCCATCTCACCCGCGTCACGGCGTTCCACGTGGCGCATGGCGTTGCGCGCTCGCCATGTGTCCCTCATGGGGCTCGTCCGGTACCGGCCGGCGGCGGCATTCCCGCTCCTGCTCACACCACTCGGTCCGCGGCGAGGGGATCGTCCGACTTTGGGCCGGACCGATCTCGGAGTCGCGGTGCCGGCTCGAAATCCGCCTTGGGCGTCCTGCTGAAGGCATCGAACCATTGCTATGGAAGCGCTCCCATGCAAGAATCGGCACACGCGGTTCGCAGAGCCATACCGCGCAGGCAGCGAGTCGAGGGCATCCGGTCCGCCGGACGACGTTCCGCCGCCGACAGACCGACCGGCCGCGCGCCGGCCGCTCACCACCACCACAGCCCGTCCGGGCGGGCCCCAAAGAATCCCGTTGGCGCCGGCGGCCGTCCGTCCAAGGACGCCCACCGGGCCGTCCCGCCGGGCCGTACCCGGGCCCGGTCTCGCCCAAGGAGATCAGTGGCATGAATGTGTGGAGAAGGCTGTCCGGCCAACGCCGGGCCCTCGCGCTCGCCAGCGCGGGCGCCCTGGTCGCCGGTGGGTTGGTGACCCTACCGGTCACCGCGGCGCACGCCGCGACGCAGTGCGACGTCGCGTACACGACGAACGACTGGCCCGGTGGTTTCACCGCAAGCATCACCATCAAGAACCTCGGTGACCCGATCAACGGTTGGACGCTGGGCTGGACCTTCCCCAACTCCGGCCAGCGGCTGCAGCAGGGCTGGTCGGCCGAGTTCAGCCAGACCGGCAGCCAGGTGACCGCGCGCAGCCTGTCGTACAACGGCAGTCTCGCGACCGGCGCGTCGACCAGCCTCGGTTTCAACGGCGCGTGGAGCGGCAGCAACCCGAAGCCGGCCTCGTTCACCCTCAACGGTGTGGTCTGCAACGGCGGGACCACCCCGCCGACCGATCCCCCGCCGACCGACCCGCCGCCGACCGACCCGCCGCCGGCGGGCAGCAAGGTGAACAACCCGTACGCCGGGGTCCGGGGGTACGTGAACCCGGAGTGGAAGGCCAAGGCGGACGCCGAGCCGGGCGGCAGCCGGGTCTCCAACAACCCGACCGCGGTCTGGCTGGACCGGATCGCCGCCATCAACGGCACCTCCGGCAGCAGCTCCAACGGCGCCTTCGGGGTGCGGGACCACCTCGAGGAGGCACTGCGTCAGGGCGCCGGATACATCCAGTTCGTGATCTACAACCTGCCCGGGCGGGACTGCGCCGCGCTCGCCTCCAACGGTGAGTTGGGCCCGAACGACCTGCCCCGCTACAAGGCCGAGTACATCGACCCGATCGCCGCGATCCAGGCCGAGTCGAAGTACCGGAACCTGCGGATCATCAACATCATCGAGATCGACTCGCTGCCGAACCTGGTGACGAACACCTCCGGTCAGCCCGGCGGCACCGCCATGTGCGACACGGTCAAGGCCAATGGCGCGTACGTCAACGGCGTCGGGTACGCGCTGAGCAAGCTCGGCGCCATCGGCAACGTCTACAACTACATCGACGCCGCACACCACGGCTGGATCGGCTGGGACAGCAACTTCGGTCCCACCGCCGACATGCTCAAGAGCGCCGCGGTCGCCTCCGGCAGCACGGTGGCGAACGTGCACGGCTTCATCGTCAACACGGCGAACTACTCGGCGCTGCGCGAGCCGTACGTCAAGATCACCGACTCGGTCAACGGCACGACGGTGCGGCAGTCCAAGTGGATCGACTGGAACTTCTACGTCGACGAGCTGTCGTTCGCCCAGGCGTTCCGGCAGAAGCTGGTCTCGGTCGGCTTCGACAGCAACATCGGCATGCTGATCGACACCTCCCGCAACGGCTGGGGCGGCTCCGCGCGGCCCACCGGACCGGGCGCGACGACCACCGTCGACACCTACGTCAACGGTGGCCGGATCGACCGTCGGATCCACGCCGGCAACTGGTGCAACCAGTCCGGCGCCGGCCTCGGCGAGCGGCCCACGGCGGCGCCGGAGGCGGGCATCGACGCGTACGTCTGGGTCAAGCCGCCCGGTGAGTCGGACGGCTCCAGCGAACTCATCCCGAACGACGAGGGCAAGGGCTTCGACCGGATGTGCGACCCGACCTACACCGGGAACGCCCGTAACGGCAACAGCCTGAGCGGCGCGCTGCCCAACGCGCCCATCTCCGGCGCGTGGTTCTCCGCCCAGTTCCAGGAGTTGATGCGCAACGCGTACCCGGCGCTCTGACGGATCGCGCCCGTACCAACCCGCCGCCAGCGGTAGGTGAGGCACTGCCGGCGGCAGGTTCCCCGGTCCCCGGTCCGACCGTGATGGTCGGGCCGGGGACCCCGCACTGCGCCCAGGTCAGGGCACGGTGCGCTCGATCGCCGCCCGCCCCTGCTCGGCGAGATCACGTCGCGCCTTGTCCAGGTTCTCCGGAGTGAGGTCCTGCCCCCGGGCCATCACGAGGTCCTCCGGCTCCCAGGGCTGCTCGGCACCGGTGCGGATGTTGTCCCCGCCGGCGCCGGTGCCCGTCCCGGTGGCCCCGGTGCCCGCCGCGTACGGGTCGGCGATCACGTCGTCGGTGTCCGGCGCCAGGTCGCCCGGCCGGTCGCGAGGCTCGGCGAAGGACGGGGTGTCCGCATCGGCGCCGCCTCCCGACCTGAGCTGCGGCACGGTGCTGTCGTCGTCCACCGCGGCGGCCATCTCCGGGCTCTCCTCCAGCGGCGGTCGGCGGTCACGATTGGTCATGGCGCTGCCTCCTGTGTCCGGCGCGTTGCCTGTGATCCCCCTCGCCTACCCGGTGCGGAGGCGCCCATGCGGTCAGCTGTCGGGCTGCTTCTCGTTGGGGGTCGGCGACTCCGCCGGGCGCATCCACTGCCAGAGCAGCATGAGCAGGCCGAAGACGAGCATCACCAGCCCGGCCCACAGGTTGATCCGGACGCCCTGGGCCTTGTCGATCTCGGCCCGGCTGTCGAAGACGCCGATCAACGTCACGATGATCCCGTACGCCACGAAGAGCCCACCGATCACGCGACGGATGTCGAACAGGCGGGCGGCGGCGGAACGGCGCTGCTCCGCCTGCGCCTCGTCGATCAGCGGGTCCTGTGCCGGCTGGCCGTGGTTGTCCATCTGCCGACCCCTTTCCTAGAAGACCGGGATGTAGAAGAGGGCGGCGAGCGCCACCGCGATCACGCCGAGCAGTACGGGGGAGCGGTACCAGACGGCGTCCCCGGTGAGCACGTCGCCCTTGATGTCGACGCCGCCCATGCCGTAGACCAGACCGCGCAACTCCTCGTCACGCTTGGGCGACGTGAGCGGGGTGAGGACCACGGCGACCACCGCCACCGTGACGAACGCGATGCCGGCGCCCCAGAAGCTCTCCTCCAGGTCGGAGTTGAAGCCGATCACGCCGCCCTTGTAGAGCAGGTACGTGGCCAGCGAGGCCAGGGTGCCGAGCAGCAGTGACCAGAAGCCGGCCAGCGCGCTCATCCGCTTCCAGAACATGCCGATGATGAAGGTGGCGAACAGTGGCGCGTTGAACAGCGAGAAGAGCGCCTGGATGTAGTTCATGATGTTGCTGAACCCGGCCGCGATGAACGCGGTGCCGATCCCGATGACCACGGCGGCGACCGTCGCCCAGCGGCCGACCTTCAGGTAGTACTCGTCCGACCGGCCGGGACGGATGTACGCCTGCCAGATGTCGTAGGTGAAGACGGTGTTGAAGCCACTCACGTTGGCCGCCATGCCGGCCATGAACGAGGCGAGCAGGCCGGTGACCGCCACCCCGAGCACGCCGTTGGGAAGCAGGTCGCGAATCAGCAGCGGAATCGCGTTGTTGTACTGGAGGGCGCCGCTGTCCGCGCCGAGGCCCTTCACCGTCACCAGGGCCACCAGGCCAGGGATGATCGTGACCAGGGGGATGAACAGCTTCGGGTACGCGGCGATGATCGGGGTACGCCGGGCGGCGCTCATGTTCTTGGCCGAGAGGGCGCGCTGCACCTCGGCGAAGTTCGTCGTCCAGTAGCCGAAGGAGAGCACGAAGCCCAGGCCGAAGACGATTCCGATCCACTGCGCGCCGAGGGGGTTGGCCGTGCTGCCGGTGTCCTGCCAGGCGTGCAGGCCGGCCTCGCCGAGCTTGGAGTCGCGGACCGCGTCCATCAGTCCGTTCACCCCGCCGACCTTGACCAGGCCGATCACGGTGACCGGGATGAGGCCGGCCAGGATGACGAAGAACTGGAGCACCTCGTTGTAGATCGCCCCGGACAGACCGCCGATGGTGATGTACGCGAGGACG
Organism: Micromonospora sp. CPCC 205539; assembly: GCF_036906815.1. Lineage (NCBI taxonomy): Bacteria > Bacillati > Actinomycetota > Actinomycetes > Micromonosporales > Micromonosporaceae > Micromonospora > Micromonospora sp. CPCC 205539. Next base: position 119,841 of record NZ_JBAKHW010000020.1, on the reverse strand, counting down.
ATCGCCGCGCCGACCACGACCGCGGTCCAGAGCGGCCAGCCAAGCAGCGCCTGCATCACGAGGGCCAGCGCGTACAGGTTCACCCCGGCGATCAGCACCTGGGCGACGGCGAAGCTCAGGGCGTTCAGCAGGTGGGTGGGGCGGTTGAATCGCAGCCGCAGGTACTCGGGCACGCTGCGGACCTTCGAGCCGTAGTAGAAGGGCATCATCACGATGCCCAGGAAGACCATCGCCGGCACCGCGCCGATCCAGTAGTAGTGGACCGTCATCACGCCGTACTGGGCGCCGTTCGCGGCCATCCCGATGATCTCCAGCGCGCCCAGGTTCGCCGAGACGAAGGCGAGCCCGGTCACCCAGGCCGGCAGTGACCGGCCGGAGAGGAAGAAGTCGACGCTGGTCCGGATCGCCCGCCGCGCGGCGAAGCCGACCCCGAGGACGGTGACGAAGTACAGCGCCAGGATGAGGTAGTCCAGGCCGTTCATGTTGAGCCGAAGACCGCCCCCGCCGTCCATCCCCGTCACCTCTCGTCGCTGTCCGTGATCGGATCCGCGCGGCCTATTACCCAGGGCGCGAGGTTTCACGCCTCCGGGCCGGGATGCGGCGTTTACGGCATGCGGAGGCGCCCCGGCCGACGGCCGGGGCGCCCGTGGTCTGTCGCTCAGCGACCGAGCACGCGGTCCAGGAAGTCCCGGTAGCGGCGTACCGCCATCCGCAGCTCCTCGGTGTCCGCCGAGCCGGCGTCCTGCCAGCCGCCCAGCGTGTTCTTCTGGGCCGCCAGCGCCGAGGCGAGCGCCTGGATGGCCTCTTCCACCAGTGACTGCGCCTCGCCAGCCGCAGCCTGTGGATCGTCGACGAAGCGCAACTGCACGTCCCGCCACCGGTCCCGGAACCCCTGCGCGGTGTCCGCGTCGAGGAGCGTGGCCGGCTCGGCCGCCACCGTCGACCCGGCGGGCAGCGACGTCCCGGCGGACTCCAGGGAGGTGCCGGTGGGTGCCGGATCACCGTCGGCATCCGGGTCGACCATCTCCGGCGTCGCGCTGCCGTAGGGGGCCGCGTCCGCCTCGCCGTCGGTCCCGGTCAGATCGCTGCGTCGTTCGGGCGCGCCGTCCGTGCTTCCCACCGGTACGACGGTGCGCGTGTCCGTGTCCGAATCGGCTCCCGCGTCGATGTCGCGGCGGTGCAGTTCCGACTCCGCGGTCGGGTCCGCGCGCAGACCCACGGGCTCGCCGTCCTCGGCGCCGTCGCCGGGCTGGGCGGTCCGCTCCGCCCGGGGGTCCGGTTGGTCCTCGCGGTTGGGGCTGGCCAGCGCGGACGCCGCCACCGCGTCGGACACGGTGGTGGCGCCGAACGTCGTCGGCAGCGGACCCGGCTCGTGGAACTCGCGCTCGTCGTCCGGGTCGGTCGCCCGGTCATCGGGGCGGGCGCGCCGGTCGGAGCCGTCGGTCCACTCGTCGTCGGCGGCCGGGTCGTCGAAGGTGCCCCGGTCGTCCAGGGCGTCCTCGGGTACGTCCGTGTGGCCGGCCCGGTCGCCGGTCGCTGGCACCGGTACCGGCGCGGAGCGGACGGCCTCCGGGTGGTCGTTGCTCACCTGCTGCTCTTCATGGCGCATCGGTGGCCTCCTCAACGGCTCGTGGCGTCGTGCGGGGTGTCCGGGTGGCGCTGTTCGGGTGGGCGGTGACCGACCGGCTCCTCACCGAGCAGGTCGGCGAAGAGCGCCCGGTAGTGCACGACCGCCTGGCGCAGCTCCTCGGTGCTGGCCTCGCCCCGGGAGTTGCGCAGGTGGATCTCGTGCGCGTCCCGGTAGTTGCTGAGCGTGCGGGCATGCTCGACGGACAGATGGGCGATCTGGTCGGAGAAGTCCCCGGTCGGGTAGCCCTGCTCCTCGATGAGCCGGGTGACCAGCTCGTCCGCATCACCCACGGTCTCGCTCGGCGAGTCGATGAAGCGGACCTGGAGTTCTTCCCAGGCGGCGACGTAGCGAGCCCGGGACTCCGGGCTGAGCGGGGTGAGCGTGAGCTCGGCGTGGCGGCGTTCCCGGTCGCGCAGCTCGCGCTCCGCGGCGGGCCGGCTGTCCTGCTCCGCCACCACCCGGTCGTACTCCGGACCGAACCGGCTGCGCAGCTCGCGGCGCCGGGTGAGCGAGCGGGCGGCCACGGCCAGTGCCGCGACGACCACCAGCACGACGAGCACGATGACGATTATCTGCGTGGGCGACATGGCTCCTCCTTCGTCACCTGGTATTCCCTCCGCGCACTGATCACCAATCCCGATCCGGGGGACTTTCCTCGCCAGTTTCGGCCAGAACTTGACTCGTTCCAGAGAGCACCCAGCGCCCCGGGAGTGCGTTGGCGGGCGCTCGACGTGACGGTGCCTCCAGCACGGCGTTGACCTCGGCGCGACGGGCGGTAGTGCAACGGCCCGCTATTACGTATCCTGCCCAAGGCGCCCGCGCCGGTGCCCGGCGTCAGCCGGGCGTGACCGGTCGGCGCGTTGCCCGGCGGTGCCGGCATCCCTCCTGCCACCTGTACGGGCGAGGTCTGATGAGAACCCGCGACTGGCCGATCCGATCCAAGCTGACCGCGTTGGTCGTCGCGCCGGTGACCGCGCTGCTGGCCCTGTGGATCTTTGCCACCACGCTGACCTTCGGTCCGGCCCTGGACCTCCTGTCCGCCCGGACCCTCCTGTACGACCTGGGCCGGCCCGGCGAGACGGTGGTCACCGAGCTGCAACGGGAACGCCGGCTCTCGGTGGTGCAGCTCGCCGGCACCGACGAGCTGCCGGCCCTGACCGAGCAGCGGCAGCGCACCGATCGGGCGGTCGCCGAGCTGCGTCGCCGGGTCGACGGGGAGGCGCTGCGCGACGCCGCCGACGACCTGCTCGACGCCCGGGTCGACCAGCTGGTCACCGCCTTGGCGGCGCTGCCTGCGGGCCGAGGCTTCATCGACGACTACAAGGTCGACCGAGCTGGCGCGCTCGGCCTGTACAGCGGCATGATCACCGCGGCCTTCCACGCGTTCGACGGCATGGCCAACCTGGCCGACCCCGGCCTCAACCGGCAGGCGCACGCGCTCACCGCACTGGGCCGTTCCCGGGAGCTGCTCGGGCAGACCGACGCCCTGCTGTCCGGCGCGCTGATCGCCGGCCGGTTCGACGTGGGCGAGCACGCCCAGCTCGTCCAGATCATCGGCAACGAGCGGTGGCTCATCGAGAGCGCGGTGGCCGACCTGCCCGACGCCAGCCGGGCCGCGTACCAGCAGCTGACCGAGGGCGCGGCGTTCGGCCGGCTGCGCACGCTGCAGGACGCGGTGATCTCGGCCAACCGGTCCGGTCGACCCCCGGTCAACGCGGCCGCCTGGCAGGCCAGCCACGACGCCGTACAGCAGCAGCTCCGCGACTTCGAGCTGACCGAGGCCGACGGGCTCACCGACCGTTCGGTGCCGATGGCGGTCCGGATCCTGGTCCGGCTGGCCGCCACCGGAGTCCTCGGACTTGGCGCGGTGGTGCTCTCGGTGCTGGTGGCGCTGCGGGTCGGCCGCACGTTGGCCGGCCGACTCAGCGGAGTCCGTACCGCCGCCCTGGAGCTGGCCGACCACCGACTGCCCGACGTGGTCACCCGGCTGCGGCGTGGCGAGCAGGTCGATGTCGCCCGCGAGGCGCCTCCGCTGGAGTACGGCCACGACGAGATCGGCGAGGTCGGTCGGGCCTTCACCAAGGTGCAGCGCACGGCGGTGCAGGCCGCGGTGGACGAGGTCACCCTCCGCCGAGGGCTCAACGAGGTCTTCCTCAACATCGCGCGGCGCAGCCAGAGCCTCGTGCACCGGCAACTCGCCCTGCTGGACAAGATGGAGCGACGCGCCGAGGATCCGGACGAGCTGGCCGAACTGTTCCAGGTGGACCATCTGTCCACCCGGCTCCGCCGACACGCCGAGGACCTGGTCATTCTCGCCGGTTCAGCGCCGGGTCGGGGCTGGCGCAACCCGGTCGCGATGGTCGACGTGATCCGGGGCGCGAGCTCCGAGGTCGAGGCGTACGACCGGGTGGACATCACCGCCGTACACCCGGCCGGTGTGCTGGGCCGGGCCGTCGGTGACGTCATCCACCTGCTCGCCGAGCTGATCGAGAACGCCACCGCCTTCTCCCCGCCGGACACCCGGGTCACCGTCACCGGCGAGCAGGTGGCCAACGGGTACGCCCTGGAGATCACCGACCGCGGGCTGGGGATGTCCGACGCGGCGCTGGAGAGCGCGAACGTCCGGCTGGCCAGCTCGCCCGAGTTCGACCCGACGCAGAGCGCTCGGCTCGGCCTCTTCGTGGTGGCCCGGCTGGCCGCCCGCCACGGCGTGAAGGTGCGGCTGCGCCCCTCCGGCGACGGCGGTGTGACCGCCGTGGTGCTGGTCCCCAGCGACCTGGTCACCGCCGAACCGCCCGCCGGCCCCGACCCGGCGACGCTGGGCGACGCGCCGGACCGCCGGCTGTCCCGGGCCGGGCGTCGGGGCAACGCCCAGCGGCCGCGGGTCGCCCGCACCCGGCCGCCCACGGCCCCGTCGGCCAGTGCGACGACGGCCGTGGACACACGTTTCGCCAACGGCTCGGGCGGCGGTGCGGCCGATCGGGCGTCGACCGCCGGTGGGACCACGGACGACCTGGACGGGCTGCCTCGGCGGGTGCGACGCCGTACCCCCGATGCCCGGCCTGTGTCGGCGGTCGCCGACACCCCCACGCCCCGCTCGCCGGAGGAGGTGCGCCGGGTCATGGCGGCCCTACAGGCCGGCACCGCCCGAGGCCGCGCCACCGTCGTCCCGCCACCGGCCCCACCAGCGCCGGCCAGCCCACCAGCGCCGGCGGGTCCTTCGGTGCCGGCAGATTCGACGGCGCCGGTGGCGCCGCCAGGTGGGGCGGCGCTGCCCGCCCCGGCCGCCTCGGGGCCGGCGGCCGACCCGACGCCGGCAACGTCCGCCGTGCCCGGACCGGTTACCGCCCCCGAACCCCTGACCCCGACTGAGAGGGACGCCTAGTGCGGCATTCGACGAAGCAGAACACCGGCCTCGACTGGCTGCTCGACGAGTTGGTGCAACGGGTGCCGGCAGCCCGGGAGGCGGTGGTGCTCTCCGCCGACGGGCTGCTGCTCGGCTCCTCGGCCGAGCTGGAACGCTCCGATGCCGAGCACCTCTGCGCGCTCGCCGCTGGCTTTTCCAGCCTGGCCCGGGGCGCGAGCCGACACGTCGACGGTGGCCCGGTCCGGCAGACCGTGGTGGAGATGGAATCGGCGTACCTCTTCGTCACCGCCGCCGGGCAGGGCACCTGCCTGGCCGTCGTGAGCGATGCCGACGCGGACATCGGCCTGGTCGCGTACGAGATGGCGATGCTGGTCATCCGGGTGGGGGAGAACCTCGCGACGCCGGCCCGTTCGTCGGCGGGTGCCGGTGATGCGGGCTGAGCCGCCCGGGCCGCAGCACGAGTGGCTGGACGGTGAGGCCGGCCCGGTGGTGCGCCCGTACACCCTGACGGGCGGCCGGGTACGCTCCGCCGTCGACGGATTCGACCTGATCGCCATGGTCCTGGCCGGGGCCGACCTCGACCCGGAGGCCCATCCGCAGTTGCTCCCGGAGCACCGGCGGTTGGTCGCGCTGGCTCGCCGGCCGGTGCCGGTGGCCGAGCTGGCCGCCGAACTGGACCTCGCGCTCGGTGTGGTCCGGGTACTGCTCGGAGACCTCCTCACTCAGGGCCTGGTCGCGGTGCACGAGCCGCCGACCGCCGGCCAGCTTCCCGACGACAACATCCTCAAGGCGGTGGTCAGTGGACTTCGTGCGCTATGACCAGGCGGGATCTGGCCTCACCATCCCACTGGCACTAAAGATCCTCATCGCCGGCGGCTTCGGGGCTGGCAAGACGACGCTGGTGAGCGCGTTGAGCGAGGTCCGGCCGCTGCAGACCGAGGAGGTGCTGACCGACGCCGGGATCGGCACCGACGACATCTCCGGGGTGGAGGGTAAGTCGACCACCACGGTGGCGATGGACTTCGGTCGGATCACCATCAACGACGACCTGCAGGTTTATCTGTTCGGCACCCCGGGTCAGGACCGGTTCTGGTTTCTCTGGGACGAGCTGGCCTTCGGCGCGCTGGGCGCGGTGGTGCTCGCCGACACCCGTCGGCTCGCCGACTGCTTCCCCTCCATCGACTACTTCGAGCAGCGGGGCATCCCGTTCGTGGTGGGCGTGAACTGCTTCGACGACTCCCGCAGGTTCAACCTGGAGACCGTACGCCGGGCGCTCGACCTGGACCCGGACGTGCCGATGGTGCTCTGCGACGCCCGGGACCGGCAGTCCGGGAAGTTGGTGCTGATTTCCCTGGTCGAGCACGTGGCCCGGCAGCGCGGGGAGCCGGTGTCGGCGGCATGACCGGGGCCGGAAAGCGGGTTAAGCCGGCGGCGACGCGGGCAGCCTCTGGTTGGATCGACGGAGGATGCCGGCGGAGGAGTTGGACGTGAGTGGTCAGGGTGAGGTCGTCCACATCGGGGGTTACACCGCGCAGAGCGGCGGACGGGGCAGCGGCATCATCGCGGCCCGCCGCGACCCGGCCACCGGGGCACTGACCCCGCTCGGCACGGTGGCGGTCACGCCGTCCCCGTCCTTCCTGGCCCGGCACCCGTCCCAGCCGGTGCTCTACGCGGTCAACGAACTGGCGGACGGGGAGATCAGCGCGTGGACGGTCGGGCCGGACGGCGCACTGGACGCCCTCGGTAGTCGGTCGACCGGCGGCGCCGAGCCGTGCCACCTGGCGGTGCTGCCCGACGGCGGCCACCTCGTGGCGGCCAACTACGGCAGCGGCAGCGTCGCGGTCTTCCCGCTCGACCCGCAGGGTGTGCCCGGCGAGCGCACCGACCTGGTGGTGCACGAGGGGCACGGCCCCGACCCGGAGCGCCAGGACCGGGCGCACAGCCACATGGTCTCGCCGGGGGCGGGCCGGGGGCCGCTGCTCGCGGTGGATCTCGGCACGGACTCGGTCTACCGGTACGACCTGGACGGCGCGAGCGGGCGGCTGGTGCCCCGCGGGCCACGGATCCGGACGAACCCCGGCACCGGCCCCCGGCACCTGGCCCGCCACCCCGACGGGCGGCGCTGCTATCTCGTTGGCGAGCTGGACGCCTCGGTCACCGCGTACGACCTGACCGACGACGGCGGGTTGCACCAGCGTGGTCGCGTCGAGGCGAGCGAGCGGTCCGGTCACGTCCAGCCGTCGGAGGTGGCGGTCTGCCCGGACGGGCGTTTCCTCTACGTCGCCAACCGCGGGGTGGGCACTATCGCCGTCTTCGATCTGGTCGGTGAGCTGCCCGAACTGGTGGCCGAGGTGGACACCGACGGCGGGTGGCCTCGGCACTTCGCGCTGATCGGCGAGCACCTCTACGTCGCCGACGAGCGGGCGGACATGGTGCGGATCTTCCGGCGGGACGCCGACACCGGAATCCCGGTGCCGATCGGCGAGCCGGTGCCGGTGCCGAGCCCGACCTGCGTGCTGCCGTGAGCTGAGAGTTCGACGGACGACACCGCGAAGTTGCAACGCCACGAGGCCGTACCATCACGCTCCGCAGCTAAACCGCGATCAACTGTATCTCCTGAGTAACTTTCGTCCGAACGGTTGTGGCAGGAAGGGCACCTGATACGCAAGATGGTCAGGTGTCAGCTGGCCGCCATCGCATGCGTTCGAAACTCCAACTAACAGCAGTCGCCGCGACGGCGACGGTCCTCGTCGTCAGCACCGGCGTCTGGTTCGGCTATCGAGAGCTGATCCAACCCAGCTGTTCGGGAGAGATCCGGCTCGCCGTATCGGTCGCCTCCGAGCTGGCGCCAGCGGTGGACGCCGCCGCCTCCCAGTGGACCAAGGACGGCGCCGCGGTGGGCAGCACCTGCATCCGGGTGGATGTCTCGGCGTCCGACCCGGTCGACGTGGCCGCCGTGGTGGCCGCCAAGCACGGCGCAGTCCTGGCCGGCGTCGGGCAGGCCAGCGGCACCGCCGTCACCCCGGACGTCTGGGTGCCGGACTCCTCGACCTGGCTGCTGCGGCTCAAGAAGGAAGCGACCGCGTTCGCTCCGACCAACGGCGCTTCCATCGCGCGCAGCCCGGTCGTCGTCGCGATGCCCGAGCCGGTTGCCACCCTGCGCGGCTGGCCCAACAAGAAGTTCAGCTGGACCGATCTGCTCAAGCTGGTCAACAGCAGCAAGCCGCTCCGCACCGGCATCGTCGAGCCGACCCGGGACGCCGCCGGCCTGTCGGGTCTGCTCTCCCTGACCGCGGCCGCCAACGGTGCCGGAGGCGACGCCCAGAACAACACCGTGGGTGCGCTGCGGGCGCTGGCCACCGGACGGTCCTCGCTCCGTAACGACCTGCTGGCCCGCTTCCCGACGGCCACGGACGCGACGTCCATCGCGAGCGGTCTCGGCGCGGCGGCGCTGTCCGAAGAAGACGTTATCGCCTACAACAACAAGCGGCCGCCGGTGCCGCTCGCCGCGCTCTACCTGGAGCCGGCGCCGATGCCGCTGGACTACCCGTACTCAGTGCTGCCCGGTATCGAGCCGAGCAAGGCGGCGGCGGCCAAGGTGCTGTACGAGCTGCTCACCGCACCCTCGTTCCGTAACCGCCTGGCGGCGCAGTCGCTGCGGTCGCCGGACGGCAACTGGGGCGACGGCTTCCACGCGCCACAGGGTGCGCCCAGCCCGGCCGGCGGCGCGTCGAGCGCGCCGGCCGCCGGTGGCACCGCGGCAGGCGGCCTGGACCCGGCCGCCATCCAGCGGGTCGTCTCCAGCTGGTCGATCGCCACCCAGTCCGGCCGGATGCTCTGCGTTATCGACGTCTCGGGCTCGATGAAGGACGAGGTGCCCAGCGCCAACAAGCGCAGCCGGGAGGAGGTCACCGTGGACGCGGCACGCCGCGGTCTCGGCCTCTTCGACGACTCCTGGGCGATCGGCCTGTGGACCTTCTCGACCAAGCTGATCGGCAACCGGGACTACCGCGAGCTGGTCCCCATCGGCCCCCTCTCGGGCCAGCGCGGCCAGTTGGAGACGGCGCTCGCCACCATCAAGCCCTCGAGCGGCGACACCGGCCTCTACGACACGATGCTGGCCGCGTACAAGGCGGTGCTGGCGGACTGGCAGCCGGGCCGGGTCAACTCGATCGTGCTGTTCACCGACGGCAAGAACGAGGACGACAACGGCGTCAGCCAGCAGCAGTTGCTCGCCCAGCTGAAGCAGATGGCCGACCCGGAGCGTCCGGTACAGGTCATCATGATCGGTATCGGTGAGGGCGTCAGCAAGGGCGAGCTGGAGTCGATCACGAAGGTGACCGGTGGCGACGTCTTCGTCACCAAGGACCCGAGCGAGATCGGCAGCATCTTCCTCACCGCCATCGCGCGGCGGCCCCCGGCGCCGCGCTGAGTCGACGCACAGCCGTAAAGGCCCGCCGTACCGGACTGCCGGTACGGCGGGCCTTATTTTCGTGCCGTGTGTTGAAGAAAAGTGACGGCAATACGTCCGAAGCAATCGGCGACCATAATTCTCAGGGCAGGATGTCGAGGGGCTCCCGCATTGTCGGTCCGTCACCGGTCCGACCCGCCGACCGGGGCCATCCTGATCAGAGTGGGAGGGCCGGTGAGCACGTCCACCCTGATGACCCCCGCCAGCACGTCGGCGCGGCCGGATGGCCGTCCGCAGGGTCTGCTGGCGCGCGCCGACGAACGGTCCTACGTCCGGGTCCTGGTGGTACTGGACACCACCGTCCTCATCCTCGCGTTGCTCGTCGGCTACGTCGCTCGGTTCGGTGACGACGAGCCGACCGGCTCGGAGATCCCGTACGTGCTGGTGGCCCCGGGGCTGGTGCTGGCCTGGCTGATCTCGCTCAAGGCGCTCGGCTGCTACGACGACCGGGTGGTCGGCTACGGCGCGGACGAGTACCGGCGGGTCACCACGGCCAGTCTCCGGCTGGCCGGCGCGATCGCCATCGCCGGTTACATCGCGGACGTGGGGGTCTCCCGGGGCTTCCTGGGCATCACCTTCGGGGTGGGCACCATCGGCCTGGTGGTGGCCCGCTTCGCGGCCCGCAAGCGCCTGCACCGGGCCCGCTCGCGGGGCGCCGGCTGGTCCCGCAAGGTACTCGTGGTCGGCGACACGGCACACGTGCTCGAGTTGGTGCACACGCTGCGCCGCGAGCCGTACGCCGGCTACCAGGTGGTCGGGGCCTGCATTCCGGACGCGTTGCTGGCGCCGGTGGCGCAGCGGCTCGGCGACGTGCCGGTGGTGGGGTCGTTCCGTGGCATCCCGGACGCCGCCACCGCCATCGGCGCGGACACAGTCGCGGTGACCGCCTCTGGCGAGCTGACCGCGGCCCGGCTGCGGCGGCTCGGCTGGCAACTGGAAGGCACCGGCGTCGACCTCGTCGTGGCACCCGCGCTGACCGACGTGGCCGGTCCCCGGATCCACACCCGCCCGGTCGCGGGGCTGCCGCTGATCCACGTCGAGGCACCCGAGTTCCGTGGCGCGCGCAAGCTGGTCAAGGGCTTCGTCGACCGGTCCGCCTCGTCGTTGGCGCTGGCGCTGCTGTTCCCGCTGATCGTGTTCATCTCGCTGGCCATCAAGCTGGACAGCCGGGGTCCGGTGCTCTTCCGACAGGTCCGGGTCGGCCGGGGCGGGCAGGAGTTCGGCGTCTTCAAGTTCCGCACGATGGTGGTCAACGCCGACGCGCTGCTCGCCGAGCTGGCCGCCCGTAACGAGACCGACGGCCTGATGTTCAAGATGCGCGACGACCCCCGGGTCACCCGGGTCGGTCGGCTGTTGCGCAAGTGGTCGCTCGACGAGCTGCCGCAGCTGGTCAATGTGCTGTTGGGCCAGATGAGCATGGTCGGGCCCCGTCCACCGCTGCCGTCGGAGGTGGCCCGCTACGACGGCGACGTGGCCCGCCGGCTGCTGGTCAAGCCCGGCATGACCGGTCTGTGGCAGGTCAGCGGCCGGTCCGACCTGAGCTGGGAGGACGGCATCCGGCTCGACCTCTACTACGTGGAGAACTGGTCGCTGGCCGCCGACCTGACCATCCTCTGGAAGACCTTCGGTGCCGTGCTGAACAGCCGCGGCGCGTACTGACGGTCAGTGCTGCGGCCCGGTCCAGTCCAGGCAGACCACCACCGCGTCGTCGACCAGATCGCCGGCCACGAACGCGCGCAGGTCGCCGATCAGTGAGCGGACGGCGTCCAGCGGCTCCATCGGGCCGGTTCGCCGGACGAACCGGTCCAGCGCCGTCTCCCCGTACCGCACGTTCCTCCCGGTGGCATCGACCACCCCGTCGCTGACCACGAAGAGCCGGTCGTCGCGCTCCAGCGTGAACCGCTGGTCCTGGTAGTCGGTCGCCTCGAACATGCCAAGGGGGAACTGCGCCTCCAGCGGCTGCTCGGTGACCTCTCCGCCGCGCAGCAGGACCAGGCGGGGCGAGCCGGCGTCGACCACCGTCATCACCCCGGAACGCAGGTCCAGCTCCATCAGCAGCGCGGAGAGGTGTTGCTTCCCTCGGTACAGGTCGAAGATGGCCTGGTCGGCGAGAGCGGCCTGATCGGCCAGGCCCAGCCCGGCCCGCCGGGCGTTGCGCAACGCGTGGGTGGCCAGCGAGGTGAGCAGGGACGCGGCGACCCCCTCGCCGGTGCCGTTGATGGTGGAGAGCCAGAGCCGGTCCCCGTCGTCGGACCAGTCGAAGCTGTCGCCGCGCACCGTGTACGCCGGCTCCAGTTGCCCGGCGAGGCTGAACGAGGGCCGGATCCGGCTGCGGCCGGGCAGGAGGTCCCACTGCATCTCCGCGGCCAGCGTGAGCCGCTGGCTGCGGCCCGCCGTGCGGTAGACGTCGGTGCCGGCGGCGACGGCGTTCAGCTCGTGGGCGAGTGCGGTGGCGATCTCGGCGAGGTCCCCGAGGAGGGCCGGGTCGTCCGGGACCGGCGCGAGTCGCAGCACCCCCCGGCGTTCGCCGCGCATGCTCACCGGAAACCAGCCGACGCCGTCAGCGAGTATCGGCGACTGGTGGTCGAAGGAGCGCCAGGCGGGATGTCCGGGGCCGGTGATGGCCTCACCCTGGGTGAGCGGCAGCAGCTCGGAGAGTCGGTAGTCGACCTGGAACAGCTCGGCGTCGGTGATCTGGTACGCCTCGTCGAGAACGTCGTTCACGCCGTTGACGAGCAGGTCGGCGGGTGTCTCATTGAGGGCACGTCGTGCCCGGTTGACCGGTTCGCTCATGGCCACTCCCTTGATCAAATCTCGACCACCAGCGGGTTCGGAGTAGTCTCGGGCCACCATGGCCGAACTGCACGGTCCGCCGGACCCTGAGCCGAGTATGGCTGCCGCGTTGGATACCGCGGCGGTCGCCCTGCTGGGCGTGTGGGAGTCCGCTCGGGAGGGCACTGCCAGCCGCGTCTCCGGCGCCCAGCTACGGGCCGTGACGGTGGTGGAGCAACACGACGGGATCAACCTGCGCGGGCTCGCCAGCCGGCTCGACATGCTGCTCAGCTCCGCCAGTCGGCTCTGCGACCGGTTGGTCGCCGCGGGGATGCTGGAGCGCGAGCCGGGTCGCTTCGACCGGCGGGAGATCTCCCTGCACCTCACCCCGGATGCCCGTCGGCTCCTCGCCGAGCTGCGAGCCGACCGCCTGGCGCAGCTGTCCGCCGTCCTGGCCGGGATGAGCCCGGCGGGGCGTACGGCCCTGCTGCGCGGGATGCGGGAGTTCGACGAGACCGCCCGCCAGCAGCAGGGGCAGAGCGCGTCGACCGGCGCGGATGACCCGAATCACCCGACCGGGCAAGCGCGGGACCGGTCGGTCGAGCCGGGCCGGGCGTGGCCCGGTGGTCCGGAGCGCCCGGTGGGCACGCCCCGCGAGCGGCCGGCCGGCGACTCCCCGGTGGCACGGACCGCCTGACCCCCGCGCGGCCCGTTGGGATCGCCGGTTGCGACCGGGCCGGCCTGGATCGGGTCAGCCGGAACGGGCCAGCCACCCGGCGGGTTGGGCGACGATCCGACGGACCACCGAACCGGCAGCGCCCACCGTGGCGGCCTCCGCGCCGAGCGTCGCCGGGCGGACCGTGACCGGCGACCAGGCGGCGGTGAGCACCCGGCTGGAGATCTCGGCGAGCACCGGCGGGCACAGCCAGGGCGCGAGCGGGGCGTATCCGCCGCCGAGCACGACGGTGTCCAGGTCCAGCAGGTTGACCACGCTGGCCACGGCGACACCGAGTGCGGTCCCGGCGTCCCGCAGTGCCCGTAGGGCGTCGGCGTCGCCCGCTTCGGCCAGCTCGGCCAGTCGTACCGTCGCGGTGTCCGCGGGAAGCTCGGCCCGTGCCAGCCCGGCGGCGGCGACGATCGCCTCCTGGCCGGCGTACTGCTCGAGACAACCCCGTCCGCCGCAGCGGCACGGGCGGCCTTGCGGGTGGACCGGAAGGTGCCCGATCTCGCCGCTCCACCCCCGGACGCCGCGGAACAGCGCCCCGTCCAGCACGATCCCGGCACCGATGCCGACCTCGCCGGAGATGTGCAGGAAACTGGCCGGGCCGGGTGGCCGGGAGTGCAGCTCGCCGAGCGCCGCGAGGTTGGCCTCGTTGTCCACCACCAGGGCCGGTACGCCGGTCACCTGCTCGGTGAGCGGCGGGTGCCCGGCGAGCAGCGCGGGCACCGGCACGTCCCGCCAGCCGAGGTTCGGCGCGAGCCGGACCAGCCCGGCGTCGTCCACCAGGCCGGGTACGGCGAGCGCGGCCCCGGCCAGGGTGAGGCCCTGTCGGGCGGCGTCGGCGCGGGCTCGGCCGGCCAGCTCGACGAGCCGGGCGATGGCGTCGGCGGGGGCGACCGGGCGCAGGTCGGCTCGCTGCACGGTGCGGTGCCGGATCTGGCCGGCGAGGTCGACCACGCAGACCGTCAGGTAGTCGACGTTGACCTCCAGACCGAGCCCGGCCGGGCCCTGGTCGGCCAGCACCAGCCCGCGGGCCGGACGGCCGGCGCCGGCCCGAGGTGCGGGGTCGGCCTCGCTGACCAGCCTTCCGGCGAGCAGGTCCTCGACCACCGCGGAGACGGTGGCCCGGGTCAGGCCGGTCGCTGCGGCCAGGTCGGCCCGGGAGGGGGGTCGGTCGGCGGCGGCGATCCGGCCGAGCACCAGTGCGAGGTTGAGCTCGCGCAGGCTGCCCTGACGGACGGCGCCGGGGGCGTTGGTGAGGCTCACCTCTTGACAGTGCCACAGGCCACACAAATAATTCAATCGTTGAACAAATAGTGGCCACACCACCCTCGGAGGTCCCTCATGGCACCCCGTCCCACCCCCGCCGACAAGTTCTCCTTCGGGCTCTGGACCGTGGGCTGGCAGGCCCGCGACCCGTTCGGTGACGCGACCCGCCCCGAGCTGGACCCGGTCGAGGCGGTGCACCGGCTCGCCGAGCTGGGCGCGTACGGGATCACCTTCCACGACGACGACCTGGTTCCGTTCGGCGTCGACGCCGCCACCCGCGACCAGCACATCGCCCGGTTCCGTAAGGCCCTCGACGAGACCGGCCTGGTGGTGCCGATGGTCACCACCAACCTCTTCACCCACCCGATCTTCAAGGACGGCGGCTTCACCAGCAACGACCGCGACGTCCGCCGCTACGCGCTGCGCAAGGTGCTGCGTCAGGTCGACCTGGCCGCCGAGCTGGGCGCGAGCACCTTCGTCATGTGGGGTGGCCGCGAGGGCTCCGAATACGACCTCGCCAAGGACGTCCGCGCCGCGCTGGACCGCTACCGCGAGGCTGTCGACCTGCTCACCCAGTACTCGATCGACAAGGGCTACAACCTGCGGTTCGCGCTGGAGCCCAAGCCCAACGAGCCGCGCGGCGACATCCTGCTGCCGACCATCGGGCACGCGCTCGGCTTCATCTCCCAGCTCGCCCACCCGGAGCTGGTCGGCCTCAACCCGGAGGTCGGCCACGAGCAGATGGCGGGGCTCAACTACGCCCACGGCATCGCCCAGGCGCTCTGGCAGGGCAAGCTGTTCCACCTGGACCTCAACGGCCAGCGCGGCATCAAGTACGACCAGGACCTGGTCTTCGGTCACGGTGACCTGATGAACGCGTTCGCCCTGGTGGACCTCCTGGAGAACGGCGGCCCCAACGGCGGGCCGGCCTACGACGGGCCGCGGCACTTCGACTACAAGCCCTCCCGCACCGAGGACATGGCCGGCGTGTGGGCCTCGGCGGCGGCCAACATGAGCACCTACCTGCTGCTCAAGGAGCGGGCCGCGGCGTTCCGTGCCGACCCCGAGGTGGTCGAGGCGCTGGCCGCCAGCAAGGTCGGTGAGCTGGGCGCTCCGACGCTGAACGCGGGCGAGGGGTACGACGACCTGCTCGCCGACCGGTCCGCCTTCGAGGAGTTCGACGTCGACGCGGTGGCCGCCCGGGGCTTCGGCTTCGTCCGGCTCAACCAGCTCGCCGTCGAGCACCTGCTCGGCGCCCGCTGAGGCCCGCCATGCCGCTGGTCGCAGGCGTTGACTCGTCCACCCAGTCCTGCAAGGTGGTGATCCGCGACGCGGAGTCCGGTGCCCTGCTCCGGCAGGGCCGGGCACCGCATCCGGACGGCACCGAGGTCGACCCGGAAGCCTGGTGGCAGGCGCTGCGGGCGGCCGTCGACCAGGCCGGTGGGCTGGCCGACGTGGCGGCGGTCTCCGTCGCCGGCCAGCAGCACGGCATGGTCTGCCTCGACGAGGGCGGCCGGGTGGTCCGCCCGGCGCTGCTCTGGAATGACACCCGCTCCGCCGACGCCGCCGTCGACCTCATCGAGGAGGCCGGCGGCGGCGCGGTCGGACGCCGGTTCTGGGCCGAGGCCGCCGGCAGCGTGCCGGTGGCCAGCTTCACCATCACCAAGCTGCGCTGGCTGGCCCGGCACGAGCCGGAGCTGGCGGCGCGGGTGGCCGCCGTCTGCCTGCCGCACGACTGGCTGACCTGGCGGCTGGCCGGGGCGGCGGGTCTGGCCGCGCTGCGCACCGACCGGGGCGACGCCAGCGGCACCGGCTACTGGTCCCCGGCCACCGGTGACTACCGGCTGGATCTGTTGGAGCGGGCCTTCGGCCGCCGGCTGGTGGTGCCCGAGGTCCTCGGTCCGGCCGAGTCGGCCGGCATGCTGAGCGCCGAGGCGTTGGGCGGTCCCGGCGGCGCGCTGCTGGGTGCGGGCACCGGGGACAACGCGGCCGCCGCGCTCGGGGTCGGCGCCGGTCCGGGCGACGTGGTCGTCTCGATCGGCACCTCCGGCACGGTGTTCAGCGTCGCCGACGTGGCGGCGGCCGACGAGAGTGGCGCGGTCGCCGGCTTCGCCGATGCGGCCGGCCGGTTCCTGCCGCTGGTCTGCACCCTCAACGCCGCACGGGTGCTGGACGCCGCCGCCGCCCTGCTCGGGGTCGGCCTGGACGAGCTGGCCGAGCTGGCGCTCTCCGCGCCGGCGGGGGCGGACGGGTTGGTCATGGTGCCCTACCTCGAGGGGGAGCGGACGCCGAACCGGCCGCTGGCCACCGGCGCGGTACACGGGCTGACCCTGCGTACCTCGACCCCCGCGCACCTGGCCCGGGCCGCCGTGGAGGGAATGCTCTGCGCGCTCGCCGACGGCCTGGACGCGCTGACCGCGCAGGGTGCCACCGTCCGCCGGGTCATCCTGGTCGGCGGCGGAGCCCGGTCGGCCGCGGTCCGCCGGATCGCTCCGCAGGTCTTCGGCTGCCCGGTGGTCGTCCCACCGGTCGGAGAGTACGTCGCCGACGGGGCCGCACGGCAGGCCGCCTGGGTCGCCCTCGGCGGGGACGCGGCGCCGGAGTGGACGCTCCAGGGCACCGAGGAGTACGCGGCCGAGCCCGTCCCCGCCGTCCGAGAGCGGTACGCCACGGCGCGTGACCTGGTCGTCGACCGCAAGTGACCGGAGCTGCCATCCATCGTCACTCATCGAATCGTGATCTGTCCGTTATGGACACCGTGGGCGACGCCCGACCCGCGCGCGATCGGTCGGGGCGTCCGGGTGAGCAGGGCCGCGCCCGGGCGGATGAGGCGCTGGCCGAGACGGTGCGACTGCGGGTCACCGTCCGCTAGGAAGCGGACGGTGACCGGGGCTCCAACATCGACATCCGCCAGTTAGCGTTCGGGCTCCGCTTCTCCCGAGGAGGATGTGTGGCACCTGTATCGCGTACCAGAAGGACGGTCGCCCTGGTCGGCTCGGCGGCGCTGGTCGGCTCGCTGCTCACGGTCGGGTTCACCGCCGGCCCGGCCCAGGCCAAGTGCGTCGAGTCTCCCCAGCAGCAGCAGATCAGCATCGGTGGCCGGGTGGTCGGCATCGAGGAGGCCCAGTCGTCCGAGACCTGCGAGGGCAACGGCGTCTACTACGGGCGGATCCGGGACACCTACAGCGACGGCTCGTGCGTCGCGGTGCTCTACTACGACCCCTCGCTGATCGGCACGTTCGCCACCAGCTGTGACTCGGCCGGCTACCGGTACACCTACCGGGACACCCACGGCAGCCGCTACTCCTCCTACTTCCGCGGCAAGCTCACCGCCACCGGCGCGTTGAGCGGTGAGTACCTGAACGTCGGCTACTGACGGGCCGGCCCGCCGCCGTGACCACGTCGGTCGCGGCGGCGGGCGCCGAGCGAGTTGCGGATAGCGAGGTGCCGATGACGCGCAGACCCCTGCTGCTCCTGGCCGCCGTGGTGCTGGCCCTCGCCGGCTGCGGCGACGAGCCGACCCGGCAGCCCGACTCCGCCGAGGTGGCTCGGCAGATGACGCTCACCCTGGAGCGCGGCGACGACGACTACGGCGAGGCGCTGGCCTACTGGGGTCGGGTCAATGACGCCCTCGTCCGGTGCATGGCCGATGGCGGCCAGACCTACCAGCCGTACGTCGACCAGTGGGCGGTGGACCGCCGGATCGCGCTCGGCGTGAGCCGCGAAGAGTTCGTCGAGCGGTACGGCTACGGTCTCACCACTCTGATCGACTACCTGCCGCCCGGCGTTCGCCGGGTCGATCCCAATCTGGCGACGCTGCGGCGGATGACGCCGGAGCAACGCGAGACCCACCAGTCCCGGCTGACGTCCTGCCGGCGGGAGGCCCGGCAGGAGTTCGGCCCCGCGCCGCACGTCGACACCAGCGCGATGACCGCCGAGGAGGGCCACCGGAGGGACGAGATCCTCGCCGCGGTGGACAAGGATCCCCGGCTCGTGCGGGCCTCAGCCGACCGCGCCCGGTGCATCGAGGCGAAGGGGTTCGCCAGCGCGGACAGCCGGTCGTTGGCGCTCTCCGGTGCCGCCGAGCGCTACCGTGACGGCTTCCAACGGGCCGCCCTCGCCGCGGAGGAGGCCGGACGGGACAGCTCCGCGCTTCGGCTGACGGACGTCTTCGGCGTGGCGGACCTCGCCGAGCTGAAGCAGTTGCAGCAGCGCGAGATCGCCGAGGCTCGGCAGGTCGAACCGTGCCAATGGACCTACGACGACACCTACCAGGTGGTCTACCGGGAACATCTGGACCGGGTACGTGAGGGTCGGAACTGATCGGCGACGCCCACCCGCGTGACGCCCCCGTCACCGGAGTCTGGTTGGCTGCCGGACATGACCGTGACCAGTGGCGAGCCCCGGCGGACCCGGGGTGGCGGCCGAACGCACCGGCTGTACAGCGTCGTGGTGTTCGTGCTGCTCGCCTCACTGGACAACGTGGCGATCGGGCTCGTGCCACCGCTGTACGGGCCGATCTCCGACGCGTTCGCCGTGTCGGGGCGGCTGCTCGGCCTGGTCACCGCCGTCAGCTTCCTGGTCAGCGCGGTGGCCGCCGTCGGCTGGGCGTACGTCGGCGACCGGACCAACCGTAAGCCGCTGCTCATGGTGGGCACGCTCCTCTGGGCGGCGGGCACCGGCGGCAGCGCACTCGCCGGCAGCTACCTGACCTTCGTGGTGGCGCAGATGGTCGCGGCGGTCGGTCTCGGCGCGGTCGGCTCGGTGGGCTTCTCGGTGGTCACCGATCTGATCTCGCCGGGCCGGCGAGGGTTGGTGATGAGCTTCTGGGGGCTCTCCCAGGGGGTCGGCACGCTGGCCGGCACGCTGGTCGGTGGGCTGCTCGGAGCGTCCGACTGGCGACGGCCGTTCCTGGTGCTGACCGGCGTCGGCCTGCTCGCCACCGTGGCCTACCTGTTCACCTACGACATCCGGCGTGGCCAGAGCGAACCGGAGCTGGCCGACGCGCTGGACGCCGGCGGCGAGTACGACTACCGGATCAGCCGGGCGGATCTGCCGCGAATCCTGGGGAGACGGACCAATCGCTGGCTGATCCTGCAGGGCCTGACCGCGCAGGCGGCTTTCGGCTCGCTGGTCTGGCTGCCGTTCCTCTTCGCCGAACGGGCCGAGGCCCAGGGCTACTCGGAGTCGACCGCGGTGGTGGTGGGCAGCGTCTTCGCCACCCTGTTCCAGCTCGGCGGGGTGCTCTCCATCGTGGGAGGGCTGATCGGCGATGCGGTGCAGCGGCGTACCCCACGGGGCCGGGCGTTGGTCGCCGCGGTCGGCATCCTGGCCGCGCTGCCGTTCTACCTGGTGTTGTTCTTCGTCCCGGTGACCATCGACGTGCCGGACGGCGGCGGTGCCGGCGCGGTGGCCGGCGCGGTGCTGGCCAGCGTGTTCACCGAGCCGTCGGTGGGGCTGAGCCTGCTCACCGCGGTGGTGGCGCTCGCGCTGACCTCGGCCAACTCCCCGAACTGGTTCGCGCTGATCGCCGACGTCAACCCGCCGGAGCACCGGGGCACCGTGTACAGCCTGGGCAACCTGGTCAACGGGGTCGGCCGGGCGGCCGGGAACGGGCTGGTCGCGGCGGCCTTCCAGGGCCTGCGCGCGGCGTTCCCGCCGCCGTTGAACTTCGCCGTCGGCCTGGCCGCGTTCCAGCTCTTCTTCATCCCCACCGGCGTCATGTACTGGCTCGCCTCGCGGACCTCACCGGCGGACATCGACAACGTGAACGACCTCCTGCACAAGCGCGCCAACCGCCTCTGACCGCGCTCACCCGCGGCTCGCGCCCGCCGACGCGGCAAGATCCGCGCAACATCCTGGAGAGAGTGGTCTCACAGCAGCGTGAGGGGACTACATCCCTGATGTTGCGCGGATCTTGTGCCCGGCGGGCGGTGCGGGTGAGGTCAGGCGTGCAGCCAGACCGTCACGTCGGTGGGGACCGCGCCGTCGTCGGTCAGCGGCGCACTGGCGGCGAGCACCTCGGCGCCGGCCGGAACCGGTACCGGGGCGTCGCCGAAGTTGGTCAGCACGGTCAGCTCGCCGTTGCGGAAGGTCAACACCTCGTCGCCCGAGGACAGCCACTCCAGCGTGCCGCGGCCCAACCCGTGGGCGCGGCGCAGCCGCAGCGCCGTGCGGTACAGCTCGTACGTCGAGCCGGGCACGTCGCGCTGCCGGTCGAGCGCGTACTCCGCCCACAGCGAGGGCTGCGGCAGCCAACTGGCGTCGGTCGGCCCGAAGCCGTACGACGGGGCGTCAGCTTCCCACGGGATCGGCACCCGGCAGCCGTCCCGGCCACGCTGGGTGTGCCCGCTACGCGCCCAGGTCGGGTCCTGCCGGGCCTCGTCGGGCAGCGTGGTGTGCTCGGGAAGCCCCAGCTCCTCACCCTGGTACAGGTAGGCCGAGCCGGGCAGGGCGAGCATCAGCAGGGTCGCCGCCCGGGCCCGGCGCAGGCCGAGGGCGGCGTCCGGCTGCGGGTCGCCGATCCCGATGCCGTTGGGCCGGACGGTGCCGATCGGCAGGCCGAGCCGGGAGGCGTGGCGCACCACGTCGTGGTTGGACAGCACCCAGGTCGTCGGCGCGCCGACCGCGTCGGTCGCCTCCAACGAGCGGGTGATCACCGCGTACTGGGCCGGTGCCGTCCAGGCGGCGAGCAGGTACTCGAAGTTGAACGCCTGGTGCATCTCGTCCGGGCGGACGTAGCGGGCCAGCCGCTCGGCGGGCTCCACCCACGCCTCGGCGACCAGCACCCGCTCGCCGGGGTAGCCGTCCAGGATCTGCCGCCACTGCCGGTAGATCTCGTGCACGCCCTCCTGGTCCCACATCGGCGGGCGCGGCTTGTCGACCTCGTTGCCGGAGAGGATCTCCTGTGGCTCCTGCCAGTCGGCCAGATCCGCCTGCTTCACCAGGCCGTGTGCCACGTCGACCCGGAAGCCGTCCACCCCACGGTCCAACCAGAACCGCAGCACGTCCAGGAACTCGGCGTGCACCTCCGGGTTGTCCCAGTTGAGGTCCGGCTGGGCCGTGTCGAACAGGTGCAGGTACCACTGGCCGGGCCGCCCGTCCGGGTCGACCGTCCGGGTCCAGGCCGGGCCGCCGAAGACGCTCTGCCAGTCGTTCGGTGGCTGCTCGCCGGCCGGGCCCTTGCCGTCCCGGAAGATGTACCGGGCCCGCTCCGGGCTGCCGGGCGCGGCGGTGAGCGCGGCCTGGAACCAACGGTGCGCCGAGGACGTGTGGTTCGGCACCAGGTCGACGATCACCCGCAGGCCGCGGGAGTGCGCCTCGCCGATCAGCTTGTCCGCGTCGGCCAGGGTGCCGAACAGCGGCTCGACGTCCCGGTAGTCGGCCACGTCGTAACCGGCGTCGGCCTGCGGGGACGGGTAGAACGGCGACAGCCACACCGCGTCCACACCGAGCTCCGCCAGGTGGTCGAGGCGGGCCGTGATGCCCGGCAGGTCGCCGATGCCGTCGGAGCCCGAGTCGGCGAACGAGCGGGGGTAGATCTGGTAGATGGTGGCTTCGGTCCACCAGCCGGTGATCGGCTGACCGGAGGTGGTCTGCTGCGTCGAATCGGTGTTCAGGGTCGTCTCCCGTGTCGAGCCGTGGGGTCGGGTGGTTCCGTTCAGTGTGCCCGGGGTGGTGCGGTCGAGTCCCGGACGACCAGCCGAGTGGGCAGGATCACCGGCGTGTCGGGACCGGGGGGCCGTTGACCGACGATCGGCCCCAGGCCCCGGGCCCCGAGCGGGTCGAGCAGCATCCGGGCGGCCAGCCGGCCCTGCTCGGCGGCGGGCTGGGCGATGGTGCTGAGCCCGAGCACACCGGCCAGGTCATGATCGTCGATGCCGATCACGCTGACATCCTGGGGTACGCGCAGCCCGGCGTCGCGCAACGCCGTCATCGCGCCCATCGCCATCTCGTCGCAGGCCGCGAGGATCGCGGTCGGCGGCTCACCCCGGGCCAGCAACTCCGCGGCGGCCCGGTTGCCGCCGTCGATGGTGAACGAGGACTCGATGTCCAGGCTCGGATCGGGACGCAGGCCCGCGGCCCGAAGCGCCGCCTGGTAGCCCCGGCGCCGGTCCAGGTGGGTGGTGAAGGCCAGCTCGTCGTCGGGGTCGCCGGAGATGTGCGCGATCCGGCAGTGGCCGAGGTCGATCAAATGCTCGGTGGCGGTACGGGCGGCGGCCACGTCGTCGATGCGTACGCAGGGCCAGTTGGGCACTCTGGTGCCGGAGCTGATCGTCACGCCGGGCAGCTCCAGGGTGGCCAGCGCGTCCAGGTCGGCCGGCCGCAGCGGCGTGGCGACCAGCATGATGGCGTCCGCACGTTTGTGCAGGTTGGCGGTGCGCAGCACCCGCTGGCGAACCTGCTCCCGGCCACCCAGGTTGTAGAGCAGCAGGTCGTAACCGGACTGGTGGAGGAACTCCTCGACCGCTTCCACGACCGTGCTGAAGAACCAACGGGTGATCCGCGGGACCACCACCGCGACCGTGCCGGTCCGGCCGCCAGCGAGGCGGGACGCACTCGGCGAGACCTCGTAGTCGAGCTGCTCGGCGGCGGCGAGTACCCGGCGTCGGGTGGCGGCCGAGACGGTCGGCAGCCCGCGTAGGGCCCGCGAGACGGTGGCCGTGGAGACTCCGGCCAACCGGGCGACATCATCAATCCTCGTCACGGTTCCCCCGCTCGGTGCCCGGCGTGCGCCGCCGCCCGAAAGGCCGGGCGGCAGCGCACGCGGGTCAGCCCTTGACGCTGCCGGCGAGCAGGCCTCGCACGAAGAAGCGCTGGAGAGAAAGGAACACGATGAGCGGTACGACGATCGAGACGAACGCGCCCGCGGTGAGCCGCTGCCACTCGTTGCCCCGGGTGCCGGCCATCTCGGCCAGCCGGACGGTGAGCGGGGCGGTCTCGTCCCCGCCGCCGGCGAAGATCAGCGCGACCAGCAGGTCGTTCCAGACCCAGAGGAACTGGAAGATGCCGATCGCGGCCAACGCCGGGGTGATCAGCGGCAGCACGATGGTGCGGAAGATCTTCGGGTGGGTGGCCCCGTCGACGCGGGCCGCCTCCATGAGATCCCCGGGCAGTTGCGAGATGAAGTTGTGCAGCAGGTAGACGGCGAACGGGAGCGCGAAGCAGGTGTGCGCGAACCACACCTGGGCGAACTTCTGTTCGTCGACCAGGTCCCAGGCCGGCATCAGGGTGACGCCACCGAGGGAGACGCCGGTGGAGAAGAACTTCAGCAGCGGCACCAGGGCCATCTGCAACGGCACGATCTGCAACGCGAAGATCGCGATGTAGAGCCAGTCCCGGCCGCGGAAGTTGATCCAGGCCAGCGCGTACGCCGCCAGGGACGCGAAGGCGAGCGGGAAGAGCACCGACGGGATGGTGATCGCCACTGAGTTGACGAAGAAGCTGGCGAGCTGCCCGTTCGACGACGACCGCCCGAACAGGACCTGCTGGTAGTTCTCCAGGGTGAACTGCGGGTCGGTGAAAGCCGTCCACCAACCGGTGGTCTTGATCTCGTTCTCCGGCCGGAGCGACGAGATGAACAGGCCGAAGGTCGGGATGGTCCAGACCACCGCGATGACGATCGAGACGAGCGTCGCGACGCGGCTGTTCAACCGCTTGCGGACTCGTCCGGCGGTGCTGGACGGGGTGCCGGCGGTCTGCTGGGTTCCGGCGGCGACGGTGGGCGTTGCGGTCGTCATCTCAGCCCTCCCGCTGTTGACGGAGGTTGCGGATCTGGTAGATCACGATGGGGATGACCAGGATGAAGAGGAAGACCGCCAGCGCGGAGCCCTGGCCGCTCTCGCCGTACCGGAAGGCCTGGTTGTACATCTCGTTGGCGATCACGCTGGTGTCGTAGTTGCCGTTGGTCGCGGTCCGGACGATGTCGAAGACCTTGAGCGTGCCGATCGAGAGGGTCACGACCACCACGATCAGCGCCGGTCGAATGGTCGGCATGGTGATCCGCCAGAACATCTGCCACGGGCTGACCCCGTCGAGCCGGGCGGCCTCCACGATGTCGCCGGGGATGGCCTTGATCGCGGCGGAGAGCACCACCATGGCGAAACCGGCCTGGATCCAGATCAGGATGACGATCAGGAGCAGCGTGTTCATGGGTGCTTCCAGCAGCCACTGCCGGGGCTCACCGCCGAGGCTGACCACGATCTGGTTGAGCAGACCGATCTGGTCGCCTTCGCCACGGTAGGCGTAGACGAACTTCCAGATGATGCTGGCGCCGACGAAGGAGATGGCCATCGGCAGGAAGATCAGTGACTTGGCCACCGCCTCGAAACGGACCTTGTCCACCAGTACGGCGTAGATCAGACCGAACGCGGCCGCCACCAGCGGGACCAGGAGCACCCAGATCAGGCTGTTGATCAGGACCCGGATGATCGAGTCGTCGGAGAACATCCAGCTGTAGTTGCGAAGCCCCACCCAGTTGGTGCTGCTCCGGTCCATCAGGGAGAGCAGCAGAGTGCGGATGGCCGGCACGACCAGGCCGATGATGAGCAGCAGCAGCGTCGGCAGCAGGAAGAAGAGGGCGAAGAGGCCCTCGCCCCGCTTGGGCCGCCGGGGGAGCGGGGCTCCACTGGCGGAGGCGGCGACGAGCTGCGCCTCGCGTCGCCGGGCGAACCAGGCCGGTACGACGTCGAGCAGCAGGAGCAGACCGCCCACCACCACCACGAAGGCGATCAGCCCGTACAACAGCATGAGGAGCTTCGGCTGCTCATCAGCGAAGTCGAACTCCATCAACCCTCCCTTTCCGGGTCCGAGCGGCAGGTGGCCCGGCCCGCGAACGCGGACCGGGCCACCGCCGGGATCACTTAGGCCAGCTGCTCTCGATGCCCTGGAGCACCGGAGCGGTTGCCTTGCCGTTCAACCACTCGACCATGCCCTTCCAGAACGTTCCCGCGCCGACGCCGGCCGGCATCAGGTCGGAACCGTCGAAGCGGAAGACGCCGCTCTTGTCCTGGAGGATCTGGACGGAGAGCTTGTCGATCGGGCTGGCGACGTTGGCGATGTCCAGCTTGTTGTTCGCCGTGACCCAGTTGCCCAGCTTGGCGCGGCTGTTGACGTACTCCGCCGAGGCGAGGTAGGTCTGCACCGCCTGCACCTCCGGGCGGTCGGTGTAGGCGACGACGAACTCGCCCGCGCCCAGCACCGGCTTGCCCTTGGCCGGGTCGATGGCCGGGAAGTAGAAGGCGAACGCGTCGCCGTCCTCGGCCACCTTGGTGCCCGCCGGGAACTGGTTGGCGTAGAACGAGGCCTGCCGGTGCATCGCGCACTTGCCGGTGGTGACCGGCACGCCCGCCTCCTGGAAGGAGGTGGTGGTGATGCTCTTGACGCCGCCGAACCCGCCGTTGACGTACTTGTCGTTCTTGAGGATGGTGCCGGCGCGGTCGACCGCCTCGGCGACCCGCGGGTCGTTGAACGGGATGGCGTGGGTGGTCCACTGGTCGTAGACCTCGGCGCCCTGCGTACGCAGCATCAGGTCTTCGATCCAGTCGGTCGCCGGCCAGCCGGTGGCGTCACCGGACTCGACGCCCGCGCACCACGGCTTCATGCCGCTGGCCGCGATCTTGTCGCTCAGGGCGATGAGCTGGTCCCAGGTGGTCGGGACCTCCCAGCCCTTGTCCTTGAACGTCTTCGGCGAGTACCAGACGAAGGACTTGACGTTCGCGCCGAGCGGCACGCCGTAGAGCGTCCCGTTCACGGTGCCGTACTTCAGCCAGTCGGCCGGCATGTTCTGCTCGGCCAGGGCCTTGGTGTCGGCACCGAGGGACTTCAGTTTGCCGGCGTCCGCGAAGCGCTTGACCAGGCCTGGCTGGGGCACGAAGGCGATGTCGGGCGCGTTGCCGCCGTCGACCCGGACGGGCAGCTGCGCCTCGAACTCGCCGCTGCCCTCGTAGTCGATCTCAATGCCGGTGCAGTCCTCGAACGACTTCCAAGAGTCCCTGAGCAGGTCGGCCTCGGCGTCACGGATGGACGCGTAGATGGAGACCTTCTTGCCGTCGTGGCCCTCGTACTTGTCGTATGCGGCGCACTCCGCGGAGCCCGCGTTGCTGCTCTTCTTGTCGTCGCCGGTACCGCAAGCGGTGGCGCTGAGCGCCAGCCCGAGTACACCGGCGATCACGAAGGCCTGGCGTGGTCTGGTAAAGACCGCCATGCCGTCCTCCTTCCTAGCCGGCGCGGTCGTGCTGTTGACCCGTCGCCGGTCCGATTGGGCGTGCACACATGTAAGCGCTTGCATCCGGTCCGGTCCACCCCCTGGCAGACACGAGCGAGTAACAATCCAGAAACCTCCGGGCCGCCTCGTGGGCGCGCTCCCGGGAACGATCGCTGACTCTTTCGAAGATTGACGATATCTGTCAGGCTATGGGCTCCACATCGAAGGTTTTCGACATAGGAGGAACTGCATGCGTAAGCGGTGGATCAGCCTGTTGGTGACCGGTCTGCTCGTCGGGGGAGTCCTCGCGCCGGCGAGCCCGGCGCTGGCTGCGCCGACCTTCAAGGTGCCGTTCCCGTGCGGCCAGGCCTGGTCGGGCCAGACCCGGTCGGACCACAGTCCGGCGTACGCCGTCGACTTCAACCGCACCGACGACAACGGCGACCCGGTCGTCGCCAGCGCTCCGGGCACCGTCGACCGGGTTACCGACCTCGGCGGGACCAGCTACGGCAAGTACGTCCGGATCAACCATGGCGGTGGCTACAGCACCTACTACGCCCACCTCAGTGGCTTCAACGTCTCCGTCGGGCAGAACGTCGCCTACGGCAAGGTCCTCGGATGGGTCGGCAGCACCGGCGGGTCGACCGGCCCACACCTGCACTACGAGCAGCGCCTCAACGGCAGTGACATCCAGGTCCGCTTCAACGGCACGCTGGGCTACTACTGGGGCACCAAGAGCTACACCAGTGACAACGGGTGCTCCTCGGGCTCCGGCAACGCCACGGTCGACACCAGTGGTACGCCGCTGACCGTCCGCTCCGGCCCGGGCACCGGGTACTCCTCGGTGGGCACCGTCGCCGACGGCACCCGGGTGACCATTGCCTGCCAGACCAGCGGCACCACGGTCACCGGCACCTACGGCACCAGCTCGATCTGGGACCGGATCGGCAGCGGTCGCTACATCGCCGACGCGTACGTCTACACCGGTTACGACGGCTACATCCCCGGCGTCCCCCGCTGCTGACGCGAAGCGGACCGGTCTCCGGCGGGCACCTGCCTGCCGGAGACTCCGGTCCGGAGACCGGGGAGCCCGTCAGGAGTTCAGCTGCCAAATGGACAGGTTCAGTGCGGCAGCGAAGGTGACCCACGCCCAGTAGGGCAGCAGCAGCGCCGCCGCGGCCCGGGATACCCGGGCGAACAGCACGACGGTCAGCCCGATCGCCAGCCACATCACCACGATCTCGGCGAAGGCCAGCCCGTACCGCCCGGCACCGAAGAACAGCGGCGTCCAGATCGCGTTGAGCACCAGCTGGGCGGTCCACGCCCAGAGCGTCGGCCCGAAGCCCACCCGGCGCCAGACCAGCCAGCCGGCCACCGCGATCAGCGCGTACAGCACCGTCCACACCGGGCCGAACAGCCACGACGGCGGTGCCCAACCGGGCTGCCGCAGGCTCGCGTACTCCTCGGTGGTGCCCTGCACCCCGAGCACTCCGATCGCGGCCGCGACGAAGACCGCCGCCGCGAAACCGGCCAGCGCCCAGCGGGACCGTCGCCCGGAAATCGGCGATCCGTCCTGCGACTTCTCCATGGTCGAGATACTTTCCGCCCGATCGAGCAGTCAAACCAGCGGACAGCACAGCGCCGGGGCCGCTGCGGTCGGTGCTCCTGTCGGGAGGACGGAGCTCCGGTCGCGGCGACCCCGGCGGGTCCCGGTGTTATGCGATACGAACGTCAATTGAAGATGCTGACACCACCCGGGCCGACCAACAGCCCGACAACGATGAGGACGACGCCCCAGAGGATCTGCCGGCGGAACAGCGCGAGGATGCCGGCGACGACGAGTACGACTGCGAGAATCCAGAGAATCAGCTCCATGACCTTTGAATACCCGACCCACCGATCGGGGAAACCTGGTCGGTGTCGAGTTGATCGCCAACGTGAAAGACGCTGTACGCCTGCTTGATCACGGGGTGCGCGACGTTGCGGACCCGTACCCCGCCGGGGGTGGTGCCGCGCTCGGTGCCGGCGTGCGCGTGCCCGTGCAGGGCCAGCGCGGTCGGTGCCGAGTCGATCGCCTGCCCCAACTGGTAGGAGCCGAGGAACGGGTAGATCTCCAGCGGCTCACCGGCCAGCGTGTCCGGCACCGGCGAGTAGTGGGTGAGCGCGACCAGCATGTCGCAGTCGAGCGAGCGCAGCGCCGCACCGAGGCGGTCCGCGCTGTCGTTGGTGGTCCGGACGAACGCCTTCATCTCCGGTTCGCCGAAGTCGCTCGCGCACCGCCCGGCGAAGCCACCGCCAAAGCCCTTCGCGCCAGCGATGCCGAGCCGGCCACCCGCGCAGTCCAGCACCACGCCGTTCCCCTCCAGCACGGTGATCCCGGCGTCTTCCAGCACCTTGACCACCTGTGGCACCTGGTCGCACTGGTGGTCGTGGTTGCCGAGCACGGTCACGACCGGTACGCCCAGCCCGCCGAACTCCTGCGCCACGCAGCGCGCCTCGGCCTCGGTGCCGTGCCGGGTCAGGTCCCCGGCCAGCAGTAGTACGTCGGCGCAGTCCGGTAGCTCCTCCAGCGCGGGGCGGAAGCGGCCGACCACGTCCTCGTCCAGATGTACGTCGCCCACGGCGGCGATCCGGATCACCATGGAACCTCCCTCAGGGCAGTTGCTCGATCTCCGTGGGCGCCTGGGCGCGGATCACCCCGATGTCGCTGGTGATCGGCACGTCCGGGAAGCGCTCGGCCACCCGGCGCAGGATCTCCTCGCGCCGGTGCGGGCTCTCCACCTCGCCGTAGAGCACGAGGGCGCGTTCCCGCCAGACGACGGTGATCCCCTGTTCGGCGACGGCGGGATCCTCGGCGAGGAGCCGGTGGATCTCCGCCTCGACGTACTCGTCCGGGGGCCCGGCGCCGCTGCCGCGTTGCTGAGTCACGGTGTCCCCTTTCCTTCCGGGGTGCCGGCCTCCGGCACCACCTCCAGCCGGTCCAGCAGCACCAGGAACGCCTCGGCGTACGGCGAGTGCTGCGTCTCCTTGCGTACCCGTTCCCAGTCGATCTGCTCCCGCAGCGACCGGGCCAGCGGCAGGCCGCGGGCGAAGTCGCAGTAGTGCTGGGAGAAGCTGAGCAGCTTGTGCACCATGAGCTGGGTGGCGGACAGCACCGGCATGTGGATCGCGTCCACCGGCCGGACCACCGTGTCGGCGAACGTCTCCTCGGTCACCGGGGTCTCGATCGGCCGGTGGATCAGATCCACCATCCGCCCGTCGTCGAAGACCTTGACCAGCCAGTCCTCGGGTGGACGGTGCGCGTCGAAGCCGGCGGCCACCAGGGCTTCCAGGGACCGCTCGACGTCGGCCTCCCGGATCAGGAAGTCGACGTCGTGATCACTGGAGTGGCCACCGTGGGCGTAGACGGCGAAGCTGCCGCCGAGCGCGAACGGGATCTCGGACTGCTTGAGCACGGCGGCGACCTTCTTGAGGGTGTGCACCAGACTCTCGTCTCCGCGCTCAGCCATCTGGATCTCCCGTCGGTCAGGTAGGTGGACAGGCGGTTGGATTCGAACTCCCGTACCCGGCATTCCGGTCGTCCACACCTGGCCAGGTCGCGGGCGGGTGCGAACAGGGATCAAACGCCACAAACCTCGCGGAGTAGAAGCGCGGGTCGGATATCCTGTCGAGGGTGGCCAGATCATCGGGGATGCGACGCGGCAGAGCCCGACTGCGCACCGTTGCCCTGATCGGCATCGACGGCTCGGGCAAGACCACCCAGGCGCACCGGCTGGCCGACGCGCTGAACGCCGCCGGCAGCCCGGCCACGTACCGCCGCAATGCCAGCGGGCGCCGCTGGCTCGGTCGACTCGCCCAACGGCTCGGCCGCCCGGACGCCCAGCGACTCGTCGGGCGCGACGGCGTCCTGGCGGTGGAGTCCGTGCTGCGCTGGCTCGCTATCGCCGCCGCCCTGCTCAGCTGCCTGGTCACCGGCCGTACGGCGGTCATGGACCGCTACTCGGCCTGCCAGTACGCCAGCATCCGGGCGCATGGCGGGCACCGTTGGGAGCGGCTGGCCCGAGCCGGCTACCGGGTCTTTCCGACGCCGCAGGTGACCTTCCTGCTGGCCGTCGACCCGGCGGAGGCGTACCGGCGGATCGAGCAGCGGGGCACCGACCACGAGACGATGGGCTGGCTGACCGCGGCCGACACCGCCTATCGGGCCCTGCCTGAATACCCGACCTTCGTGCTGGTGGATGCCGGCCGCCCGGCCGAGGAGGTGACCGAGCAGATCCAGGCGCACCTGGCGACCTGGTCGCCGGTGGCTCAGGCCCGTCCGTAGACCGGGACGGTGGCGCCACTGGTCGGCGCGGACTCCGCCGACGCGAGGAAGTGGATCACCGAGGCGATCTCGGCCGGGGCCACCCAGCGGGAGTGGTCCGCGTCGGGCTGGGCGGCTCGGTTCGCCGGAGTGTCGATGACGCTGGGCAGCACGGTGTTGCAGCGTACGTTGCGGGACCGGTACTCGACGGCCACGGCGTTGGCGAAGGCCAGCACCGCGGCCTTGGCCGTGACGTACCCGGCTGCGCCGGGGAACGGGGCGACCGCCGCGCGGGCCGAGACGCAGACCACCCCGCCGCCGCCGGCCGCCACCAGGTGCGGCAGTGCGGCCTGGGTGACCAGATAGGTCGGGCGCAGGTTCGTGGTGAGCATCCGCTCGAACTCGTCGACCGGCGTCTCGTGCACCAGCCCGCCGCTGGCGTACCCGCCGACCAGGTTCACCACGGCCCGCAAGGGCGCCGACGGATCACCGGCGGCGGTCTCGACCGCCCGGGCCGCCCCGGCCGGATCGGCCAGGTCCGCGGTCAGCCGGACCAGACCGTCCGGCGCCGGCTCCGACCCGGGTCGGGCCCCTCGCTCCGGTACGACCACCCGCCAGCCAGCCGCCAGGAACGTCGAGGTGACCGCTCCGCCCAGACCGCCGGTGCCCCCGGTGACCAGCACACTGCGCTCCGCCATGGGGCACACGCTAGCGCCACGCTGCGCCGTCTGGTTGCTCGGAGCGTCGCCGGCCCTGCCTGGCGCGCCGGTCGGGGACGCCGTACGGTCGACTCGGACCCGCGGTTCCGGACGGCCGACGCCTGCCGGCAGGCCGACCCGACCCGGAGGGGGAGGTGACGGGCCTCCGACGGTGGCACGCTGGGTCGGGACGGGATCGCCCGATCGGCGGTATTTTCACCAACACGTGGAGTCATGGTTGACGCTCACGCCTCATGAAAGTAAGTTTCATCCGTGGCGAAGAGTCCGAAGATTTCTGCGAGTCAGGAGCCCGGTGGGCTGATCGTCCACATCAGCGGGCTTCTGCCGTCGCTGTCGCCCGCCGAGCAGCGGGTCGCCCGGTTGGTCGTCGCCGACCCGGCGGACGCAGCCCGCAAGACGATCACCGACCTCGCCACCGCAGCCGAGACATCCGAGGCGACCGTGATCCGGTTCTGCCGGTCGGTCGGGATGGACGGCTACCCGCAGCTGCGCATCCGGCTCGCCGCCGAGGCAGCCCGCCGGATCGAGCCACCGGATGCCCGGGTGGTCGGCGGTGACATCCCGCCCGGTGCCGACCTCGCCCAGATTATCGCCACCATCGCCTTCAACGACGCCCGCGCGGTCGAGGAGACCGCCGAGCAGCTCGACCCGGCCGTCTGTGAGCAGGTCGTCGAGGCGATCGCGAACGCGGGCCGGATCGACATCTACGGCGCCGGGGCGAGCGGGTTCGTCGCCTCCGACTTCCAACAGAAGCTGCACCGCATCGGCCGGATCGCGTTCTACTTCCCGGACGTGCACACCGCACTGACCTCGGCTGCCCTGCTCGGCCGGGGCGACGTGGCCGTCGGCATCTCGCACACCGGCACCACCTCCGACGTGATCGAGGTGCTGGAGCAGGCCCGGGCGCGGGGCGCGGCCACGGTGGCGCTCACCAATTTCCCGCGTTCGCCGATCACCGACGTGGCCGACTTCGTGCTGACCACCGCGGCTCGCGAGACCACCTACCGCTCCGGCGCGACGGCCAGCCGCCTGGCCCAGCTCACCGTGGTCGACTGCCTCTTCGTCGGGGTGGCCGCGCGCAACCGGACACGGGCGCGCAAGGCCCTCGAGGTGACCGCCGAGGCGGTCCAGTCGCACCGGGTGGGTGCCAACCGGAGGCGGGGATGACGGCCGGTTCGGTGGAGCCGGACGCGGACATGTCAGCACCGTTGGAACGCCCGATCGTCCGGGTGGGTGCCCCCACCGAGCAGCGCAACCCGCTGAGCGCCGACCTCGACCTGATGTCGACCCGGGACGTGCTCACCGTCATCAACGAGGCCGACCGCCGGGTGCCGGCAGCGGTCGCCGCGGTGCTCGACGAGATCGCCGCCACGGTCGACCTGGCGGTCGCGGCGCTGCGCGGCGGGCATCGGGTGCACTACTTCGGCGCCGGCACCTCGGGTCGACTGGGCGTGCTCGACGCGGCCGAGTTGGCGCCCACCTTCAACTCGCCCCGGCATTGGTTCTGCTCCCACCTCGCCGGTGGACCGGACGCCATGTGGCGGGCCGTGGAGGACGCCGAGGACGACGATCGGGGCGGTGCGGCCGATGCGGCCGGCTGCGTGCACGCCGGTGACCTCGTGGTCGGTCTGGCCGCCAGTGGACGTACCCCGTACGTCCTCGGGGCGCTCGCCGCGTCCCGCGCGAAGGGCGCCTCGACGGTGCTGCTCTGCGCCAATCCGGAGGCCGAGGCGGCCCGGTCGGTCGACGTGTTCATCGGGGTGGACACCGGACCCGAGGTGGTCACCGGGTCGACCCGGATGAAGGCGGGCACGGCGCAGAAGTTGGTGCTGAACACGTTCTCGACCGCCGTCATGGTGCGCCTGGGTCGGGTCTACTCGAACCTCATGATCGATATGGTCGCCACCAACGCCAAGCTTCGGGGACGAATGATCTCGATCCTGGTCGAGGCCACCGGCTGCTCGGAGGAAATCTCCCGGCGAGCCCTCAACGAAGCTGGCGGCGATCTCAAGACCGCGCTGGTCTCGCTGGTCTCCGGCGCCGAGGTCGCGGCCGCGCGGGCTGCGCTGGCCCGCTCCGCCGACCAGGTCCGGGGCGCTCTCGCACTGCTCGCCTCCTAGCCCGCGGCCCCTCCGCCTCGGCGTCGGGAAGCGAACGCGCCCCCGGATTGTTCACTGAGGCGGGGGGTAATCACACCCCGTGGATGAACCGACCGGTCCGCCCGCGCGTATCTGGCAGTGACCAGGATCGCAGCGCGGTGGTGACCCGGGTCGCTGTGCCCCCGCGGCGGGCGGTGTTGCCATAGTTGCGGGCGTTCGGCGATTCGTCGACCCGCCAACCCGTACGTGGTGCCCAGCGGCGAGCCACCCGGCGGGGGTGCTGACAGCAAACATGGACCGTGCTCTCAGCTACTACTCAGGCATTCGTGACACTTTCGACTCACGACATGGAATCCCCGACACGTCTCATCTGTTGTGTAGGTGTCAGCACCGGTGGGCACAGCAGAAGTTACCGGGGGGCTGACGGACGTGGGGATGGCAAGGAACCGGGCAACCGGCGCGAGCGAGGGGACCGTGGGCAACGTGGACAAGAACATCGGCATGCGCACCGATCAGGTGGCCGAGGAGCGCGACCTGGTCGGCGTCTACCTGCACGAGATCTCCCGGACGCCACTGCTGGACGCCGCCCGGGAGGTCGAGCTCTCCAAGTCGATCGAGGCCGGCCTCTACGCCGAGCACCTGCTCGGTGAGGATGCAGTCCCCGGCGGTGTCGACCGGGCCGACCTGGAGTGGCTGGTCGTCGAGGGGGATCGCGCCAAGGACCTCTTCATCCGCGCCAACCTCCGACTGGTCGTGTCGATCGCCCGCCGTTACGTGCGGTCGGGCATGCCCATGCTGGACCTGATCCAGGAGGGCAACACCGGCCTGGTCCGGGCGGTCGAGAAGTTCGACTACGAGCGTGGTTACAAGTTCTCCACCTACGCCACCTGGTGGATCCGGCAGGCGATCAGCCGGGCGATCGCCCAGCAGGAGCGCACCGTCCGTCTGCCGGTGCACCTGGTGGAGGACGTCAACCGGATGCGCAACGTGGCCCGGCAATTGACTCGTGAGCTGGGCGCCGACCCGGAGCCGGAGCAGATCGCGGCATCCCTTGGCGTCACCGTCGAGCGGGTCAACGAGCTGCGTCGCTGGTCGCAGGACACTGTGTCGCTGGACACGCCGGTCGGCGACGACGGCGACACCAGCCTCGGCGACCTGGTCGCCGACAGCGACGCGCCGTCGCCGGAGGACATCGTCCTCAGCGGCCTGGAGCGGCAGCGGATCGAAGGGCTGCTCAACCACCTCGACGACCGGTCCGCCGGCATCATGCGGGCCCGGTACGGGCTGGAGGACGGCCGGGAGCACTCGCTCACCGAGGTCGCGTCCCGGTTCTCGCTGTCCCGTGAGCGGATCCGGCAGCTGGAGATCCAGGCCCTCGGCCGGCTCCGTGAGCTGGCGCGGGCCGAGGGGTTGCAGGCAGCCTGAGCTGGTAACAATGACGGCGAACGGCCGGCGTCCGATAGGGGGACGCCGGCCGTTGCGCATATCCGGGCGCGGCTAGCGGACCCGGCCGTACCCCTGAATGGGCATCATGTTCATGCCGCGCTTGAGCACGTTGCGGCCGGCGCTCGGGGCGTCGATCACCTGGTTGCCGCCGACATAGAGCCCGACGTGCCCGAGGCCGCGGTAGAAGACCAGGTCACCCGGGCGTAGCTCACTCCTGCCGATGTGGGCGACCACACCCCACTGCATCCGGGTGTTGTGTGGCAGCGACTTGCCGGCCGCCCGCCAGGCCGCCGAGGTCAGCCCGGAGCAGTCGTAGCCGTCCGGCCCGTCGGCCGCCCACCGGTACGGCTTGCCCAGCGCACCGTAGGCGTAGCGCACCGCCGCACCGGCGTCACCGGCCACCGCGGGTGCCTTCTCGGTGGGTGCCGCCTTGGGCGCGGCCCGTTCGGTGGCCGCCCCGTACGCCTGTCGGCGCAGCTCGTACAGCTCGGCCAGGTCGCTCTCGATCCGCCTCTTGCCCGCTGCGAGCTCGCGGGCCTGTGCGGCCTGCCGGGCCAGCGTGGCGTCGAGGCGTGCCTTCTCGTCGAGCAGACGCCGCTGATTGGCGGTGAAACCGGAGATGCTCTCCTGTCGCTGCCGGGTCAGCTGGTCGAGCGTGCCGAGCCGGTCCAGCAGTGCGGCCGAGCCGCCGGCACGCAGCAGCGCGTCCGCGGTCTGCAGGCCACCGCTCTTGTACGCGGTCGTCGCCAACGCGGCGACGTCGGCACGGCTCTGCTCGGTCTGCTGTTCGAGTGGGCCGATGCGGGCCTGTAATCGGGCCACCGCGGTCTTGTTTGTCTTGATCTCCTCGCTGAGTTTGTTGTACGACTCGACGATCCCCTCCAACTCGGCCGAGGACGTCTCGATCCGGCGGGTCAGGTCGGCGGGGGACGGCTCGGCGTGGGCCGCCGCCGTCGGGGCGATCAGCGCGGCCGACATGCCGACCAACGCCACGGTGCGCAGCAGGGTTCTCAGGGATGACAAGAGCGGAATGCCCCTCTCCCACGGCCGCCACGGGCTGCTGACGCCCCGGCGACACCGGCCGGGACCATCCGGGTGGATGGCACTGGGCCGGACCGGCCCGCCCAACCTAACCCGGGACGGTTGTCACCCGCAGTTGAAGCAGGGGCGAATGTTGGCGAAGTGGCGAGAAGGGCCGGTGACGCCGCCGTGGCTTGAGGCGCGACGTGAGCCCGGCGATGGGCAGGCCGTGCCCGAAATGATCCTTATACGGCTTTCGTCGTTCCGGGCGCATGCCGCCGGTTACCTACGCGCGATAACCGATAAAGCGGGAAATGGATGCTGTTTCCCGGCGATGTCCCTCGGACGGGTGGGCGGACGCTGCGCGGTAAATGCCCCGAAGTGCTGGCGGTGCCGCAACACAATGAAGGCCGCAGCCGGGATTCCCGTCGACAGGCAGCGGTGTCTGTCGACGGTGGGCCAGCCCGGCGGATCGCACCGCGGGAGGAACCGTGGATCGTGAAGGCGCACCAACACGACCGCCGCGTACGGTGCCCGGCGCCAGGTCGACTCTGCTGTACGCGCGACCCGGCATCGTCGTCACCGTCGACCGGCTCACCGTCTGTAGCACCAG
This sequence comes from Micromonospora sp. CPCC 205539, assembly GCF_036906815.1. NCBI lineage: Bacteria > Bacillati > Actinomycetota > Actinomycetes > Micromonosporales > Micromonosporaceae > Micromonospora > Micromonospora sp. CPCC 205539. The sequence goes on along the minus strand of NZ_JBAKHW010000020.1, from coordinate 83,206 downwards.
TTACCGGGTCGCCGACCTGACCCACCTGCGCACCACCCGGGGGCCGCACGATCGGGTCGCCGTCCGCGCCGTCGCGGTCACCGTCGCCATGATCGGCGGGGTCGGGCTGCTGCTCGGCTTCACCGGCGGCCTGCAACGCTTGACCGCCGAGGCGTACCTCATCCTCGGGGCGGTGTTCCTGCTGCCGGCGGCTCTGGCCCTGATCGGCGACCGTTGGCGGCCACCACCGTACGAGTTGTGGGGCTGGCACCGGGGCGCGGAGATGCTGCTCTTCAGCACCGACGACGAACGGCAGTTCGGCCAGGTCACCCGAGCGCTGCTGCGGGCCCGGGAAGTGAACCGGTACGGGGCCTGGGTGGACCCGCTCGCCTCGGCCCAGCCGTGGCGCCCCCGGCGCTGATCCGGCCCGGCCCCGAACCACCGCTCAGCTGGCGACCGGCTCCGGCGCCCGCTCCGCGGGGCGGGCCAGCCACCCGGTGACCCGGCGCTCGGCGTAGAACGAGACGAACGGCACGGTGCCGGCCAGCATCACCGCGAGCATCCGCTTCAGCGGCCAGTCGGCGCGGCGGCTCAGGTCGAACGCGGCCACCAGATAGATCATGTAGAGGAAGCCGTGGGCCGGGCCCACCGTCTCCACCACGACCGGGTTGTCGAACGCGTACTTCAGCGGCATCCCGATCACGACCAGCACGATCAGCACCACGCCCACGATCCAGGCGATCACGCGGTACCGGGTAAGGGCAGCGCCCACCGTCGTCCGTCCTTCCAAAGCCCGGCTTAGCCGGGATAGTCACCGGGCCGGGCGCCCGGATTGGCGTTCAACCATGACAGGTAGCGGTTGTAGGCGACCAGGTCCGCGTCCTCGGCGACCACGCCGGCGGCCGGCACCCGGGAGACCCGCACCGGTCGGCGTACCGCCGGTCGGGAGCCGGTGGTCACGGCCGGCGTCGGCCCGGCGGCGGCATCGCCCGACGGCTCGCCGGTCTCCGCCGGGGGTCGGCGGGCCAGCCGCACCTCACGCCACCAGACGTAGACCACGAAGCCGGCGAAGATCGGCCACTCGACCGCGTACCCCCAGCTCAGGCTGTTGCCGGCGGTGGCCCGGCTGATCTGCCACCAGCCCAGCCCGAGGAAACCCACGACCAGCACGACCATGGCCACGTGACGCGCGATCCACGCCGGGGTCCAGAGCCGCTTCATGGCATCGAGGGTACCGGGGAGCCTGCCGCTCTCCGACACCGTGTCGTAGTTGTCGCGTGGCCGGGAGGGTTTGGCACCACCGGGTGTGGGCATCCGTCTAGACGCCAGCCCAAACGAGACCAGGGGGGCGACGATGACCGGATCGGTACGCGAGGACGGGTTCCCGTCCAGCGGCGGCACGGAGATGAGCCCGGAGCAGCGGGTGCCCGAGTGGAGCGGCGATGATCAGCTCGCCGATCCGGCGGGCGCCGGTACGGACCTCGACGGCGACATGCTCGGCGTCGACCCGACCGAGCTGAGCGACGAAGATCTGATCCGCGAGGTGCACAGCCTGCACCGCACCCGGCTGGACACCCTCCGACACGCGGCGGACTCCGCGCTCGCCAACCACCTGCGGCGCACGGCCGAACTCGAGACCGAGTACCTGGCCCGCCACCCGGGTCGGGAGGTCGACCCGAGCCGCCTGCGGGGCGCGTGATGCCCGCGCGTGCCGTACGCGGCATGTCCGCGCCGCCCGAGGTCGTCTTCAACACCGCCACCGACCCCAACCGGGCGTCGGCCTGGCTGCCGGAGCCGCTGCGTGCCGACGGCAGCCCCGCCGCCGAGATCAGCGATGCCGAGTTGTGGGCCCGTTGGGGTGACGTCGACGCCGCCGAATGGTCCGCCGAGATCCGCGTGGAGCCGGCCGACGCCGGTGGCGCCCGGGTCCAGCTCGACCTCGCCGACCCCTCCGGCGGGCCGGAGCCGGATGCGCTGGCCGACGAGGCGCTGGCCAACCTGGTACGCGAGGTCGCCGACAACCTTCAGGCCGGCTGAGTACGCGGCCGGCCCGCACCCCCACCCCGACATTCGAGGAGACCGGGTTGACCGACTCTGGCCTGCGACAGAAGGTGGCGCGGCTGCGCCGGGCGTACGCGCCACACGAGCATCGGCCGCTCGACGGCTATCTGGTGGCGATGGGCACCTGGGCCGGCGTGGCCGGGGTGCTCGCCGGCCTGGTCAAGGCCACCAACCGGCCGGTGCCCGAGCGCCCCTCCCCGGCCGACGTGGTGCTGCTCTCCATCGCCACCCACAAGCTCAGCCGACTGCTGTCCAAGGACGCGGTGACCAGCCCACTCCGGGCGCCGTTCACCAGCTACGACCGGCCGATCGGCAGCGGCGAGGTGATGGAGCAGGTCCGTGACTCGGGCAGCTCCACCCGGCACGCCATCGGTGAGCTGCTGAGCTGCCCGTTCTGCCTGGCGGTCTGGGTGGCCACCGGGCTGACCGGGGGTCTGGTGCTCGCACCCCGGCTGACCCGGCTGGTGGCCACCGCGCTGACCGCGGTCGCCGCGTCCGACTTCCTGCAGATGGCGTACGCGACGGCGCAGCAGGCCGCCGAGGGCGGGCACGACGACTGATCCGAGGACGAGAACAGCGGGGGCCGGCGGTTGCCGACCCCCGCTGCCGTACGCGTCAGCGCTCCTCGCCGGACCAGCCGTGCGGTGACTCCGGTTCCCGCTCGTGCTCGTCGGCGCCGGTGATGATGTCCCGGTCCACGGCGGTGCGGTCGTGTTCGTTGGCGAAGTCCGGCTCGGGCGTGGTGTCCCTGCCCTTGGGCGGTTGGGCCAGCGCCGGCACCTTCTCGTGGTGCTCCTCGTGGTGCGTCATGTCGGTGTCCCTTTCTCGCGGCGGGTGCGGCGCACATGCGGCGGCCGCGACGTGGATGCGGTGGCCGTGCCTAGCCGATGGAACCGCCCAGCAGGTCGCTGGCCTCGTCGACGGCGTACTCGCCCTCGGGCAGCGCGTCGATGCGGGCGAGCAGGTCCGGCGGAAGCTCGGCGGCCACCGCCTGGCGGTAGATCTCCGCCTGGGTGACCCGTTCCTGGGCCCGGAAGATGTCGTCGAGCAGGTCGTCGAGGCGCCGGGTGTCCGGCTCGCCGGCCACGGATGCGTCGTCGGTCACGCTGATCAGCTACCCGGGCCGGAATCGGGCAAACGTCGCGCAGCGCGGGCTGGCGCTCCCATGATCGTCACGAGATCGCTGACGTCGGGGTGTCGCCGACGGCGGGACACCGCGACACCCCCGACACCGTGTCGGTCTGGGGTCGGCGGCGGCGTCGGGCCGGGACACAGACAGCGCCGCCCCCGGCCGTTGGGCCGGGGGCGGCGCTGGTGTCGGTGTGCAGGTCGCCTCTCGGCGAGTGGCACGACGCGGCTCCAGCCGAACGGTATTCCGCGAGGGCAATTTAGGTGAGGCCCGGGGACACTGGACACACCGACACCCTTGTCAACGGGCCGACCCCCGTCGGTGTTCCGGCCACTGCGGTGGCCGCCGTCACACCCGTTCGGCGGCTCTCAGGCCGGGGTCGGCAGGGTGGCCCGGCGGGCCCGGACGGCCAGAGCCAGGCGGTCGAGCACCTCGGCGGTGTCGTCCCAACCGAGGCAGGCGTCGGTGACCGAGCGGCCGTACTCCAGCTCCCGGGTCGGGTCGAGCTCCTGCCGCCCGGCCTGGAGGAACGACTCCAGCATCACACCGGTGATCCCGCGCTGGCCGGCGGCGAGCTGGGCGGCCACGTCCGCGGCGACCAGCGGCTGATTGCGGTGGTCCTTGCCGCTGTTGGCGTGGCTGGCGTCGATCACCAGCCGCTCCGGGAGCCCGGCCGCGCGGAGCAGGTCGAGCGCGCCGGCCACCGACTCGGCGTCGTAGTTGGGCCGACCGCCCCCGCCGCGCAGCACCAGGTGCCCGTCGGTGTTGCCCCGAGTGTGCATGACCGCCGGGGTGCCGGAGAAGTCGATGCCGGGGAAGACGTGCGGCACCCCGGCGGCGCGGATCGCGTCCACGGCGGTGCCGATGCTGCCGTCCGGGCGGTTCTTCATGCCGATCGGCATGGACAGGCCCGAGGCGAGCTGCCGGTGCACCTGGCTCTCCACGGTGCGGGCTCCGATCGCGCCCCAGGCCACGGTGTCCGCGATGTACTGCGGGGTGATCGGGTCGAGGAACTCGCAGCCCACCGGCAGGCCCAGGCGGAGCACGTCGAGCAGGAGCGCACGGGCCAGCCGGAGGCCGGTGTTGACGTCCCCGCTGCCGTCCAGCCCCGGGTCCATGATCAGGCCCTTCCAGCCCACCGTCGACCGCGGCTTCTCGAAGTAGACCCGCATGACGATCAACAGGTCGTCGGCGACCCGGTCGGCGGCGACCCGCAGCCGCTGGGCGTACTCGAGGGCGGCGGCCGGGTCGTGCACCGAGCAGGGGCCAACCACCACCAGCAGGCGGTCGTCGGCGCGATCCAGCACCCGGCCGACCGCGCGTCGGCCGGTCAGCACGGCCGAGGCGAGCGGGGCGTCCAGGGGCAGTTCGTGGTGCAACAGTGCGGGGGTGGTCAGCGGCACGACACGGTCGATCCGCTGATCGCTGACCCGATCGGTCTCCGGGGTCGTCACGGTGGGCATCCTTCCGCCGACCGTGCCCAGGGCCGGTGCCCGGGACGAGCCGGCTGCTCGTACGCAAAAGGGCAGGAACGACAGCTCCTGCCCGGCCGGCTCGGTTCGCGGTGACGTCAGATCATGGTGAGGTCACCGGCTTGCGAGCCGGCTGCCTAAACCATCGATACGTTCGGGTCACGGGCCCAGCGTACCCGACCCGCACGCCGACGCTCACCGGGTCGCGGCAAGAGGTGTGGCGAACGCCGCGTGCCGTGCCCGGCCCCGGGGTAACAGGGGTGCCATGACTGACGAGCAGAGCGAACACGACCGGGTGGAGTCCCGCGCACACCTCCTGCCCGAGGAGGTGGCGGTCGGCAGCGACGACCCGGAGGCGCAGGCGGAGGCCATCCTCACCGAGTCCGACATCCGCGAGGCCGACCAGAACGCGGCTCCGGACACGGTGCTCGAGCACCGTACGTCCGATCAGACGGTGGTCGCGGTCGAGCCGCCGGACTGACCGGTCGCCCCACGCGCCCGACGCGACCCCCGGTAGGTCTGGTCCCGCAGCCAGGCCAGCACGCCGGCCACCCGCAGATCCGGTGGCAGGTTGCCCAGCGGATCGAAGGCGAGCGCGGCGTCGTCCCGGGCGCTGAGCTGGGCGCCGAGGCTGACCTCGCCGAACGGCCGCCACGGCCCCACGGCGGAGGCGACCGCGAGCACCAGGCGCGGCGCGTCCGTCCGGGTCGCGGCGGCCACCGCGGCCAGGCTGCGGCCGAGGTCGACCGCGTCCGGGTCGGCCAGCGCGGCCAGCCAGAGCCGGCGGTGGCGTGTGCGGTAACACATGATCGTGCTGTACGTCCCGCTGAAGCGGCGCCGGGGCAGCGGCAGATGCCGCAGCCCCGGCGCCGCACCGCTGGAACTGACCAGCAGGTCGAACGGTCGGCCGGTGTCGGTGTCGGTGTGCACGCGCACCGCCAGGCCGAGCACGTCGGGCCAGCCACCGGGCGTGGGCACCCCCTTGGACAGCCGGACGGTGGCCGGGTACCGGCCGGGGCTGTCCAGCAGGGCGACGCCGGTGGGGGGTCCGGGCGTACCCCAGATCTGCACCTCGCCCGTGAACGAGCGACCGGCCGGATGCACCAGCCGGCCGCGGCGCAGCCGGGTGAGCGCGGCGGCGGCGCGTACGACGGCGGTGGCGGCGCGGCCGGCGGTGCGGGACGCGGGCGGGTTGGCGGTCGGCGCGGGCATGCCCCCTCCGTACCCCGACTGGCCGGCTCGATGCCGGCGAGGCCGGCTCGCCGAGGGGCCACACGTCACCTTTCCGCCTCCGAGATCGGATAGCGTCGTGCCATGCCCGACAGCGGTTACCCCTGGCCCATCGAGACGACCCGACTGGACAACGGCCTGCGTGTGGTGGTGAGCGAGGACCGCACCGCGCCGGCGGTGGCCGTCAACCTCTGGTACGACGTCGGCTCCCGACACGAGCCGACGGGGCAGACCGGCTTCGCCCACCTCTTCGAGCACCTGATGTTCGAGGGCTCGGTGAACGTCGCGAAGACCGAGCACATGAAGCTGATCCAGGGCTCGGGTGGCTCGCTCAACGCGACCACGAACCCGGACCGGACCAACTACTTCGAGACGGTCCCGGCCGAGCACCTGGAGTTGGCGCTCTGGCTCGAGGCCGACCGGATGGGCGGCCTGGTCCCCGCGCTCACCCAGGACACCCTGGACAACCAGCGTGACGTGGTGAAGAACGAGCGCCGGCAGCGCTACGAGAACGTCCCGTACGGCGACGCCTGGCTGCGGCTGCTGCCGCTGCTCTATCCGCCGGGGCACCCCTACCACCACTCGACGATCGGCTCGATGGCCGACCTGAACGCCGCCGACCTGGCCACCTTCCAGGCGTTCCACGAGACGTACTACGCGCCGAACAACGCGGTGCTCACCGTGGTCGGCGACACCGTCGCCGCCGACGTGTTCGCGCTGGCCGACAAGTACTTCGGCGCGCTGTCCGCCCGCGACGACATCCCGCCGGCTCCGGACGGCCGGAAGGTCCCGGCGACCGGTCGGCCGGCCGTCGAGTCGGTGACCGCCGAGGTGCCGGCCCCCCGGGTGTACGTCGCGCACCGCACGCACCCGTTCGGCAGCCCGGGGTACGACGTCATCACCGTGCTCGCCACCGTGCTCGGCAGCGGCCGGGGCAGCCGCCTCTACCAGCGGCTCGCCGACGGTGAGCGGATCGCCCAACCCGACCTGGTCGGGGCGTACGGCGTGGACCTCGCGCACGCACCGGCACCGCTGATCGCCACCGCCACCGCCCGCCCCGGTGTGAGCGCCGAGCGGCTGGCCGAGGGGCTGACCGAGGTCATCGACGAGCTGGTCACCGTGCCCGTCACCACCGCCGAGCTGGACCGGGCCAAGGCGATGCTCAGCACCGCCTGGTGGCGGCAGTTGTCCACCGTGGATGGCCGAGCGGACCTCCTCGGGCGGTACGCCACGCAGTTCGGCGACCCGGCCCGCGTAGCCGACCAACTGCCGGGCCTGCTCGCGGTGACCGCCGAGCAGATCGCCGAGGCCGCCGCCGAGGTGCTCGGTGCCGACGACCGGGTGACCCTGACCTACCTGCCCGAGGAGACCGCATGACGCTGATCGCCGACCGTCCCGGCCCGGGGGCCGCCCGCCCGTACCGGTTCCCGCCGGTGGTGCACCGTACCGTGGCCGGTGGTCAGGTGGTCGCCGCGCACCTGCCCGGGCAGAACCTCGCCGTGGCGCTGCTGCTGCTCGACGTGGGCGCGGGCCGCGAGCCGATCGGCAAGGAGGGCCTGTCCGGGGTGCTGGCCAAGGCACTCGAGGAGGGCACCGCCCAGCGGGACGCCGCCGCGTACGCGCTCGCCGTCGAGGGGCTCGGCACCGCGTTGGTGACCGGGCTGGACTGGGACTCGTTCCAGGCCAGCGTGGTGATCCCGGTCGACCGGCTGAGCGCCGCCGTGGAGCTGCTCGCCGAGGCCGTCCGGACGCCCAAGCTGGATGCCGCCGACGTGCGCCGGGTCCGTGACGACGAGGCCACCGCGCTCCGGATGGACTGGGCGAACCCGGGCCCACGCGCCGACGCGGCGCTGCGTGCCGACCTGTTCGGCGCGGAGAACCGCTGGGGGCGCCCGATGTACGGCGACCCGGAGTCGGTTGCCGGCCTGGACGTGGAGGACGTCACCGTCTTCCACTCGGAGTGGTTCCTGCGGCCCGGCACCCTGATCGTCGCCGGTGACCTGGACCGGATCGACCTGGACGCCTTGGCCGCGTCGGCGTTCGCCGGCACCGGCGGCGGTCCGGCCGACCGGGGCGGCCCGATCGCGGTGCCGGTCCGCGCCGAGCGGCGGATCATCCTGGTGGACCGGCCCGGCTCGGTGCAGTCCACGTTGCGCCTGGGCCACCCGTCGCCGCACCGGGCGCACCCGGACCACGTGCCGATGACGCTCGCCGGCACGGTGCTCGGTGGGGCGTTCACCTCCCGGTTGAACCATTTGATCCGCGAGGTCCGCGGCTACACGTACGGCATCCGCGGCGACTTCGCCTCGTCCCGGCGGTTCGGCCGGTTCGCGGTCAGCTCCGGCGTGCAGACCGGGGTGACCGCGCCGGCCCTCGTCGAGGCGGTGGGCGAGATCACCCGTACCCAGGCCACCGGGGTGACCGAGGAGGAGCTGGCGGTGGCCCGTTCCTGGCGGGCCGGGCAGCTCTCGGTCGAGCTGCAGAGCCCTCGGGCGATCGCCTCGGCGCTGACCACGCTGGTGGTGCACGATCTGCCGGACGACTACCACGCCCGGCTACGCGAGGAGCTGCTCGCCGCGGACGTGTCCCAGGTCTCGGCGGCGGCAGCCACCCACCTGCACCCGGACGCGCTGACCCTGGTCATCGAGGGCGACGCGGCCGTGATCCGCGACGACCTGGAGGCAACCAACCTGGGCGAGGTAGTAACCACCCCCTGACCACCAAATCCGCCGACGCCGGTCCCCACGCCCACGCCCGCGCCCGCGCCCGCGCCCGCCGCGCCCGCGCCCGCGCCGACGCCCGCGCCGATCTAGGGCATATCGCCGTGACTCGAGATCAACTCACTGTGATGTGCCCTAGATCGGCGTGCCGGGGGTGGGAAGAGTTCCCGGTTGTGGGGGTGGGCTGGGTAGCCTCGCGGGCATGAGGATCGGGATTGTGGGCGCCACCGGTCAGGTTGGTGGCGTGATGCGGCAGGTGCTGGCGGAACGGCAGTTCCCGGCGGAGCAGGTGCGGTTGTTCGCCTCGGCGCGGTCCGCCGGGCGTACTCTGCCGTGGCGGGACGGCGAAGTGACCGTCGAGGACGCCGCCACCGCGGACTACTCCGGGCTGGACATCGCGCTCTTCTCGGCGGGTAAGGGCACTGCCCGGGAGTTGGCTCCCCGGGTCGCCGCCGCCGGCGCCGTGGTGATCGACAACTCGTCGGCGTTCCGGATGGACCCGCAGGTGCCGCTGGTCGTGGCCGAGGTCAACCCGCACGCCGCCGCCGATCGTCCCAAGGGCATCATCGCCAACCCCAACTGCACCACGATGGCCGCGATGCCGGTGCTGCGCCCGCTGCACGCCGAGGCCGGTCTGATCGGTCTGGTCGTCTCGACCTACCAGGCGGTCTCCGGCGCCGGGCTGGCCGGCGTCGCCGAGCTCGACGAGCAGGTCCGCAAGGTCGTCGAACATGCCGCCGGGCTCGCGTTCGACGGGTCGGCCGTGGAGTTCCCCGCGCCGCGCTCGTTCGCCCAGCCGATCGCCTTCAACGTGCTCCCACTGGCCGGCTCGATCGTCGACGACGGCTCGTTCGAGACCGACGAGGAGCAGAAGCTGCGCAACGAGAGCCGCAAGATCCTGGAGATCCCCGACCTGAGGGTCTCCGGCACCTGCGTGCGGGTGCCCGTCTTCACCGGCCACTCGTTGCAGATCAACGCCCGGTTCGCCCGGCCGATCACCCCGCAGCGGGCCCGGGAGCTGCTCGCCGGCGCGCCCGGCGTGGCGCTGACCGACGTGCCGACGCCGTTGCAGGCGGCCGGGCAGGACCCGTCGTACGTGGGTCGGATCCGGGCCGACGAGACCGTCGAGCACGGGCTCGCGCTGTTCTGCTCCAACGACAACCTGCGCAAGGGCGCCGCGCTCAACGCGGTGCAGATCGCCGAGCTGGTCGCCGCCGAGCAGCGCTGACCGTCGCCGTCACTCCGAGGCCCCTGCCGGTAGCCGGCGGGGGCCTCGGCCTGCTCGGGCTCGGGCCGCTCGCTCGGCGCTGGCGCCGGGCTGCCGTGCTTGGATGGGGAGAGCCGCGACCCCTGCCAGCTTGGAGGAACCCGTGCCGGATGACCACACCCAGCAGGCGTTGACCGATCTGATCGCCGACCGCTCGATGGGCGTACTGGCGACGACCAAGCGGGACGGGCGGCCGCAACTGTCCACCGTGATCTACGCCTTCGACCGGGAACCGGGCCTGATCCGGATCTCGGTCACCGACGGTCGGGCCAAGACCGCCAACCTGCGCCGGGACCCGCGGGCCAGCTTCCACGTGGGCAGCGCGGACGGCTGGGCGTACGCGGTGGCCGAGGCACGCGCCGAGCTGACCGCGCCCTCCACGGAGCCTGACGACGCGACCGTCGAGGAGCTGGTGGGGCTCTACCGGGCGCTGCGCGGTGAGCACCCGGACTGGGCCGACTACCGCCGAGCCATGGTCGCCGAGGGGCGTCTGGTGCTGCGCCTGCACGTGGAGCGGATCTACGGCATGCCACCGCGCGGCTGAGTAGCGGCTCGGTCGCGGCCGACCGTCGTCGGTCAGCCCGGGTCGACCACGCTCACCCCCGGCCAGTGTTGGCGGGTGTGCCGCCCGGCCGGCGGGTATACCGGCCTCGGTGCGGGCACCGCCATCGCGGGGATCCCGGGGGAGGGGTGGAATGGTCGCCGACCAGGGCAGCGACGACGCCGGGTCCGCGGTCGCCCCGACCCTGCGCTCGGAGACCTCCCGGCTCTTCTCGTTCAGCGACGGGGTCTTCGCCATCATCATCACGCTGCTGGTGCTCGACCTTCAGCCGCCCGAGGTGCCCCGCGGCGAGTTGCTGCACGCGCTGGTCGAGCGCTGGCCGGTCTACCTGGCCTACGTCACGTCGTACCTGTTCGTGGCGGTGAGTTGGTTGAACCACCGCTCCGCCTTCCACCGGGTGGGCAGCAGCGGAAAGGGTCTGCAGTGGTGGAATCTGAGCGTGCTGTTCAGCACGGCGCTGGTGCCGTTCGCCACCTCGGTCGTCTCGAGCAGCGTGCAGCAGGGCGACCGGGCGGATGAGCGGGCCGCCGTGGCCCTCTACGGCCTGGTCGGCGTGTTGCTCACGGCGAGCTGGCTCGGTCTGTACCACCACCTCGCCCGGCATCCTGATCTGCTGAACGCGGCGGTGCCGCGCGGGTTCTTCCCGGCGGAACGGACGCGGGCCGTGGTCGGCATCCTGGGGTACGCGCTGGCAGCCCTGGTCGGGTTCCTCGCCAGCCCGCCGATCGCGCTGGTGATCTTCCTGCTCCTGCCGATCTTCTACGCCTTGACCAGCAGCGGCCTGTACGAGCTGCGACGCCTGCGGCGGGCTCACGGCTAGCCGCCGGGCCGCCCGCAATACCTCGCCGGGCCGCCCGCGTTACCCGGCCTGGGCGTCGGGTAGACGAGTCGTGCCGACACCGAGAGGGGAGCACCATGACAACGGTCGGAGAGTTCATGACGACCCGGTTGGTGACGATGGACGGCAACGACACGCTTATCGCGGCCGCGCAGGAGATGCGGGACAGCGCGATTGGTGACGTGGTGGTGACCGACGGCGACAGTGTGGTCGGCATCGTCACGGACCGGGACATCGCGGTCCGCGGTGTTGCGGAGAACATGGACCCGGGGTCGACCCGGCTGAACCAGATCACCACCCGCGACGTGATCACCGTGAGCCAGTACGACGACGCGGTGGCCGCCGCGGACCTGATGCGCACCTACGCCGTACGCCGGCTGCCGGTGATCGACGACGGGCGCCTGGTCGGCCTGGTGTCGATGGGTGACCTCGCGGTCGAGCGTGAACCGCAGTCGGTGCTGGCGGACATCAGCGCCGACGATCCGAACAACTGACCGTCCGCCGCGGGCGTGCCGGCTCTCCCGGACGGGAGGGCCGGCACCGCGCCGTGGTCAGGTCGATTCGATGTGGACCTGCACGTCGGTCGCGGCCCGGGCGACGGCCACCGTCGCGCCCTCGGCCTCGACCTCCCGCACGACCCGGGCCGGCAGCGCCCAAAACGGGCTGACGGTCAGCTCCAGCCGACGCTTCCCGCCCTGCCGCGCCCGCCAGGTGCCGGCAACCTCGCCGTCCACCAGCAGTGCGCCGGGATTACCGATCATCCGCCACAGCTGTTGCTGGTGCTCCCGCGCGGGCACCAGCAGGTCGCGGTCTCGACCGGCGAGGAACGGGTCACCCGGCGGCAGCAGCCGCACCAGCCGGGGCGAGGGTGCGCCGGTCAGGGCGTCGAGGGCGTCGGCCGGCAGCCAGGCCGCTCGGCCATCGACCCGCACCTCGGCCAGCCCCGCCGGCCACACCTGGCGCAGCTCCTTCGCGCTGGTGCCGAGGAAGCCGGCGGCGTCGGCGGGGGTGGCCGGGCCGAGCAGCCGCAGATAGGTCGACACCAGCTCGGCCGTGTGCGCCGCGGTGGCGGGCGGACCGGGCCACTCGGGCAGCGGGGCGAGCTGGGCGGCTCGGCCGGACACCACCAGACGCACCCCGCCGGCGAGCCCGGCCTGCTGGAACACCGACCCGGAGATGTGCCGCGACGCGCAGGCCCGGCAGTCGTAGGACAGCTCGGCGGGCACCCGGTCGGAGACCGCGCGGCTCACCACGCCGCGCGCCAACTCGGCGGTCACCACCGCCCGGAACGCCTCGGCCGTGGCGCGGAAGGCGGCCAGCCCGAGCCGGGCGCCGGCGCCGATCTGCCCGGGGATCCGCCGGGTGGCGTCCGTGTCGCTGAGCGGCCAGAGCGCTGCCGCCAGGGTCGGCAACTCGGCGCGTCGGTGCAGGTGCGGCGCGCCCCGCATCGACCAGACCAGCTCCAGCCGGTCGTCCGACTCGGTCGCGCCCCGCGCCGCCAGAGCCTGCCGGGCAGCCCCGTACGGCGTGTCCTGCACGCCGATCCTCAGCACTGCCAGATCGCCTGGAAGACGGGTGTCGACGCGGTCGAGCTGCTGCACCGCCACGCGATAGGCGAGCACCTGCCGCCGGTCGACCTCTGGTGTCTGCCCCGCCATGTGCCGCTCCGTTCCGGACGTCCCGTCGCCGCCACCCCGGTGCTCGCACGCTACCGGTCCGGCCCGACATCGCCCGGCGGCTCACCCGATCCGGGCGAGGTTGGCCGGAACATCGGCGGGGACCCCGTGCGAGGACGTTCAAGAGCCGACCGGAGCGCGTCGGGGGATCCCTGGGCCCGGCGAACCGGGGGAGGAGTGGACCCGATGGTGGACGCGACCACGAGGTTCTTCGAGGACCTGGACCGGCGGGGGTACGAGCCCCTGCTGGCGAAGACCTCCGGGACATTGCGCATCGACCTGCAGGAGGGTGCGCAGACCCGGCACTGGCTGCTGCGCATCGACCACGGTCGGCTGAACGTGAGTCAGGAGGACCAGGAGGCCGACACGGTCATCGGGACCAGCCCGGCGCTCTTCGAGGACATCGCCACGGGCCGGGAGCACGGCCTCGCCGCCCTGCTGCGGGGGGACATGACGGTGCTGGGTGACGCCCGGCTCGTGGTGCAGCTGGAGCGCATCTTCCCGGGTTCCCCGGACGCGCAGGGACCGCGCCGGCGCTTCGCGGGGGAGGTGCACTGATGGGCCAGAGCAACACGGTCCGGATCCTCGACGGCAACACGTTCGTCGTCTCCGAGGACACCGGTGACATCGAGGCGACGCCGACCGAGCCGACCGGGCTGTTCTCCCTCGACACCCGGTTCCTGTCCACCTGGGTGCTGACCGTCAACGGCGAGCGGCTCAACTCGCTCTCCTTCGACGACCTCCAGTACTTCGAGTCGCGCTTCTTCCTGGTGCCCGGGATGGCGACGCACTACATCGACGCGAAGCTGTCGATCATCCGGGAACGCGCCGTCGGGGGGAGTTTCCGGGAGCAGCTCACCATCCTCAACCACGACGAGAACCCGGTCGATCTGGAGATCCGGATGGACGCGGCGTCGGACTTCGCCGACCTGTTCCAGGTCAAGGACGAGATCCTGAACAAGAAGGGCGAGCTGTTCACCGAGGTCGAGGCGGACCGGCTGCGGTTGGGTTACCGCCGGGGCAACTTTCGGCGGGAGACGCTCATCTCCTCGTCCATGGCGGCCCGTTACGACAACAAGGGGTTCGCGTACACGATCCACCTGGAGCCCAACGAGCAGTGGCACACCGAGATCAACGTCGAGACGCATGCCGTCGGACCCGGTGGCCGGGATCTGCGGTTGGGGCTGCGGGTGCACGGCACCGAGCGGCTCGCCCTCCAGAGCGATCTGGAGAAGTGGATCGCGGACGCCCCCAAGGTCAACAGCGAGCACGGCCGAGTCGCCAGCACGTACCGGCGCAGCCTCATCGACCTCGCCGCGCTGCGCTTCTCGCCGCTGTCACTCGGCGGCGCCACTCTGCCGGCCGCCGGCCTGCCCTGGTTCATGACCATGTTCGGCCGGGACAGCATCCTCACCTGCCTGCAGACGCTGCCGTTCACCCCGCAGCTTTCCAAGACCACGCTGCGCATCCTGGCCTCCCTGCAGGGCAGCCGGTTCGACGACTTCCGGGACGAGGATCCGGGGCGGATCCTGCACGAGATGCGCTACGGCGAGACCGCCGCGTTCGAGGAGCAGCCACACTCGCCGTACTACGGCTCGGTGGACGCGACGCCGCTGTTCGTCGTCCTGCTCGACGAGTACGAACGCTGGACCGGGGACGTCGCGCTGGTCCGCGAGTTGGAGCAGGAGTCCCGGGCGGCCCTGAGGTGGATCGACAGCTACGCGGACCTGGTCGGCAGCGGCTACATCTGGTACGAGCGGCGCAACACCGACACCGGCCTGGAGAACCAGTGCTGGAAGGACTCCTGGGACTCGATCTCCTACTCCGACGGCACCCTGCCGCCGTTTCCTCGGGCCACCTGCGAGGTGCAGGGGTACGCGTACGACGCGAAGATCCGTGCGGCCCGGCTGGCCCGGGAGTTCTGGGGTGACCCGGAGTTCGCCGACCGGTTGGAGCGGGAGGCCGCGGAGCTGAAGAAGCGGTTCAACCGGGACTGGTGGGTGGCCGACGGCGAGTACTACGCGCTCGCCCTGGACCCGGACGGCCGCCAGTGCGACATCCTCAGCTCGAACATCGGCCACCTGCTGTGGAGCGGGATCGTCGAACCCGAACGGGCAGAGAAGATCGCGCAGCATCTGGTGGGGCCGCGGCTGTTCTCCGGCTGGGGAGTGCGGACCCTCGCCGAGGGTGAGGTCCGGTACAACCCGATCGGCTACCACAACGGCACGATCTGGCCGTTCGACAACTCCTTCATCGCCTGGGGCCTGCGGCGGTACGGCTTCGCCGAGGAGGCCGCCACCATCGCGAGCGGCATCCTCGACGCCGCCACCTACTTCGACGGCCGGTTGCCGGAGGCGTTCGGCGGCTACCCACGGGAGCTGACGAAGTTTCCCGTGGAGTATCCGACCGCGTGCAGCCCGCAGGCCTGGTCGACCGGTACGCCGTTGCTGCTGCTGCGCACCATGCTCGGGCTCGAGCCGCACGAGGGGCACCTCGCCGTCGAACCACGGCTGCCGGTGGGGATGGGCCGAATCGAGGTTCTGGACATTCCGGGCCGCTGGGGTCGGGTGGACGCCTTCGCCCGGGGCCGGCTCGACCTCGACAACCTGTCCGACTGACCGGGCCGGCGAACCGGTCGACGGCGCGCAGCCATCGACCGGTTCGCCACCCAGGCGATCTCCAGCCGGGCACGGTAGATTCTGCGGATGCCGGAGCTCGTGTACCCGCCCGTGATCGCCACCGCCAAGACGATGTTCCGGGTCCTCGACCTGAAAATCACCATCGAGGGCGCTCACCACGTACCCCGCACCGGCGGGGCCGTGCTGGCCAGCAACCACGTCAGCTACCTCGATTTCATCTTCTGCGGGCTGGGCGCGCACGAGTCGAAGCGGCTGGTCCGGTTCATGGCCAAGCAGTCGGTCTTCGCACACCGGATCTCCGGCCCGCTCATGCGCGGTATGCGGCACATCCCCGTGGATCGGCAGGCCGGTGCGGCCTCGTTCCGCGCGGCCGTGGACGCGCTGAAGCGTGGCGAGGTGGTGGGCGTCTTCCCCGAGGCGACGATCAGCCAGTCGTTCACCGTCAAGGAGCTCAAGAGCGGCACCGTGCGGATGGCCCGCTCGGCGAAGGTGCCGGTGCTGCCGGTCGCCGTCTGGGGCACCCAGCGGCTCTGGACGAAGGGGCGCCCCCGCACCCTCACCCGCCGGCACACGCCGATCAGCATCCTGATCGGCGAGCCGATCAGCCCGGCCGACTTCCCGGACCCGAACGTGCTGGCTGCCGAGCTGACCACCCGGCTCAGCGCGCTCGTCGACCGGGCCCAGCGGGAGTACCCGGACTCGCCGGCCGGCCCCGAGGACACCTGGTGGCAGCCGGCGCACCTGGGCGGCACCGCCCCGACGCCGGAGCAGGCCGCTGCCCTGGAAGCCGCCGCGGAGGAGGAGCGCGCTCCGACCGCGTGAGTGGCCGGATCGTTCCGCATCCAGGCGTGATGGTGTCTGCCGTCGAGGCCGCCAGGCAGCCAGGATCGAATCCATGAGCAGAGCAGCACTCGTCGTGATCGACGCCCAAGAGTCCTTCCGTCAGCGCCCGATCTGGGCGTACGGTTCCAACCCCGACCTGGTCCGGCAGGTCGACCGGCTGGTCGCCGCCGCCCGACAGCGCGGCGATCTGGTGGTCTGGGTCCTGCACGCCGAGCCCGACACCGGCACCCTCTTCGACCCGGCGCTCGGGCACGTGCGCCTGCTCGACGGGCTGGTGCCGGTCGAGGGCGAGCCGACTCTGGTCAAGACCGCGCACAACGCGTTCACCACCACCAACCTCCAGCAGATCCTCACCCTGGCCGGCGTGCTCGACCTCACCGTGTGCGGCATTCGCACCGAGCAGTGCGTCGAGACCACCACCCGGGTCGGCGCCGACCTCGGGTACCGGATGACCTTCGTGAGCGACGCCACGCTCACGTTCCCCATCCCGCACTGGGACCTGCCGGCGACCGCCACGGTCGAGGAGATCCTCGCCGACCCGCGCACCCTGTCCAACGAAGCGATCGTCAGCCGCACCGAGTACGCGTTGGCCGGCCGCTTCGCGACCATCAGCACGGTGGACGAGCTGACCGGCGCGACCCTCGCCGGCGCCCGGGGCTGAGCCGGTGACCCGGGTCGTCTTCCTGCTCGTCCCGCAGGTGCACCTGCTGGATCTCGCCGGGCCGGCCCAGGTCTTCTCCAGCGCCGCCGACCTCGGCTACGACTATCAGCTGCACTACGTCGCCGAGCGGGAGCAGGTGCCCACCGTGCAGGGCGTACCGCTGGTCGCCGACACCCGGTGGCCCGCGTTGACCCCGGCCGACCTGGTGCTGGTGCCCGGTTGGCGGCCGTCGGCGCACGGGCCGGAGGGGCCGGTCTCGCCCACGGACCTGCGGCGGCTGGCCGATCACCACGCGGCCGGGGGCACCGTGGCGAGCGTCTGCGCCGGCGCGTACGCCCTCGGTCGGGCCGGGCTGCTCGACGGCCGGCGCTGCACCACCCACCACGAGGTGCAGGACGACCTGGCCCGCCGGCACCCGGCGGCCCGGGTGACCCGCGACGTCCTGTACGTGGTCGACGACCGGGTGGTCACCTCGGCCGGCATCGCCAGCGGCATCGACGTGGCGCTGCACCTGGTGGCCACCCGGCACGGCCCGGCGGTCGCCGCTCAGATCGCCCGCACGCTGGTCGTCTATGCCCGGCGCAACGGGCACGAGCAGCAGGCCAGCGCGATGATGCGGCACCGCTCGCACCTGTCCGAGGCGGTGCACCGGGTGCAGGATCTCATCGACAGCCGGTACGCCGACTCACTGCCGCTGGCCGAGTTGGCCGCGGCCGGCGGCGTGGCGGAGCGGACACTGACCCGGCTGTTCCGCGCGATGACCGGGCTCACCCCGCTCGGCTACCAGCAGCTGCTCCGGGTGGAACGCGCCGAGCACCTCATCGGGCACGGCGCGACCGTGGAGGCCGCCGGGCGGACGGTCGGTTTCACCGACGCCCGGATGCTGCGCCGCCTGCGAGCCCGGGCCACGGGGTCGGCTCCGGCCCCGCGCGGTAGTAGTCGTCCCGGGACCGGAACTCCACCGGAAGCGAGCCGGGCAGCGTGATCCGGGCGTCCCCGGCGAGCAACCCGGGGCCGGCCCGCAGCAGCAGCACGTCGCGCTCCTGAGCCGAGAGGTCGACCAACTGTGGGCGGGTGAGCCGGAACGTGGCCACCGCGCGGCGGACCTGTCGGGCCAGCGCGGCGACCTCCGCCGCCTGCCCACCGATGGCCAGCGCCGGCTGCTGAATGGTGCGCAGCGCGTCACAGACGATCAGCAGTTGCGCCGGATCGCCGGGGTCGACCGTCGGCAGCTCCAGCCGGGACGGCCACTGCCAGCGGATCTGGCCGCTCATCAGGCCGGCCAGCCGACCCGCCGGCCGGTGTCGCGCCTGGCCGTCGCCGACCAGCGACAGGTGCGAGCCGGTGCCCACCCAGCAGATCCGCTGGTCGGTGACGGTCACCGACACCAGGCCGGGCAGCCGCCAGCCGCGCTGGGCCTCCGTCGGCCCGAGCAGGTAGCCCGCGACCAGCAGTTGGTGTCGGCCGAGCACCCGTTCGCCGACCACCGGGCGCAGAGTGTGGCGGCGGTCCAGGGTCGGCCCCTCATCGTCGTCGTGCGTGTCGAACCGGTGTGGACCGATGAAGAAGGGGGACGTGTCGCCGTACATCGTCACGACCTTCCGGTCAGCTGGCTGTGCCGTCGAGCCTCGCCGATCACCGGGGTGCTGTCATGACGCCCGTTAGGGGGTCGGCCGGTCGTGCGCCGCCTGTGACCGGTAGATGCCGATCTCCTCCGGCCGGACGAGGCCATCCTCGATCGCCCGGGCGAGCAACGCCGCCTTCGTGGCGGCTGGCCGCCCCGCTCGGGTGTACTTGATCCGCGCACGGTCGACGTACTGCTTCACTGTGTGCTCGCTGATCTGCATCCGACGGGCCACCGACGCCTTGGACATCGACTGAAACCAGAGCAGCAGCGCCTCGCGCTCCTTGTCCGACAACATCGGACGGTCCGGACGCGGGTCACCGACCATCGCGCCGGCCAGCGCCGGCGGCACGTACGGGCGGTCGCTCGCCGCGGCCAGCACGGTCGCCACGCAGTGCTCCCGGCCCTCGTGCTTGGCCAGGAACGCCACCGCGCCAGCGTCCAGCGCGGCGAGCATCGTCTCCGCGTCGGTGTGCTCCGAGTAGACCACCACCCGCCGCCCGGCGGCGCTCAGCTCGGCCAGCTTGTCCAGCGCCATGTGGCCGTGCAGCCGCAGGTCGAGCAGGACCACGTCGGCGTCCGGTGCCGCCCGCAGCACCTCGTCCGGATCATCGCCGGTGGCCAGTACGGTCAGCCGGGGCTCGGTGGACAGCCAAGCACGGACCCCGTCGACGACGACCGGGTGGTCGTCGACGATCGCCACTCCGATCGGCTGGTCGCCGGTCATCGCAGCCACCGGGTCTGCGCCCATCTGATGTCCCCGTCCCGCTCGTAGAGGTGCTGTACCGGCCCGTCGTCGTACGTCCCTGGTGGTGGGCCGGTCGCCTCCGGCCCCTCCCGGTCCGGAGTGACGAGACTGACCACCACCTCGTCCGGGCCGGAGACCACGGTCAACCGGGCCCAGCCTCGGGCGTCGGCGAGGATGGCGGTGAGCGGGTCGGCCAGCCGGCGGCGGATCTCCACCGGCAGCGGCGGCGGGTTGCCGACGGTCACCAGGTCGATCGGCAGACCGTTGCGTTCGGCCAGGTCAGCGGCGGCCCGTAGCTCGTGCAGCAGCGGGTCGGGCACGTCGTCGGATTCGGCGATCAGGCGGCGTAGCCGGGCCGCGGCCAGCACGCAGAGGCGCTGCACCTCCGGGTCGCCCGGATCGGCCCGCCCGGCTGCCAGCTCCCCGAGCACCCGGCCGGCCGCCGCGCTGACCAGGGTCAGCCGTTCGCGTCGGTCCTGAAGGCC
This sequence comes from Micromonospora sp. CPCC 205539, assembly GCF_036906815.1. NCBI lineage: Bacteria > Bacillati > Actinomycetota > Actinomycetes > Micromonosporales > Micromonosporaceae > Micromonospora > Micromonospora sp. CPCC 205539. The sequence goes on along the minus strand of NZ_JBAKHW010000020.1, from coordinate 63,272 downwards.
CCGCTCGGCGGCGGCCCGCTCGGCGGCCATGGTGTGCGCGGCGGCGGCGACGGCAGCGCGCTCCCGGGCCAGACCGACGATCGCCGTGCTGCCCACGAAGACCGCCACCGGCAGGGTGAAGGTGCCGTAGACGTACATCACGTAGCGGGCCAGGTCGGCCGGATCGTGGCCGTGCCAGAGCACGGCGGCCTGAGCGATCAGCGCGTGCGTGGCCAGCAGCGCGACCAGTCCGCCCACCCGTCGGCCCCAGAGCGCCAGCACGAAGAACCAGCCGAGCGTGCCCCACACCCAGTTGGCGGCGGTGAACAACTGCTGCTCGCCGACCGCCGCGAAGACCGCCGCGTCGACGGCGAGCAGCAGCCCGGCGAGTGGCCACGGCGGCAGGGGAGTGCCGCGCAGCAGCCGTACCCCGGCCACCGCGCCGGCCACCGCGACCAGCGCCCAGCCGCCGAGCACCACCACCGGCGCGGCGAACTCCGCCCGCGCGGCCAGCACCGCCGGCAGCCCGATGGCGGTGTGCCAGGCCAGCGCGATGGCGACGGCGACGATCCGGGCGCCCCGGTCGGAGGCGTGTGCCACGGCGGCCGGCGGGGCGAGCGCCACCGTGCTCGGGCCTCGGGGCGCCGGCACCCCGGCCAGGCCCGCCATCGCTCTCCGGACCGGCCCCGCCGGTGTCGCGGTGCGGTCCGTCGGGGCGCCGAGGTCAGCCGACACCGGGCCACTCCAACCGGATCAGGGTGCCCGCGCCGGGTGCCGAGCGCACCTCGGCCCGCCCGCCGACCGCCGACATCCGGCCGCGGACCGACTCGCGTAGCCCGTACCGATGGGTCGGGACGGTGGCCGGGTCGAAGCCAGGGCCGTCGTCGGCCACCTCGACCACGACGGCGATCGCGTCACGGGTCAGCCGCAGCGTGGCCTGCGCGCCCGGCGCGTGACGGACCACGTTGGACAATGCCGCGTAGGCGCTCTCGGTGATCGCGTCGGCCACCCCGGCGGGCACCGCGCACGACGCCAGCTCAAGGTGCACCCGCAGCTCGGGCAGTCGGTCGGGCACCGCCCGCAGCCGCCCGTCGAGCGGCACCGGGCCGTCGCCGGGCGCCGGGCCGGCGTCGGTCAACGCGATGAGGGTACGCAGGTCAGCCGCGCACCGCTCGCGCATCGAGACCGAGGGCCCGGGCACCGCGCCGAGCCCCACCATGGTCAGGGTGCCGAGCACCGTGTCGTGCAGGTCGCGGTTCTGCCGGCGCTCGGCCTCCCGGGCGGTCCGGGCGACCAACGCCTCCCGGGTCAGCCGGTGGTGCTCGGCGAACGCCTGGTCCGCCCGCCCGATCCGACGACGCATCACCGCGGTCATCATGGCCGTACAGGCCGTCTGCACCAGCAGGGTCGCCGCGTGGGCCTGGGCTTCGGCGGGATTGCCGGCCGCCTGCGCCCCCACGACGTAGGCGGCGATGACCAGGAGCCCGGCCGGGACCGACCAGCGCGCCGGGGCGGTGGCCTGCGTATTGATCACCGTGGTGCTGGCCAGCACCGCGATCCAACTGCCCTCGCCGGGCAGCACCTCGGGCGCGACCAGGAGGGGGATGAGCAGGCAGGCCGCCGTGGTGACCGCGACGTCACCGATGACCAGGGCCGGCGTGATCCCGTGGCGCAGCGCGCGGGCGGCGTACCAGAGCGACCAACCGGTCAGCGCGGCCACGCCGGGCAGCAGCAGCGCCGGCTCGACCGGCGGGGTACGCACCCACAGCGCGACCACCGCGCCGACCAGCCCGCAGGTCAGCCGCAGCAGCGCCGGCATCGTGGTGAAGATGAGGCTGAACGCGCCACCGGCCGGATTGTCCAGCGCTGGTGGCGGCGCGGTCGGGGTGGCAACGGCCGGCATCGGGAGGTGTCCTTCCGACAACGACCCGGAACCGGGCCCGCACGGCGGAGATCGACATCGGAGAATAGCACGGCCGATCGTCGGCGATTACCAACCGTGCGCGGGGTGTCGCTACCGCGTCATGGTGTGCTGCAGGGCTCGAGCAGGTCCCACCGGTTGCCGTAGAGGTCGGCGAAGACCGCGACCGACCCGTACGCCTCGTGTCGAGGCTCCTCCAGGAACCGCACCCCGGCCGCGGCCATCCGGGCGTGGTCCCGGGCGAAGTCCTCGGTGTAGAGGAACAGCCCGACCCGACCGCCGGTCTGGTCGCCGACGCGGGCCTGCTGCTCGGGGTTGCTCGGCCGTGCCAGCAGCAGAGCGGTCTCCCGGGCACCCGGCGGGCGCACCACGACCCAGCGTGAGCCGTCCGGTCGGGCGGTGTCCTCGACCAACTCGAAGCCGAGGCCGCCGACGTAGAAGTCGATCGCCTCGTCGTACTCCCGTACCAGCAGCGCGACCAGTCCCAGATGTGCCATTCGGTCATTCTGCCGGCGGTTGCCGGGGCGTCGGCCGGCGGCGTCGTTCCTGGTCGGCCGCGTCACGCTGGGCGAGGTCAGGCAAAGCCGATTGGGGTGGACTGGATGCGCCAACTCAGGTGGCGGCCACCCTGGCCCGGCTCGTTCCAGTAGTCGATCACGGCGTACTGCCGGCCCGTCCCGGGCATGCTGAAGGTCTCCTGTTTCTCGGCTCCCGTCCCCGACCGCACGTGCACCACGTGTCGACCCGATGGAACCTGGAGGGGAAACAGGATCCAGTTGTGCTGGCCCCGCACCTCGAAGGGTTGAGCGATGACCTCGGTGCCGTCGATGCTGACGGTCAACACGATCGGGTCATCGTCGAACGACTGGTTGCTCACCCAGAGGTGCAGATCAGCCAGTTGCTCGTCGACGATCTGGATGGCGGGTGGCGCGGTCTTCGGGGGCGGGGTCGGGGGTGGGGTAGGGGTAGGGGTAGGGGTCCGCGCCGGTCCGGCGCACCCCGCCGCAGCCAGCAGCGTCGCCACGGCGAAGACGGCGGTACGCATCGCACTGCTTCGGGCCATCCCACTGCGACGTCCTCCGGCCAGCAATGGTTCCCCGCGCCAGCGAACCGGGCCCGCCCTAGTTGATCGGCAGCACCTTCGAGCCGCCGCCGGCGATGGACCGCTTGATCTTGTCGCCGCTCGAGTAGAAGTAGCAGCGCACGCCGCGGTCACCGCGTTCCCACAGCTGGCGGGAAGGGAAGACGTAGGTGCTGCCGGTGCGGTAGCGCAGGTTGGCATCGACCGGCACCTTGGCGTAGCGGGCGATCACCGTGCGGCACTTGGCGTGGATCGCGTCCTCGTCCCGAGTGGCGTCCTCGAAGGAGCGGTCGGGAGCGTTCCAGATGCCGGCGTACTCGTACTGGTGGACGGCGGTGCAGGCGGCCGCCCGCAGGAATTCCCACTTGTCCCTGGTCATGCAGCCATGTAGCAGCGGTGAGCCGTTCTTTGCCGCGCCGCGCAGCGTGCCGGTCCGCTCCATCGCCCGATCGCCCCTGTTGTTGACGCCGTCTTCCTCGTTCAGTTCGAAGATGTCGCACCGGTACCACCGGCCGCCACCGTTCCAACCATGCGGCGAGGCGGGCGTGACCTGCAGGGACAGCCGGGCGTTCCGCCAGTCGCCACCGACGAACTGCTTCGCCTGTTTGTCGCAGTCGGCGAAGGCGCCGCGCATCGCCGTCGACCCGCTGGCCGGCGGGGAGGTCCGCGCCGCGTTGGTGCCGGTGAAGGTGCCGATGTGGAATGTCTCCACCAGGTGGATCTTCGCGCAGTCCACCGGCGCATAGCTGGTGAGGTATCCGGAATCCTCGGGAACGACGTGGCACTCGCCGGCCTTGGGCGTGAACTGCTGCGCCTGGGCCATCGGCTGCCAGTCGTCGGCGACGTCGCCGTCCGTGCCGGCCGGCGTGCCGCAGCCGGCCAACGCGACCACGATGAACGCAGCGGTGACCGCTGCCCAGGTCTGGCGTCGCATGTGGTTCTCCCGTTGCCCCCGAAACAAACGCGGGCAGCATATGGCACAGGGTTGACGGGCGCGCATCGGATTCGGTGTCGAAGGTATATCGCTCAACGGCTAGCGCGTCCCTGGTGCCGGCTGTCGGGGGTGCGCAGTACGGTCCCTGCCATGGCAGCCAGGTTTAGTCTGACCTTCGACTCCGTGGACGCGCCGGTGCTTGGCGCGTTCTGGAAGACGGCACTGGGCTACGTCGACGAGCTACCGCCGGCACCCTCCGCGACGCGCGCCGAGGGGCTCGCCCAGTTCGACCTACCGGAGGACGACCTGCCGGAGCACGGCGTGTGGCTGTGCGATCCGGACGGCGTCGGCCCGCACCTGTCCATCCTCAACGTGCCCGAGCCCAAGACGGCCAAGAACCGGCTGCACATCGACGTCCGGGTGCCGGGGCACGGCAGCCCCGACGAGCGTTGGGCGCGGATCCGGGCAGAGTCCGATCGGCTGGTGCGGGCGGGCGCAAGCATCGTGGACGAGGTCGACGGCCAGCACGTGGTCATGGCCGACCCGGAAGGCAACGAGTTCTGCGTGGCCGCGACCTCAGCCTGAGGGGGCGCGCCAGAGGCGATGGCGCCCCACCCAGCCGTGCGGCAGCGCGTGCTTCAGCAGGCGGCGAGCAGTGTGCGGAGCAGCCCGGCCAGTTGCGTGCGTTGCGCGGCCGGTAGCTGGTTCAGTGCCGCCGCCTGCTCGGCGAGCCCGGCGGTGACCGCCTCGTCCACGACCTGTCGCCCCTTGGCGGTCAACTGGGCGCGGAGCGCACGCCGGTCCGTCGGATCGGGGATGCGCTGCACCAACTCGGCCCGCTCCAGCTTGTCCAGCCGACCGGTCATGCCACCGGTGGTGAGCATCAGGGTCGCCGACAACTGGCTCGGCGACAGCGTGTACGGCTCGCCGGCCCGGCGCAGGGTGGCGAGCACGTCGAACTCGCCGCGCCCGATGCCGAACGGCGCGTACGCGCGCTCGACACGGTCGCCCATCAGCCGGGCGATCCGGTAGATCCGACCGAAGACCTCCATCGGGAGGGCCTCGAGGTCGGGCCGCTCGACCGCCCACTGTCCGACGATCACGTCGACCCCGTCGCCGGTCCCCGTTGCTCTCTCCTGCCGCATGACTCGATTGTGGCACATCTCATGCTGCCCTCAGATACTCGACACTAAGCTTCTTAGCGGTAAGCTATCGCCAAGCTAAACGGAAGGCGGCACGATGACCAGACGGAACCCCGGCGAGCGGGCCCTCATCACCGGCATGACGATCGACGCGCTGGGCTCGGGGATGTACGTCCCGTTCTCGCTCGTCTTCTTCCAGCGGGTCACCGGCCTACCGCTCACCGCCATCGGCGCGGTACTGACCATCGCCGGCCTCGTCGGCATGACGTTGCTGCCGTTGGCCGGTGCCGCCGTCGACCGGTTCGGCGCCCGCCGGATGCAGTTGGTCGGCTACACCGTGCGCGGGCTGGGCTTTGCCGCGTACCCCCTCGCGGGCAGCCTGCCGGCGTTCGCGGCCGTCGCCTTGTTCACCGCCGCCGGCGACCGGGCCTTCCCGGCGATCCAGCAGGCAACCATCGGTGACATCGCCGAGGGCGCGGACCGGGACCGGCTCAACGCCCTGTCCCGCAGCCTGCGCAACGCGGGTCTCGGCGCCGGCGGCCTGATCGCCGGACTGATCATCGGGCTGGCCGGCGACACGGGATTCACCGTCACCGCCTGGCTCAACGCGGCGAGCTTCCTGATCGCGGCGATGTTCGCCCGTCGAGTTCCGCGTCGGACGCCGACAGCCCGGACGCGCGCCCAGATCGGCTACCGCGAGGTGCTCTCCGACCGGCCCTTCCTCGGCCTGACCGGGGCGAACTTCCTGATCGCGCTCGGCTACTCGGCGCTGTCGCTGCTCCTGCCGGCGTACGCGATCACCGTTCTGCACGCCCCGGCGGCCACCGTCGGCGCGCTGTTCGCGGTCAACACCGCGCTCTGCGCGCTCGCTGGCGTACCCGTGACCCGGCTCGCTGTTCGGATGGGCCGGCGGACCCGCGTGGCCGCCACCGGCGCGGCCGTGTTCGCACTGGCGTTCCTCGGCTTCATCCTGCTGGGCACCGCCCGCCCCGGCGGCACCGCGGTGCTGCTGGTCGTGCTGGTCGGCACCACGGTCCTCTACACCGTCGGCGAACTGCTCCACAGCCCGGCCGCGAGCACCCTGGCGATCGCCGCCGCGCCCGACGACGCCCGAGGTCGATACCTGGCCGCCTACCAGCTGTCCTGGTCACTGGCGGCCACCGTCGCGCCCTCACTGTTCACCGCGCTGCTGGCGGTCGACGGCCGACTGCCCTGGCTCTTCCTCACCGGAACCGTGCTGGCCGGCGCCGCGCTGCTCATCCATCTTGAACGGCGACTGCCGGCGGCGGCGCTCCACAGCGCCGACACCCGCACCGTCAGCCGGAACCGACCCGACGACTCGGCTGCACCGTGCCGCACCGAGCCGTGCCACAACCGACCGGCCAAGGTCCTCGCGACCGCCGCCGCCTGACAAGGGGAGACTGCGATGAACCCGATGCTGGTCAGCACCGCCATCACACCGATCGTCTGGGGCACGACCTACGCCGTGACCACCGAGTTCCTCCCGGATGACCGGCCGCTGCTGGCTGCCGCGCTACGGGCCCTGCCGGCTGGTCTCGTCCTGCTCGCGGTGACCCGCCTCCTGCCCCGGGGATCGTGGTGGTGGCGGGCGGCTGTGCTCGGCACGCTCAACATCGGAGTGTTCTTCGCGATGCTCTTCTTCGCGGCCTACCGGCTGCCCGGTGGCGTCGCTGCCGTACTCGGCGCCGCCGGCCCGTTGCTCACGATCGGCCTCTCGGCCGCTCTGCTGCGGATCCGCCCCACGATGATCGCGATCGGTGCTGGACTGCTCGGAATGCTCGGCGTCTCCTTCGTGGTCCTGCGGCCGGAGGCGCACCTCGACCTGCTGGGCATCCTGGCCGGCCTGCTCGGCACCGCCTCGATGGCCACCGGCACGGTGCTGACGAAGCGATGGGGACGCCCGGCCGGGGTCGGCGCACTGCCGTTCACCGCATGGCAACTCACCGCCGGTGGTCTGCTGCTCGCCCCGGTGGCGCTCGCCGTGGAGGGACTGCCGGCGACCCTGACCAGCACCAACCTCCTGGGGTACGGATACCTGGCGACCGTTGGCACGGCGCTGGCGTACTGGCTGTGGTTCCGCGGGATCGCCGCCCTGCCGGCGACCTCGGTGGCGTTCCTCGCCCTGCTCAGCCCGGTCACCGCAGCAGTCCTCGGTTGGCTGGCGCTCAGTCAGACGCTGCGCCCGGTGCAGGTACTGGGCCTGATCGTCGCGCTGGCCGGCACTCTGCTCGGGCAGCTACCCGCCGGTGCCGCCGTCAATCGACGGATGAGATCGCGGCGCATGTCGGCCGACCCGTCGAGCCAGGTCGGGTCGGCTGGCCGGCAGGTCAAGCCTGCCTTGTGAAGGTGCGCCCGGCAGGATTCGAACCTGCGGCCTTGGGATTAGAAGTCCCCTGCTCTATCCGCTGAGCTACGGGCGCGCGGCGTGGGTGTCGCGCCCAGAGGGTACCGCCGCCCCGCCGTCCGGCGGGATAACGGGTGGCCGCGTCCACGTTGTCGAGCAGGGTCTCACGACGGCTGTGCGGCAGGCATCCGGGTTCCCACGGTTCGACGCGGCGCGGGCCCGTACCCTCGGCTGGTGCTGCTGGACCCCGAGGTCGAGAACGATGTCGCCTACGAGCTGTGCCAGATCGTCGGCCGCGCCATCCTGCCGTACCGCTCGGCGGACGATTTCGGCACCGCGTTCTTCTTCCAGGCCGCTGACGGCCCGATGGGCGGGTTTCTGCTGACGGCGGCCGACCTCACCGGCACGCCGGGTGGGGAGTTGGGCCTGCGGGCGAGCGTCACCGAGCCGGCCGGCGTGGCCCCGGCCGCCGTCGCGGATGCCGAGATCACGCCCGGCTGGCTCCGCTTCCCGGGCGACGGTGTCGCGGTGCTGCCCACGGCCGGGCTGCACCGGCACGCCGATGACGGCGGCTGGCGGTGGCGCGTGCAGCCGGTGTCCGCCGGGATCGCCGCCGGGCCCGAGGTGGTCGCCCGCGTCGGTGCCGCCGCGGGCTCGGCCTTCGTGCTGGCCCTGGGGGTACGCCAGGACGGGTCGCGACCGCTGGAGGTGGCGATCGAGCGGGTGGTCCGCGACGGGGACGCCGTGCAGATCACGACCGAGTTGCCCCCGGGCTACCTCGGTGCGCCGGTCTTCATCGTCGAGCCCGACGATGCCGGGGAGACGTCCCTGTACTGCCTGGGCCTGGTGCTGCCCGGCATCGGCGCGCACCCGGTGGCGACCTTCGACCGGATCCGCGCCGTCCTCCCGACCGCACCGGGCAACGCCTGAGTCAGCTGCCGGGCGTTGTCGCGCCCGGCGACGCCTGAATCAACTGCCGGGCTTCGCCGCACTCGCCGGGTCGCCCGCCGGGCGTCGACTTTCCGGCAGCCGGGTCGCACCCGGGGCCGACGCGGTGTCGGACGACGTGCCGTCGACCGAGCCGGTGTCGGGCGGTCCAGCGACGGCCGGTCCAGCGACGGCCGGTCCAGCGACGGCCGGTCCAGCGACGGCCGGGGCGGCGTCCGCCGGGGCGGTGGGACCGGCGCCGAGGAACGCCTCGGCCCAGCGGCCGACCTCGTCGAAGACCTTCTGGCGTACGGCGGGGCCGGAGAGCGTGAGGTCGTGCAGCCCACCGTCGAAGCGGGCGAGGGTGACGTGCCGGCCGAGTCGGGGCGCATACCGGACCATGTGCTCGACGTCCAGCACGGCGTCGGCCAGAGTCGCGTTGTCGTGCCACTTCGTGCCCCGGAAGGAGCGGGTCGAGCAGGCCACTAGCACCGGCACCTGGATGTCCAGCCCGGCGCGGAGCCGACGTTGGCCGGTGCGGATCGCGTTCAGCCAGCCGGCCCGGACCGGGAACCCGGCCAGCGGCTTCCACGCCAGGTCATAGCTCCATTCGCCCCGGTGGTCGGCGTGCAGGCTCTCGCCGTACACCGTGCCCAGCCCGAACGGGAGGATGCGGTGCGGCGCCCGGCGGCCCAGCCGGGAGACGGCGGCCGCGAGGGGTCGGCGCACCGCCCAGGGTGCGTTGATGTCGAAGAAGGGACTGTTGAGCACCAGGCCATCGACAGTGCCGGTGTCGCGGCGGGCGTCCGCCCAGAGCGAGAGGATCAGGCCACCGGTGGAGTGGCCCATCGTCAGCAGGGTGTCGTGCCCGTCGTCCGTGCGGATGATCTCGGCGGCGGCGTCCAGCTCGGGGAAGTAGTCGCTGATGTCGCGGCAGAAGTTCGGGGTCTGGCCGGGGAGCAGACTGCGGCCGTACTTGCGCAGGTCGAGGGCGTAGAAGTCCCAGCCCCGCTCGGCGTAGAAGTCGGCCAGGTGGGTCTGAAAGAAGTAGTCGACGAAGCCGTGCACGTAGAGCACGGCCCGCCCGGTGGGGCGCTCGGCCCGTCGCCGGACCAGGGTCGCGACGACCGGCCCTTCGTCGTCGGTGCCCAGGTCGATCGTCTGCCGCTCGTAGGGCGGCCCCAGCACGTCCGGTTCCACGACCGCGACGGTACGCCGGCAAGCTACCCCGCGGTAGCCCCGCTCGCCCTCCCCGCGCCGCCCGGCCCGCGCCAGCCCTGCCCCGCCCGCCCCGCCCCGCGCCAGCCCCGCCCCGCGCCAGCCCCGCCCCGCGCCAGCCCTGCCCCGCGATCTTGCACTTGCTGTCTCGGCAAAGCGCGCGAAAGGCGCGAAACGGAGTCCGAAAGTGCAAGATCGCTGGACTGGACTGGGCTGGGCTGGGCGGGGCGGGGCGGGGCTGGGCTGGGCGGGGCTGGGTGGGGCTGGGTGGGACCGCGGGGCGGGGCGGGACCGCCGGGGAGGCGGGACCGCCGGGGGTCAGGCCGTTTCTGCGTCGGCGCGGCTCGGGTCGGCCGCCGGCAGTGCCTCGGGGTCCTCGGCGAGGTCAGTCTCGCTCTGGGGCTGGCCGACATCGCGCAGGTGCTTGTTGTGCCGCGGTTCCTGGCGCGTCTTGGCATCGTTGAGTCGCCGGCGCAGATCGTCGCGGACGTCGTTGAGCGCGGCGTGCAGGTCCTCCTCGGCGGAGGTGGTGACGATCTTCTGCCGGCCGGCGATCCAGCACTCCAGGGTGACCTTCTGCCCCCGGGCTTCCCGGTCCTTTACCGACACCTCCAGCTCGGTGGCGTCGGAGTGGAAGCTCGCCAGCCGGGCGTCGAGGGTGGCGAATTGCTCGGCGATCCAGTTTCGGTCGCCCTGCGAGAACCCGGTGCCGACCCGCAGGCACTCCGCCACGGTGGCCGGGTTCGCCACGGCGCTCATCGCCGCACCTGGCCGGATGCGGCTGCGGAGTCGATGCTGGTGATCATCATGGCGCTGACCTCTCGTCGACGTGGAGCTTGTCGGTGTTGCGTTGATCAAGTCCATACCCAGTTCGAGCGGATTCGGAACCGCCCTGGCCCGGGCGAGCGGGTTGGGCGTACCACATCGGGGCGAGATCAGGGCGTTGTCCACAGGTCGCTTGGTTGTCCACAGGCCGGGGGTGGGGCGCTGGTGGCGGCCGGTTCCACCGCCCAGGCTCGGGGTCGAGTCGATTCACCTTGGCAAGCTCCCGATCCCACTGGAGGGACGATGTTCGACACCTACGTCACGATTGTCGGCAATGTGCTGACGACGCCGGAGTGGCGGCGTACCACCCAGAGCGGCACCCTGGTCGCCAACTTCAAGGTCGCCTCCACCGCCCGCCGCCTCGATCGGGGCAGCGGTCGCTGGGTCGACGGCAATTCGCTTCGGGTCCGCGTCAACTGTTGGCGGAAGCTCGCCGAGGGGGTCGCCGCCTCGGTGATGGTCGGCGACCCGGTGGTGGTCTGCGGCCGGCTCTACACCCGTGACTGGACCGACGACGCGGGCAACCACCGTTCCCTCTACGAGTTGGAGGCGGTTGCGGTCGGGCACGACCTGTCGCGGGGCCGGGCCCGATTCATGCGCACCCGGCCGAGCACGACCACCAGCACCGTGGAGGACGCGGAGGCCGAGAGCCGGGTGCACGGCGAGCCCACCGAGCCGGTGCCGGCCGGGGAGGCGCCCGCCCTGCTCGACGACCGTCCGCTCGACGACGACTTCGAGTTGCCCGACTTCGGCGTGCCACGTGGCGGCCCGTTCGCCACTGCCGGCCCGGACGACGACGGCGCCTTCCTCGGCGCCGGCGGCGCCCAGGGCGCCGACGACGCGGAGGGCCTCGACGACGACGAGTTGGCCCTTCCGCCTCGGACGGACGAGGACGACGAACTGGACGACGAGTTGGGCCCGGTGCCGGACGAGGGCCGGCCCGAGCCCGAGGAGACGCCGACCAGAGGGCGGCGTGGCAGGGGTCGGATACCGCAGCCGGCGTGACCCCTCGACCCGGCCCAACCCGGGCCGGCTGCGGCTCGACGTCATCGCGGCCAGCCGGCCGGGGTCGACGCGGTGACCGGTGCTCCGGCGCCTCGGCACGACGGGGGCGGGGTGGCGACGCGACCGGCGTCGTCACCCCGCGTGGTTGGCTGCGGTGCGGTCGGGCCTGTGCCGAACAGGGCTGGGCCGGGTTGGTTCACGGGATGCTCGTCTAGGCTGGCCGGCCGGAGGTGATGCGCGTGCGACGGACAGCGCCGGTGGCGAACGCGGTGGGGCTGCTGGCCGGGTACGCGCTGGACACGCTGCTCGGTGACCCACGCCGGTGGCATCCGGTGGCCGGCTTCGGCCAGGCCGCTGGTGCGCTGGAGCGTCGCCTCTACCGACCGGACCGGACTGCTGGGGCAGCGTTCACCGCCCTGGCCGTGGGCGGGCCGGTGCTGCTCGGAGCGGTCGCCGCGGCGGCCACCCGACGTCGGCCGGTGGCCCGGGCGGTGCTCGTGGCCGCCGGCACCTGGACCGTGCTCGGTGGTCGCACGCTGCGGCACGAAGCCACCGTCATGGGGCGCACGCTGCGTGACGGTGACCTGCCTGCCGCCCGGCGACGCCTTGGTCACCTCTGCGGCCGGGACCCGTCGACCCTAAGCGAGTCGGAGCTGGCGCGGGCCACCGTCGAGTCGGTGGCGGAGAACACTTCCGACGCGGTGGTCGCCCCGCTGCTCTGGGGTGCGGTCGCCGGCCTGCCCGGGCTGCTGGGCTACCGCGCCGCGAACACCCTGGACGCGATGGTCGGCCACCGGTCGGCGCGCTACGTCCGGTTCGGCACTCCGGCCGCCCGCCTGGACGACCTGCTCAATCTGGTGCCGTCCCGGCTGACCGGGCTGCTCACCATCGCCGTCGCGCCCGTCGCGAACGGCGACCGGGATCGAGCCCTGCGGGTGTGGCGCCGCGACCGCAACGACCATCCGAGTCCCAACGCCGGCCAGTGCGAGGCGGCGATGGCCGGGGCGCTCGGCGTCCGCCTCGGTGGTCGCAACGTTTACTTCGGGCGCTCCGAGGTGCGCCCGTTCCTGGGCGACGGCCCCCGTCCCGAGGCGCGGCACCTCAAGCGGGCCGCTCGGATCTCCGGCGCTGTCGGGTTGGCCGCCCTCGGGCTGGCCGCCGCCTACCCGCTGACCGTCGGGCGCCTGGCCGCCGCCGTCGGCCGGCGTGGGCTGGCTGCCGTCGCTGGCGAACGTGGGCTGGGTGCCGATGCTGGCCGGCGTGGGCTGGGTGTCGTGGGCGGCGTCGGCACACCGTGGGGTGCGCGGCGCGTTGGCGCGGCTGGGCGGGGGAGTGGGCGGTGACCGGCGGCCTGTTGGTTGCCGGCACCACCTCCGATGCCGGCAAGAGCGTGCTCACCGCCGGCATCTGCCGATGGCTGCACCGGCAGGGCGTGAAGGTGGCGCCCTTCAAGGCACAGAACATGTCGAACAACTCGGCGGTGGTGGTCGGGCCGGACGGGCGTGGCGGCGAGATCGGCCGAGCCCAGGCCATGCAGGCGGCCGCCTGCGGGGTCGCTCCGGACCTGCGCTTCAACCCGGTGCTGCTCAAGCCGGGCAGCGACCTGGCCAGCCAGGTGGTGCTGCTCGGCGAGGCGGTCGACATGATCACCGCCGGCACCTTCCGGCAGTTGCGTCCCCGGCTCGCCGAGACGGCGTACGCGGCGCTGGCCGAGCTGCGGGCCGCGTACGACGTGGTGATCTGCGAGGGCGCCGGCAGCCCTGCGGAGATCAACCTGAGGGCCGGCGACTACGTCAACATGGGGCTGGCCCGGCACGCCAACCTGCCCACCATCGTGGTCGGCGACATCGACCGGGGCGGTGTCTTCGCCTCGATGTTCGGCACGGTGGCCCTGCTCGACCCGGCCGACCAGGCACTGATCGCCGGCTTCGTGATCAACAAGTTCCGGGGTGACCTCGGTCTGCTCGAGCCGGGTCTGGACATGCTGCGCCAGGTCACCGGCCGCCCCACGTACGGTGTGCTGCCGTGGGCACTCGACCTGTGGCTCGACGCCGAGGACTCGCTCGCGTACGGCCGGGTGCTCGGCCGCCCGGCCGCCCCGCGCGGCACCGAATGGCTGGACGTGGCCGTCGTCCGGCTACCCCGGATCAGCAACGCCACCGACGTGGAGGCACTGGCCACCGAGCCGGGTGTCCGCGTACGTCTCACCGTCGAACCGGCCGAACTGGCCGCCGCCGACCTGATCGTCCTGCCCGGCTCCAAGTCGACCGTGGCCGACCTCGCCTGGCTGCGCGAGACCGGCCTCGCCGACGCGGTCCTCGCCCACGCGACGGCCGGCAAGCCACTGCTCGGCATCTGCGGCGGCTTCCAGATGCTCGGCCGGGCCATCCACGACCCGGTGGAGAGCCGGCAGGGCAGCGTCCCCGGCCTCGGCCTGCTGCCCATCGAGATCACTTTCGACCCTCGCAAGACCGTCCGGCAGTCGGTGGGCACCGCCCACGGTGAGCTGCCGGTCCGGGGCTACGAGATCCACCACGGGTACGTCTCGCACGCCGACCCCGCCCTCACCCCGCTGCTGACCGAGGAGGACGGTGCCGGCGGCGAGGGGGCCGTACTCGGCGCGGTGCACGGCACGCACTGGCACGGCGCCTTCGAATCAGACGGGTTTCGCCGGCACTTCCTCACCGAGGCGGCCCGCCTGGCCGGCCGCACCGGTTTTCGGGTCGCGCCGGACAACCGCTTCGCCGCCGCCCGGGAACGTTCGCTCGACCTGCTCGGTGACCTGGTCGAGGAGCACCTCGACACCGACGCCCTCTGGCGCCTCATCGAGACCGGCCCACCCCCCGGCCTCCCGTTCATCCCACCGGGGCAGCCCTAACCCTCCGCCGTCCCGTCCCGCCCGGCGTTCGCTGGGGGCACGGGCCGGCCGTGCCGTCCTTCGAGGAGTTCCTTGAGCTTCTGGTGACTCGCAGGTGCGCTCTTCTGTGCCTGCCGGCGCACCAACGGCACGATGGGCACGCCGAGCCCGTGGCCGTCGATGTCGAGAGTGAACGTGACCCGGGACCCGGCGCCACCGTTGATCGGCTCCACGCTGATCGTGGCGGCTGGGCGGATGGGTCCGTCGACACCCTGGGCGGCCCAGTAGCTCGGTGGGTCGTTTCGCGTGATGCGTTGGGTCATCGTGCGCTCGGTGCCGCCGATCCGCCGGGTCGTGGTGAACCGTGCCGCGTCCAGCACGCGTACGCTCACGACGTCACGCTGCCACTCGGCGAAGTGCCGCGGATCGGCGGCGAAGGCGAAGACCTCCTGCGGTGGGCGGGCGATCTCGATCGTGGAAATCAACGGTGCCATCGTTGCTCCTTGTTACCTCTGCCTCAGCTGACTCGTCGGTGCTATGACGAGAAGCGCGGCGGGAAGGTAACTGTGAACGATTTCGAGGCGCACCGAGGGCACCTGCGTAGCGTGGCCTACCGGATCCTCGGTTCAGCGAGTGAGGCCGACGACGCGGTCCAGGAGGCCTGGCTGCGCTCGGCGCGGGCAGACCACGTCGGCATCCGCAACACCCGGGCCTGGCTCACCACCGTCGTGGCGCGGGTATGCCTGGACATGCTGCGCGCACGCACGGCACGCCGGGAGGTCGTACTCGACGCGGCGCTGCCCTCCGTCAGCCCCGACCCGGAGCAGCAGGCGCTGCTGGCGGACTCGGTGGGTCTCGCCCTGCTGGTCGTCCTGGACACGCTGCCCCCTGCGGAGCGCCTGTCGTTCGTGTTGCACGACATGTTCGCCGTGCCCTTCGAGGAGATCGGGTCGATCCTCGGACGGTCGACGCCAGCGGCCAAGATGCTGGCCAGCCGCGCCCGGCGCCGGCTGCGCGACGCCGAAGCTCCCGACGTCGACGTGACCCGCCAACGCAAGGTGGTTGACGCTTTCCTCGCGGCGTCGCGCGAGGGCGACTTCGCCGCGCTGCTGGACCTGCTCGCCCCCGACGTCATCGCCCGCGCCGACGGCCTCGCGACGCCGGGTGGAGTTCCCACACGGCTGCGCGGCGCCAACGCGGTGGCGCGGCAGGCCTTGGCGTTCTCGCAACGGGCCAGGCATGCCAGCGTCGGGTTGGTCGACGGAGCCGTCGCCATCCTCGTGGCACCCCAGGGACGGCTCGCCATCGTCCTGACGTTCGCGATCCACGACAGCAGGATCGCCGCAGTCGACATCATCGCCGATCCGCAGCGTCTGGCCGCGCTCAGCATCACGCCGCTGGAGGACGAAGGCTCAGGCTAGGGGCGGATGTCGGCGGGGTGGTCGGTGGTGGGGAGGCCGGCGGTGAGCCATGCCTCGACTCCGCCGATCATGTCGGTGGCCCGGCGTAGGCCGAGGGTCTGGAGGCTGGCGGCGGCGAGGCTGGAGCTGTAACCCTGCCGGCACACCAGCACGATCTCCCGGTCGTACCCGGTGGCCTCCGGGATGCGCCAGGCGCTGGCCGGATCGAGCCGCCACTCCAGCACCGTGCGGTCGATGACGACCGCGCCGGGGAGTTCGCCCTGTTCCCGGCGTTGTATCTCGGTACGGGTGTCGACCAGCAGCGCGCCGCCGCGGACCACCTCGACGGTCTGCTGCGGAGTCAGTCGGTGCAGCCCGGCGCGGGCCTGTTCGAGGAGGGCGTCAATGCCGGGGCTCATCACGTCTCGGAGCACCTCCCGAGCATGCTCATTCCGGTGTTGCCGTGCCGACGAACGGGCGGCACATCACCCGTCACCGCCCCAATTCCCCCGGACGTGAGAGTGGCCGGTGATGACGGATGCCGAGGCGTGCGGCGGGCCAACGCTGGGAGAGACTGGGACCGTGCTTGATGACCGGCCTCCCACCGACGGACCGGCGGGCGACGAGGAGCCGGCAGACGGCGGGGAGCGCGCGTCGGTCGCGCTCGTCGAGGCGTACGCCGAGCTGGCGCGCCGGGTGGTCGCGGGCCCGGCGCGGTTGGGGCGGACCCGGCTGGTCGCGGTCGACGGACCGAGTGGCGCGGGCAAGAGCCGGTTCGCCGCGCGCCTCGCGGACGCCCTCGCGGCGCTGCCGGGCGGCACCCGGCCGCCGGTGGTGCACACCGATGACCTGCTCGACGGCTGGGACGACCAGCTCACCTTCTGGCCCCGGTTGGACGAGTGGGTGCTCGCCCCGCTGCGCGAGGGAACGCCCGGCGCCTACCGGCGCTACAGCTGGGTCCGGCGGTGCTTTCTGCCCCGCCCGGTGCCGGTGCCGGCCGCACCGGTGGTGCTGTTGGAGGGGGTCAGCGCGGCGCGTGCCGTCGTCCGACCCGAGCTGACGCTGGCCGTCCTCGTCACCGCGCCCGCGCCGTTGCGGTTGGCCCGTGC
This sequence comes from Micromonospora sp. CPCC 205539, assembly GCF_036906815.1. NCBI lineage: Bacteria > Bacillati > Actinomycetota > Actinomycetes > Micromonosporales > Micromonosporaceae > Micromonospora > Micromonospora sp. CPCC 205539. The sequence continues at coordinate 46,509 of NZ_JBAKHW010000020.1, read as the reverse complement.
GGTGGCACGGGACGGGCCGGAGATCCTGCCTGAGCTGCGCCGCTGGCACGCCGGTGAACGGGCGCACTTCGCCGCCGACGGTACGGCCGAGCGGGCCGACCTGGTGGTCGACGGCGCTCCGATCCTGCCGCACGACACGGACGGGTACTACGTGCGGATCCGCTGAGCGGTCCATGGACGCCGGCCACTGGCTGCGGCACGATGCGAGGAGTCACGGCGAAACGGGGGACGCATCATGTCGACGACGGACCTGCCCGCGCGGCGCCGGATCACCCTGACCGGGATCAGCTCCCGTGCCTGGGAGCATCCGGCCGACCGGGGCGCCCTGGTGGCGCTGCGGGAGCTGCGCGGCTTCGACGACGTGGTGCGGGCGTTCTTCGGCATGTGGAACGAGCGCGGCTTCCGGCTCTCCGTGCTGTCCGCCGGCATCCGGGTCGACCATCGGCAGTACCCGGCGGTGTGGCAGCGCTACACCGAGGCCGCGGCGGCGCTCGACCTGGCCGAGCTGCCCGAGCTGTACGTGACCCAGTCGCCGTGGCTGGGTGCCGAGGCGGTCGGCCTGGAGCGGCCGTTCATCGTGCTGAACTCCGCCTGCGTGCAGCAACTCGACGAGGACGAGCTGCGCTGCCTGCTCGGCCACGAGCTGGGCCACGTCGGCAGCGGGCACGCCGTCTACAAGACGATGCTCGTGATCCTCACCCGCTGGGCGGCCAATCTGAGCTGGCTGCCGGTGGGCGCGATCGCGCTGCGGGCGATCATCGCGGCGATGCTCGAATGGTGGCGTAAGGCCGAGCTGTCGGCCGACCGGGCCGGTCTACTCGCGGGCCAGGACCCGGCGGCCGCGCTACGGCTGTTGATGAAGCTCGCCGGCGGTGGCGACCTCTCCCAGATCGACACCACCGCCTTCCTGGAACAGGCCGCCGAGTACGCCGGCGGCGGTGACCTGCGGGACAGCCTGCACAAGATCCGGATGACGGCGTGGAGCACCCATCCGGCTCCGGTGGCGCGGGCCGCCCAGCTGCGGCAGTGGATCGACTCCGGGGCGTACGGGCGGGTGCTGGGCGGGGACTATCCGCGCCGCGAGGACGACGCCTCGACCAGCGTCTCCGAGGAGATCAGGGCGGCTGCCGAGTCGTACCGGGAAGAGTTCAGCCGGTCCACCGACCCGCTCGTCGGGCTGCTGCGCCGGCTTGGCGACGGCGCGAGCGACGTCGGCGAGTGGGTGGGCGGCACCGCGGGCCGGGCCCGTTCGTGGATGGACGCGGCCACCGAGGCCGCCGGCCGCGCGCACCGCGGCAGCCGGGCCGCGCCCGGCGCGACTGCGGGTGCCGGCCAGGCCGGAGCCGGTGACGGTACGGGCTCCGCCGGCACGCCGGGGTAAGGCCGGCATACGATCTCGGTCATGACCACACCGATCATGTCCGAGTCCGAGGTGCGGGCCGCCGTCGAGCGGGAGATGCCCGGCGTCCGGGCCGACCTGGAACGCCTCGTCCGCATCCCCGGCATCGCCTTCGAGGGCTTCGACCACTCGCACGTGGAGCGCTCCGCCGAGGCGGTGGCCGAGCTGCTGCGCGGCTGTGGCCTGGACGTCGACATCGTCCGTTCCGGCGGTCAGCCCGCGGTGATCGGCCGTCGGGCCGCCCCGCCCGGCGCTCCGACCGTGCTGCTCTACGCCCACCACGACGTGCAGCCGGTCGGCGACCGGTCGCTGTGGGAATCCGACCCGTTCGAGCCGGTGGAGCGGGACGGCCGGCTCTACGCCCGGGGTGCGGCCGACGACAAGGCCGGCATCATGGCGCACGTCGCGGCGCTGCGCGCGTACGGTGACGCGTTGCCGGTCGGCGTGGTCCTCTTCATCGAGGGCGAGGAGGAGTACGGCTCCGACTCGCTGGAGCGGCTGCTGGCCGAGCACCGCGACGAGATCGCCTCGGACGTCATCGTGATCGCCGACTCCGGCAACTGGGACATCGGCGTACCGGCGCTGACCACCTCGCTGCGCGGCGTCGTCAACTGCTTCGTCGAGGTCCGTACGTTGGACCACGCGGTGCACAGCGGCATGTTCGGCGGGGCGGTCCCGGACGCGCTCACCGCGCTGGTCCGGCTGCTGGCCACCCTGCACGACGATGCCGGTGACGTGGCGGTGGAGGGGCTGCTCGGCCGGAACGGCGCCACCGTCGACTACCCCGAGGACCGGTTCCGGGCCGAGGCCGGGCTGGCCGAGGGCGTGCAGCTCATCGGCACCGGCCGGATCACCGACCGGCTCTGGACCAAGCCGGCGCTGGCGGTGCTCGGCATCGACGCGCCGACCACCGGCGAGGCGCCGAACGCCCTGGTCCCGGCCGCGAAGGCGAAGCTCAGCGTCCGTCTCGCTCCGGGCGACGACCCCAAGCGGGCGTACGCGGCGGTGCAGGCGCACCTGGAGAAGTACGCGCCGTGGGGCGCCCAGGTGACGGTCAGCCTCGAGCACGACGGCGATCCTTGCGTGATCGACGCGTCCGGCCCGATGTTCGACGCCGCCCGCTCGGCGTTCCGGGCGGCCTGGGACGGCACCGACCCGGTGGACATCGGCGTCGGCGGCTCGATCCCGTTCATCGCCACCTTCCAGGAGATGTTCCCGAAGGCGGCGATCCTGGTGACCGGTGTGGAGGACCCGCACGCGCGGGCGCACGGCCCGAACGAGAGCCTGCACCTCGGGGAGTTCGCCCGGGTCTGCCTCGCCGAGGCGCTGTTGCTGCACAACGTTGCCGCAGCGGGCACGAACGGGAGCTAGGCGTCGGAACGGTAACTTCCGGCTGATCTGGGAGTTTACGGCGTGTCGCGGACGTGGTTGGGATAGCGTTTCGAACATGAGTACGAACGAGGTGATGGCCCGGTTGGGGGCCGCCGTCAGCGCGCTGGGGGACGTCGATGTCTCCGGGTGGTCCGAGGCCACGCTCAACGAACAGATCGGCGAGCTGTCCGCCGCCCTGGTCGCCCTCGACTCGGTGCTCTCCCGGGTCGCTGGCGAGGTCCGTGCCCGAGGGTTACGCATCGAGGAGCCCGTCTCCGCCTGATCCGGCGCCCACGTCGGCGGCGGCGCCCTGCCGACACCGTCCGGGCACGGCAATGTCCGGGCGGTGTCGGGGGTGGCTGGCAGGATGAACTGCGTGCGGTTCATCGACCTGGCAGCCACCTCCGCCGCCGTCGGCGCCACCAGCGGCCGGCGGGCCAAGGTGGAGTTGCTCGCCGACGCGCTGCGCCGGCTCGACCCGTCCGAGGTGGAGCCCGGCTCCGGCTACCTCGCGGGTGAGTTGCGTCAGCGGCAGACCGGGGTGGGCTATGCGAGCCTGCGTGACCTGCCCGCGCCGGCCACCGAGCCGACGTTGACCGTGGCCGCGGTCGACGCCGCCGTCGAGCAGCTCGCCGGCGTGCACGGCGTCGGCGCGCAGGCTCGGCGTCGGGCCCTGCTCGGCGCTCTCTACGCGGCGGCGACCGCTGACGAGCAGCGGCTGCTCACCGGCCTGTTCAGCGGCGAGCTACGCCAGGGCGCCCAGGCCGGGCTGCTCGCCGACGCGGTGGCCCGGGCAGCCGACGTGCCGGTCGCGGCGGTCCGTCGGGCTCTGCTGCTCGCCGGTGACCTGCGGGCGGTGGCGGTTGCCGCTTTGGCCGGAGGCACTGCCGCGCTGGCCGGGTTCAGTCTGCGGGTCGGTCGGCCGCTGGCGCCGATGCTCGCGCAGAGCGCCCCCTCGGTCGACGAGGCGCTGGCCGCGACAGGTGTGCCGGCGGTGGTCGACGTGAAGCTCGACGGCATCCGCATCCAGGTGCACCGCTCCGGCAGCGACATCGCCGTGTTCACCCGCAGCCTCGACGAGATCACCGCTCGGGTGCCCGAGGTGGTCGCCGCCGTCCGCGTCCTGCCCGGCCGCGAGCTGGTGCTCGACGGCGAGGCGATCGGCCTGGACGAGACGGGCCGCCCGTTGCCGTTCCAGCAGACCGCCAGCCGGGCCGCGCGGCGCACCACGCCCAGCACCACGGGGCGTACGCCGGTCGCCCCGGCGGTGCTCGCGGCGGCCGCCAGCACCGGCGAGACCGTGCTGACTCCGTACTTCTTCGACCTGCTGCATCTCGACGGCCAGGATCTGATCGACCTGCCCGGCCGGGACCGGTGGGCCGCGCTGGCCGGCGCGGTGGACGCGTCGCTGCTGGTCGGGCGGATGGAGGTCGACGGCCCCGAGCAGGCCGGGGCCGCATTCGCCGCGGCGCTCGACGCCGGCCAGGAGGGCGTGGTCATCAAGGCACCGGACGCCCCCTACGACGCCGGTCGGCGCGGTGCGGCCTGGGTCAAGGTCAAGCCTCGGCACACCCTCGACCTCGTGGTGCTCGCCGTCGAGTGGGGCAGCGGCCGGCGGCAGGGCTGGCTGTCCAACCTGCATCTCGGTGCCCGCGATCCGAGCACCGGCGACTTCGTGATGCTCGGCAAGACGTTCAAGGGGCTCACCGACGAGTTGCTGCGCTGGCAGACCGAGCGGTTCCTCGGCCTCGCGGTGGAGCGCGGCGACTGGGTGGTCCGGGTCCGCCCCGAGCAGGTGGTCGAGATCGCGTTCGACGGGGTGCAGACCAGCTCGCGCTATCCGGGCGGGGTGACGCTGCGGTTCGCCCGGGTGGTGCGCTACCGCGACGACAAGTCGGCCGCGGAGGCGGACACCATCGACGCGGTCCGCGCCATCCAGGCCGGCCGCGTCACCTGACGGACAGCGACCGGGCGTAGTTGACCTGGCTGTTGAGGTGCTGCACGCCGGGATCGGTTTCCCGGAAGTCGGGTGGTCGGAGGACGTCTGATACCCCGACTTCCCGGGAGTCGAGTCGATCAACGCCAACGCCAACGCCGGGCGTCGGCGCCGGGTGCGGTTAGGCCGTCGCGCTCGGGGTCGGCTCGGCCGCCCGGTCCAGCGGGGCCGGCTCGGTGCCGATGCCCGCGGCCCGTCGGGCTTCCCGGCGGGCCACCCAGCCATAGCCGAACAGGGCCATCACGGCGAAGAGCCACCACTGCACGACGTAGCCGAAGTTCTGCCAGTTGTTGGCGTGCCCGACCGTCACCGCCTTGAACGCCGGGTCGGCGGCCGGGGTCTGCTCGTCGAGCAGCAGGTAGCCGCCGTACACCGGGTAGGGGAGTTCGCGGGCCAAGCGCGACACGCCGATCCGTCGGGTCTCCAACCGCCCCTCACGCCGGTCCACCGTGCCGGAGCCGCTCTCGGTCGCGTGCACCCGGCCGACCACCGTCACGTCGCCGCCCGGCACCGCGGGCACCTGCGGCTGAGCGGTCGCCCCGCCCGGCGCTGGCGGGATCCAACCCCGGTCCACCAGCAGCGCCGTGCCGTCGCCGAGCACCAGCGGGGTGAGCACCTCGAAGCCGACCCGGCTGTCCACCGTCCGGCCGCGGACCAGGACGGTGTTCGTCGGGTCGTACCGGCCGGTGGTGGTGATGCGGGTCCAGACCTTGTCCTCGGCGGGGGCCGGGCCGGCCGTGCCCGCGCCGCCGGTGGGGGCACGCAGCGCGTCCGCCAGCGGCGCCGGAGCCATCCGCTGGCCGGCGTCGATCCGCTCGTTGACCTCGGTGCGCCCCCGGTAGCGGTCCAGCTGCCAGTTGCCGAGCAGCACCATGACGGCGGCAGCGACCAGGGTGAGCGCGAGCGCGCCCAACCAGCGTGGGCTCAGCAGGAACCGGTACACGCGACCGAGGCTACCCGTATGACCTGGGCCACTGACCTCGACCGGCCCGGGAGCGGTCCGCCGGCCCGCTCGGCGGTGCTGGCGCGTTGGCCCCAGACGGGTATCGTCACGCGGACGGATCGGCCCCCCGGTCCGCCGTCGCGTACCGCCCGCCGCCCGCGAGGAGTCGATGATGACTGTCGTGCCGCGCCTGGTGCTCAGCGCGCCGTCCTCCGGGCACGGCAAGAACGCGCTGGCGATCGGGTTGCTCGCCGCACTGGCCGAGCGGGGTGTCGACGTCGCCGGGTTCAAGCTCGGCCCGGACCACGTCGACGCCGCCTACCTCGGTCTCGCCGCCGGTCGGCCCGGCCGGGTGATCGATCCCCGGCTGGTCGGCGTCGACCGACTCGCCCCGCTTGTCGCCCACGGTGCCGCGGGAGCCGCGCTCGCCGTCGTGCAGGGCAGCATGGGGCTGTACGACTCGGTCGGTGGTCGCCCGGAGCAGGAGTCCACGGCCGCCGCGGCCGCCGCGCTGCGTAGCCCGGTGGTGCTCGTGGTCGACGTGGCCGCGATGGGCCAGTCGGTGGCCGCCCTGGTGCACGGATTCCGCTCGTACGACGAGCAGCTCTGGCTCGGCGGGGTGATTCTCAACCGGGTGGCGTCGTCGCGGCACGAGGGAATGCTGCGCGAGGCGCTCGACGACGTGGACGTTCCGGTCTACGGCGCGCTGCGCCGACAGGACCTGCCGGCGGTGCTGCCGTCGCGCCGGCACGGTGTGGCGCCGGTGGTCGAGGGGTCCGCCGACGCGGCCCGCGCGGTCCGTCGGCTGGGCGAGGCGGTCGCCGCCACCGTCGATCTGGAGCGGCTGCTCGGGCTGGCCCGTTCCGCCCCGCCGCTGCCCGCTGTGGCCTGGTCGCCGGCGGAGGCGCTCGGTCAGTTGACCGTGCCGGCGGAGCGGCCGGTGGTGGCGCTGGCCGGTGGGCCGGGCGGCAGCTTCAGCCACCCGGAGACCGCCGAGCTGCTGCGGGCCGCTGGCGCCGAGGTGGTCACGGTTGATCCGCTGCGCGACGAGGCGCTGCCGGCCGGCACCCGCGCGCTGGTCGTCGGTGGCGCGCTGCCGGAGGCGTACGCCGAGCAGCTGTCGGCCAACCGGAGGCTCTGCATCGCGGTGGCCGAGCTGGCGCGTACCGGTCGGCCGGTGGTGGCCGAGGGTGCCGGGCTGCTCTGGCTGGCGCGGGAGCTGGACGGGTTGCCGATGTGCGGCGTGTTGGACGCGGTCGGTGCCAGCCGCGACGGTCTGGTGGTGGGCTACCGGGAGGCGACCGCCCAGACCGACAGCGTGGTCGCCGCGCTCGGCACCGTGCTGGTCGGGCACAAGGAGCACCGAGCGGTGCTCACCCCACGGGCCGGTCAGCGGCCGGCGTGGAGCTGGGACGGCGGCGCGCCGGAGGGCTTCGTCTGGCGCAACGTGCACGCGTCGCAACTCACCCTGCACTGGGCCGGCCATCCGACGACCGCCGCCCGGCTGGTCGCCGCGGCGGCGACCGACCCGGTGGCTGAGGCTGAGCCCGCGCAGGCGGGCGGGGTGCCAGCGTGATCGGTCAGGTGGCGGTGCGCCGCTTCCCGGCGCTGACCGTCTCCACCCCGCGTACCGAGGTGCGGCCGCTCACCGCGGCGGACGCGGAGGCGGCGGGGGAGATCTTCGCGGACAAGCTGACCCGGCGTTGGTTGCCGCTGGCCGACGACTCCGGCCCGATCGACGGGCACGCCTGGTGCACGGATCTGGCCCGGCAGCGGCGGGACAGCGGCGAGGGTGACCACTACGCGGTCCTCCGCCGGGAGGACGACCAGGTGGTGGGCTCGCTGTGGACGCGGCGCACCGACTGGGGCGCCCGGTGCACCGAGGTCTCCTACGCGATGGCGCCGCACGCGCGGGGATTCGGCCTGGCCGCCGAGGCGGTGGACGCGGCGGCCATCGCGCTGATCCTGGAGCACGGCTTCCAGCGGGTCGAGCTGCGGGTGGCACCGGGCAACCTGGCCTCCCGCCGGGTCGCGGAGAAGGCCGGGTTCAGCTACGAGGGCCTGCTGCGCAACGCCGGCTTCGTCCGTGGTGGCCGGGTGGACCTCGAACTGTGGTCGTTCGTGGCCGCCGACCTGCGCTGACCCGCGCCGGCCCCACCCGCCCCCGGTCAGCCGACGATGGCGTCGGAGGGCGGGGTGAACTGGCGGGTGGGTTGGCCCTTGAGGGCATCGCGCAGGGTCTCCGCGACCGCCGCGATCGGGATCTGGGACTGCCCGTCGCCGACGGCGTTGAACGGATTGTCCGGGTCGGAGATGAAGCTCGCCGCGGCGAGTTCCGGTGTGTAGCCGACGAACCACGCGGACCGGGTGCTGTCGGTGGTGCCCGTCTTGCCCGCCACCGGGCGGCCGACCGTACCCCGGACGCTGTCGGCGGTGGACCAGCCGCCACAGCCGCCGCGTGCCGGCCTGTCCCCGGTCGGGCAGCGGGCGGCGTCGGTGGCCGCCCGGGCCGCGTCGGCGCTGACCACCTGCCGGCAGCGGGGCTTGGCCACCTCGCGGTGGATGCCACCGGGAGTGGCGTACGTGGCCGGAGTCCCGTCCCGGTTCATGATCGCTTGTACCGGGATCGCCTCGCAGTAGCGACCGTCGGCCGCGACGGTGGCGTACGCGTTCGCCATCTCCAGCGGGGTGGCATCGGAGACGCCCAGGGTGAACGCGCCCCACTTCTTGGCGTTGGTCGGTGACGCCTGTTGCCGGTCGACGTCGGTGCGCCAGCGCAGCCCGAGTTGTTCGGCCAGTCGGACCGCCCGGTCCGCGCCGACCTTCTCCTCGAGCCACACGAAGTACGTGTTGACCGACTTGCCGAAGCCGGACCACATGGTCTGCTGACCGGTCATCGCGCCGCTGGCGTTCGACGGCGCCCAGCCGTCGTAGACAGATGACTTGTACCGGTACGGGGCGTTGAACGAGGTGGAGAGCGTCATGCCGGAGTCGAGCGCGGCCAGCATCGGGAACATCTTGAACGTCGACCCGGCCTGGTAGCCCGGCAGATCACCGCCGCCGAGCAGCGGTGCCACCGTGTTCGGATAGTTGGCCTTCACCTTCGGCCCGGCCTCCGGATTGGAGCTCTGCGGATTCTCGCTGAGATCCAGCGAGTACGTCCGGTTCACCGCCATCGCCTTCACGCGACCGGTGCCCGGCTCGGAGACCACGATGCCGTTGGCGAACGGGCTGCCGGTGCCCTCCTTGGCGCCGACGTTCTTCTCCGCCGCGTCCTGGATCTTCGGGTCGATGCTGAGCACGATGCGGTAGCCGCCCCGGCGCAGCTTGTCCATCCGCTCCAGCCGGTTGGCCCCGAACGCGGGCTGCGCGCTCCACCAGTTCTTGAGGTAGTCGCAGGCGAAGCCCCAGCTGTTGTACTTCTCCGTCACCGCGGCGCAGTCGTTCGGCGGGTCGGTCAGCTTCAGGCGGATCGGTTCGGACTTCGCCGCCGCCGCCGAGTCGGGGGAGAGGTAGCCGAGCTGACTCATGTGGTCCAGCACGTAGTTGCGCCGTCCGGTGGCGTCCTTCTGGTCGGAGCTCGCCGGGTCGTACTCGGACGGAGACTTGACCAGCCCGGCCAGCGTGGCCGCCTCGACCGGGGTCAGGTCCTTCGGGGTCTTGGAGAAGAAGATCTCGCTGGCCGCGTAGATGCCGTACGCCCGGTGCCCGAAGTACGCCGAGTTCAGGTAGCGCTCCAGGATCTGCTCCTTGCTCATCTCCTTCTCCAGGTCGAGAGCCATGCGCATTTCCTTGACCTTGCGCAGGCTGGTCTGCTGGGTGGCCTCCTGGACCTCCTTGGGCGTGTCCGCGCTGTCCCGCAGGGCCATCCGGACGTACTGCATGGTCAGCGTCGAGGCGCCCTGGGAGACGCCGCTGGAGCGGGCGTTGGCCACGAAGGCCCGGGCCACGCCCTTCGGGTCGACGCCGTGGTGCTGGTAGAAGCGGGAGTCCTCGGCGGCGACGATCGCCTGCTGGATGTTCGGCGACATGTCCGACAGCTTGGTGTACTGCCGGTACTCCTCGTAGAACATCGTCAGCACGGTCTTGCCGTCCGGGGCGTAGACGTACGAGGTCTCGGCGGGCAGGGCGGTGGTCAGCAGCTTGGTCTTGCTCTCCACGGCGTGCGCGGTGGCCTTGGCGCCGAGCCCGGTGAGGGCGACCAGCGGGTACGCGGCGGCGGCGATCACGATGCCGGCGATCAGCCCGGCGCGAAGGAGAGGAACGAGGCGACCAGCGGCAGCAAGGGGTCGGTTGCTCACCTGGCAAAGTTATGACATTTCCGAATCGTCCATGAGAAGAACTCATAAACCGACGGGTGGTGATGCGGCTTACGCCGAGATCGACTGTCCCACCCGCCGCCTTCCCGGCAGGATCGCGGACATGTCTGGTCAGCCGAGCGGAGCGACCGAGCTGACGGCTGCCCGCGAGCTGCCGGCTGCCTCTGAGCCGGACCTGACACACCACGGCGACGCGGAGGTGGGCGAGGGCCTGATCGACCTCGCCGTCAACGTCCGTCAGGCACCGCTGCCGAGCTGGCTGGCCGGCCCGATCGCCGCCACGCTCACCGACCTGGCCCGCTATCCGGATCCGGCACCGGCCCGAGCCGCCGTCGCCGCCCGACACCGGCGTCACCCGGACGAGGTGCTGCTCACCGCCGGCGCCGCCGAGGGCTTCGTGCTGATCGCCCAGGCGCTGCGCGGCGTCCGCCGGCCGGTGGTGGTGCACCCACAGTTCACCGAGCCGGAGGCGGCGCTCCGGGCCGCCGGGCACCCGGTGGAGCGGCTGCTGCTGGACCCCACCGAGGATTTCCAGCTCGACCCGGCCCGGGTGCCCGCCGACGCCGACCTGGTGATGATCGGCAACCCGACGAACCCCACCTCGGTGCTGCACCCGGCGCACACCGTGGCCGCGCTGGCGCGTCCGGGCCGGGTGCTGGTGGTCGACGAGGCGTTCGCCGACACCACCGCCGCCCCCGACGGCTCCGGCGAGCCGGCCTCGCTGGCCGAACGACGCGACCTGCCCGGCCTGCTCGTGCTGCGTAGCCTCACCAAGACCTGGGGCCTGGCCGGCCTCCGGATCGGCTACCTCCTCGGCGCGCCGGATCTGCTGGCCCGGCTGGCCGCCGTCCAGCCGCTCTGGGCCGTCTCCACGCCCGCGCTGGCCGCCGCGTCGGCCTGCGCCACCCCCGTCGCGGTCCAGGCGGAACGCGCGATCGCCGCCGAACTCGCCGCCGACCGCGACCACCTGGTCGCGCGCCTGGCCGACCTGCCCGGTGTACGCGTCGTCGGGCGCCCGGCCAGCGCGTTCGTGCTGCTGCACCTGCCCGGCGCGACCCAGGTCCGGGCGGCCCTGCGCGAGCGGGGCTGGGCGGTCCGTCGGGGTGACACGTTCCCCGGGCTCGGCCCGGACTGGCTGCGGGTGGCGGTGCGCGATCGAACCACCACCGACGTGTTCATCGAGATCCTTCGCGAGATCATGGAGGCATGATGCTGGAGACCACGATCGCGACGATCCGGCCGCTGGACGCGGCGGCCATGGCCGCCGCCCGCGAGCTGCACGGCCGGCTGACCAAGCCGGCGGGTTCGCTGGGCGCGCTGGAGGAGCTGTCGGTGCGCCTCGCCGGCCTGGCCGGAGCCTGCCCACCGCCGCTGCCCGAGCCGGCCGCGGTGGCGATCTTCGCCGGCGACCACGGCGTGCACGCCCAGCGGGTGACCCCGTGGCCGCAGGAGGTCACCGCGCAGATGATCGGCAACTTCCTGGCCGGCGGGGCGGTGGTCAACGCGTTCGCCCGGCAGGCCGGCGCCTCGGTCACCGTGGTCGACGTCGGCGTGGCCACCCCGCTGCCCGCCGGACCGGTCGCCGAGACGGGCGTCCTCGACCCGTCCACGCCCCGGCTGGTCGCCGCGAACGTCCGTCGGGGCACCCGGGACCTCGCGGTGACCGCCGCGCTCACCCGGGACGAGGCGCGGGCGGCGGTCGAGACGGGCATCCGGATCGCCGATGAGCTGATCGACGCCGGTGCGGGCATCCTGCTCACCGGGGACATGGGCATCGGCAACACCACCCCGGCCGCCGCGCTGATCGCCGCGTTCACCGGCGCGGACCCGCTCGACTCGACCGGCCGGGGCACCGGGGTCGACGACCCGACGTACGCCCACAAGGTGGCCGTCGTGCGGGCCGCGCTGGCCCGACACGCGCCCGACGCCACCGACCCGCTGGGCGTACTGGCCACCATCGGCGGTCTGGAGCACGCCGCACTGGCCGGGCTGATCCTGGGCGCCGCGGCCCGCCGTACCCCCGTGCTCCTGGACGGGGTGATCGCGGTCTCCGCCGCCCTCGCCGCCGCCGCGTTCGCCCCGGACGCGGTCTGCGCCATGGTCGCCGGGCACCGTTCGGCCGAGCCGGGCGCGACGGTGGCACTGCGCCACCTCGGCCTCGACCCGATGGTCGACCTGGGGCTGCGCCTCGGCGAGGGCACCGGTGCGCTGCTGGCGCTGCCGATGGTCAGCGGCGCGGTACGGGTGCTGCACGAGGTGGCCACCTTCGACTCCGCCGGCGTGGCCGAGAAGTGAGCGAGAGGGGCATTCGGCTCAGTGGCGAGGCGAGACCGTGAGTAACCCGTACCCCCTCGGTCTGCGGCTCGACGGGCGGCGGGTGGTCGTGGTGGGTGGTGGCGCGGTCGCGACCCGGCGGGTGCCGGCGCTGCTGGACGCCGGCGCGGACGTCCTGCTGGTGGCACCGGAGCTGACTCCGGCGCTGCGCGCTCAGGCGGACGCGGGGCGGCTGCGCTGGGTGGAGCGCCGGTTCGAGGCCGACGACCTGGACGGGGCGTGGCTGGTCCACGTGGCGGTCGACGACCCGGTCGCCGCGGAGTCGGTGAGCGTCGCCGCCGCCGAACGACGGATCTTCTGCGTCCGGGCCGACGACCGGACTGCCGCCACGGCCTGGACCCCGGCGGTGACCCGGCACGGCCCGGTCACGGTGGCCGTGCTCGGCGGCGGCGATCCTCGACGGGCGATGAGCGTCCGCGATGCCATCCGCGACCTCCTCGCCGCCCGCGTGACGCCGCGCGGTGCCGCTCCGACGCGCGGTGCCGCTCCGACGCACGGTGCCGCTCCGACGCACGGTGCCGCTCCGACGCACGGTGCCGAAGCGACGACCGCTGCGGCCGAGCCAGCCGGCGGGGGCCAGCGCGGGCGTGTGGCGCTGGTGGGGGCCGGGCCGGGCGACCCGGAGCTGATCACGGTGCGGGGCTGGCGGCTGCTCACCGAGGCGGACGTGGTGGTCGCCGACCGGCTGGTGCCCGGCCTGCTGCTGGACGAGCTACGCGTCGACGTCGAGCTGGTGGACGCCTCGAAGATCCCCTACGGCCCGTCCCGCGCCCAGGAGGAGATCAACCGGATCCTGGTCGACCGGGCGCTCGCCGGAGCGTTCGTGGTCCGGCTCAAGGGCGGTGACCCGTACGTCTTCGGCCGGGGTGGCGAGGAGCTGTTGGCCTGTGCCGAGGCCGGCGTGCCGGTGACCGTGGTCCCCGGGGTGACCAGTTCGATCGCGGCGCCCGCCGCAGCGGGGATCCCGGTGACGCACCGGGCGGTGGCGCACGAGTTCACCGTGGTCTCCGGGCATCTCGCTCCCGACGCGCCGGCCTCGCTGGTGCGCTGGGAGGCCCTCGCCGGTCTGCGCGGGACGTTGGTGATCCTGATGGGGCTGAAGAACCTCGCCGCCATCGCGGCCACCCTGATCGCGCACGGGCGGTCGCCGCAGACGCCGGCTGCCGTGGTGCAGGAGGGCACGACGGGTGCCCAGCGGACGCTGCGGTCCACCCTCGGTGAGGTGGCCGCCGACGTGCTCGCGGCCGACCTGCGGCCGCCCGCGGTCGTGGTGGTGGGCGACGTGGTGGGTGCGCTCGACGGGTGAGGGGCGTCAGCGCCCCTCCCGCGAGGATGAGGTCGCACGCCGCCGGCACGAGGATCGGAAGGCACAGAGCCTCGGGGTTCAACCACTGGTAGGGACACCTTCGGTGCTGGCCCTCGCCCGGCAGCGTTGATCACTGTGTCGTGAACAGTTGCGGGGATGCTCCTGTAACTGTTCACGACACAGTGATCTTGCTGGGCTGGGTCAGTCCGCAAAGCCGGGCGGATGATGTTGCCGGACGGGTGGGTCATGCGGCCGACTAGTCGCGCTTCGTGACGTAGACCCCTCGGCCGGGCTGTCCATACACCAAGCTCCGAGCTTTGAGCTGGATCATCACGAAGCAGTATGCGGATTCGCCGGTGCCCCTGGCCATCGTCGTCATGCAGGCCGGACTGCGCACCGCCCCGGAGCCCGGCGTCAGCCCACCGGGGCGTAAGAGGCACGTCAGTGCGCGCGTAAGGGCCTGACACCGACCGACGGCGGGGCCGGAGCGTAAGCGCTCCGGCCCCGCCGTCGTACGAGCTGCCGACTACTGCTTGAGCATGTTGTCCAGCAGCAGGGCACAGCGGATCAGACCGAGGTGGCTGTACGCCTGCGGGTGGTTGCCCAGCCCGCGCTCGGCGAGCGGGTCGTACTGCTCGGGGAGCAGCCCGGTCGGGCCGGCGGTGAGCACCATCTGCGCGAACAGCTCCTCGGCATCGGTGTGGCGGCCGGTGCGCAGGTACGCCTCGATCAGCCACGCCGTGCAGATGTGGAAGCCGCCCTCGCGGCCGGGCAGGCCGTCGTCCCAGTGGTAGCGGTAGACGACCGGGCCGCTGCGCAGGTCCGCCTCGATCCGCAGGACGGTGGACAGGAAGCGCGGGTCGTCACCGGGGAGCAGGCCGGAGAGCCCGATCCAGAGCGACGACGCGTCCATGTCCTCGTCGCCGTACGCGACGCTGTACGCCTCGACGTCCGGGTGCCAGCCGTGCTCCAGCACGTTGGAGCCGATCCGGTCGCGCAGCTCCACCCACTCGGCCCGGTCCTCGCCACCGTGCTGACGCATCACGTGCAGCGCCCGGTCGACGGTCATCCAACACATCACCTTGGAGAAGACGTGATGCCGCGGAGGCAGGCGCGCCTCCCAGATGCCGTGGTCGGGCTCGTGCCAGCGGCGACGGACCGCCTCGACCATGTTCTCCAGGACCCGCCACTCGTCCTCGCGGACCGAGCCGCGCGCGTCGGCGACGGCCGCGATCAGGTCGGCGATCGGGCCGAAGACGTCCAACTGGAGCTGGTGGTTGGCGAGGTTGCCGACCCGGACCGGCCGGGAGCCGGCGTACCCGGGCAGCGTGTCGATGACCGCCTCGGCACCCAGCTCGTACCCGTCGATGGTGTAGAGCGGGTGCAGTCGCTCCGGGTGGCCGCCGGTGCGCTCGATGCAGCCGTCCACCCAGCGGAGGAACGCCTCGGCCTCCTCGAGGGAACCCAGGTCGACCAACGCGCGGGCGGTCAGAGCGGCGTCGCGCAGCCAGCAGTAGCGGTAGTCCCAGTTGCGGACACCACCCAGCTCCTCGGGGAGTGAGGTGGTCGCCGCGGCCAGGATGGAGCCGGTGGCCTCGTGGCACAGCCCGCGCAGGGTGAGCGCGCTGCGGGCGACCAGGTCGCGGGCGGTGGTCGGCAGCCGCAGTGAGGCCACCCAGTCCTTCCAGGGCTGCTCGGCGGCGGCCTGCCGGTCGTGGATCGGCACCTGGTGGTGCTCCAGGCTGTGGGTGCCGAACCGCAGCTCCAGCACGACCTGCCCGCCGGCGGCGGAGAGGTCCACGACGGCCTTCGCGGTCTCGTACCCGCCGTCGTTGCTGACCTGCCACTGCACGCCGGGGGAGTAGAGCGCGACCGGCTCGTTGGACCCGAGCACCAGCAGGCCGTCGCCGAGCGGCTGCATCTGCACGGCGACCTGACCGAACTCGGGCCGCGGCGCGAACTCCAGCCGGGCCCGGCCGCTGCCGGTGAGCACCCGGACCAGGGTCGAGTCGCCGGTGACGACGGCGGGGCCGTCCGGGGTGGTCTCCCGAGCCGGCTTGTCGAGCCAGTCGGTGACGGTGAGCCCGGACCACCGGGTCTCGACGGTCATCGTGCCCGAGCGGTAGCGCTGGCCCAGCGGGATACCACCGCGTTCCGGGGCGACGCTGAAGTGACCGGCGGGGCTGCCGCCGACCAGGTCGGCGAAGATCGCCGCCGAGTCGGGCTTGGGGTGGCAGAGCCAGCTGACCTTCGCCTCGGGAGTGAGCAGCGCGACGGTACGACCGTTGGACAGCATGGAGTGCCGCTCGATCGGCACCGCCCGCTCGCCGAACAGCCAGTGCCGGCGGGTCTCCAGCAGCAGCCCGAGCGCGCGAGCCGCCTCGAGCGGGTCGGCCACCCGGTAGTCGGCCTGGGTGTCCCCGTCACCGATCTTGATGCCGAGGTCCGGACCGTGCAGGTTGCCGAACGCGTTCTCGTCGGTGACGTCGTCGCCGATGAAGAGCACCGCGCTCGCCGCGAGCTGGGTCCGTAGCTGGTCGACCGCGGTGCCCTTGTGGGTGGCCACCACGGAAAGCTCGATGACCTCCTTGCCCTGGGTGACGGTGACGCCGTCCCAGGTGGCCGGGCCGTTGCGGACCGCCTCGATGGCCGCGGCGGCGATCTGCGGGTCGATGCCCCGGGTGTGCACCGCGACGCTGGCCGGCTTGCGTTCCAGCCGGATGCCGGGGTGCTCGGCGGCGATCTCGCGCAGCGCGTTGCGGACCTGGGTGCGCACCGCGACCAGCTCGGGGGAGAGCCGCTCGACGAAGCCGATGTCGAACTCGGAGCCGTGGCTGCCGACGAGGTGGACCTCGCTGGGCAGTCGGGAGAGCGCGGCCAGGTCGCGCAGCGCCCGGCCGGAGACCACCGCCACGGTGGTCTGCGGCAGCGCGGCGAGCGCGCGGACCGCCGCCACCGACTCGGGCAGCGGTACGGCGGTGCTCGGGTCCTCCACGATCGGCGCCAGTGTGCCGTCGTAGTCACAGGCGATCAGGAGCTGGGGGACCCGTGCGATCCGGCCGATGGCGGAGCGCAGCTCCGGGTCCATGACCCCGGTGGCGATCGCCGCTCCGTCGTTGACGGACGTGTTCACGCGGCCTCCGCCTCGGAAACTCCAAGCTCGGAGAGGAAAGACTTGGCCCAGTGCCCCACGTCGTGGGTACGCAGGTGACGTTGCATTGTCCGCATCCGGCGGCGCGCCTCGGTTTTCTCCACGTGCACGGCCCGGAGCAGGGCGTCCTTGACCGCGTCCGGGTCGTGCGGGTTACACAAAAATGCCTGACGCAGCTCTGTGGCGGCGCCGGCGAATTCACTGAGCACCAACGCGCCACCCTGGTCGGCGCGCGATGCGACGTACTCCTTGGCTACCAGATTCATTCCGTCTCGCAGCGGGGTCACCATCATCACGTCGGCAGCAACGTACATCGCGGCCAGCTCACTGCGACTGTACGACTGATGCAGGTAATGCACCGCCGGCACGCCGACCCTGCCGAACTCCCCGTTGATCCGGCCGACCTCGCGCTCCACCTTCACGCGAAGTGCCTGGTAGTGCTCGACCCGCTCCCGGCTCGGCGTGGCTACCTGGACCATGACGGCGTCCGGAACTGTCAACTTTCCGTCAGCCAGCAACTCGCGGAAGGCCTTGAGTCGCAACTCGATGCCCTTGGTGTAATCCAGCCGGTCCACGCCCAGGATGATCGTCTTCGGGTCGCCCAGCTCGGCGCGGATCTGCTTGGCCCGGGCCTGCACCGCCGGGTCGGCCGCCATCCGCTCCATCTCGTGGGTGTCGATCGAGATGGGGAAGGCGCCCGCCTTCACCTGCCGTCCGTCGACCTGGATCATCTGGCCCTCGTAGCGCAGCCCGAGCAGGTGCCGGGCCAGCCGGACGAAGTTCTGTGCGGCCAGCCGCTGCTGGAAGCCAACCAGGTCGGCGCCGAGCAGACCGCGCAGGATCTCGGTGCGGAACGGCATCTGCATGAACAGCTCGATCGGCGGGAACGGGATGTGCAGGAAGAAGCCGATCCGCAGGTCCGGTCGCAGCTCGCGGAGCATCGCCGGGACCAGTTGGAGCTGGTAATCCTGCACCCAGACCGTCGCGCCCTCGGCCGCCACGTCCGCCGCGGCCTCCGCGAACCGCGCGTTGACCAGGCGGTACGCCTCGCGCCAGCGGCGCTTGTAGGCCGGCGTCTCCACCGCGTCGTGGTAGAGCGGCCAGATCGTGGCGTTGGACTGGCCCTCGTAGTAGCGCTCCAACTCCTCGGCGCTCAACGGCACCGGGTGCAGCCGGATGCCCTCCAGGTCGAACGGCTCGGGTGCGGCGCCGGTGCCACCGGCCCAGCCGACCCAGGTCCCCTGCTGTTCGGCCAGCACGGGATGCAGTGCGGTGACGAGCCCGCCAGGGCTGCGTCGCCACTGCCGTCCCTCAGGTGTGCTCACCTCGTCGACCGGCAGACGGTTCGCCACTACGACAAAGGAGCTACGGACGGTCACGATCGGCCACCTCCGGGTACTGACGGGTCCACCGCGATGAGCGTACTGAGCGTAGCTGCGGCGTCTGCTGCCCCGTGCCGGAGTCTGCTACCCGCCTCGCGCGCGGCGAATCCTGAAGGTGATCTTGTCGACAGTCGCGGTTCAGAGGTCGATGATCGGCCACTCCTTGGGGAGCACCTCACCGAGCAGCTCCCGCCGATCCGTCATGATCGGCACGACCGCTCGGGCTGCCGCCTCGATCGCGACCTGGGCGAGATCGATGCTGCCCAGAAGGCGGGACCAACCGCCCAGGACGGGGCACATGTTGTGATCGACCGGCGTGACGAGGACTGCTTCGAGATCGGCGGCAATGTCCAGCAGCGGCCAGCCGTCGTTGGACACTCCGCGATACGCGGCCGCGAGGCACATGGCCGGGATGATCACCGACTCTCGGCGGTAGGCGACTTTGGCGATCTGGATGCCGACCGCCGGCACTCCTTGGGAATAGGCCAGCAGTGCGCTCGTGTCGAGCACGAGGCCCGCGTCAGTCACGAACCTGCATCCGTCCCCGCGACGCCTCGCTCAGCAGGGCGGCAGCCTTGGCGCGCAATTCGGGAGTTATCGCCTGGCGGGCCTGATCCAACTTGCGCCCGGCTTCCTCTAGGCCCTCGTCAGTAATTTCGAAACCGACCTGCTCCAAAGTCCGCCGCGTTCGCTCGCCGACCATCCTCTGACGGATGCTCTCCGTCACGAAGGCGGACACGTTGGCCTCGGTGGCCAACCGCTCGGCCACGTCGTCGGGCACGCTGATGGCGATCTTCTTGGTCATACCACGGACGTTATCCAGTGATACCGACTCTGGCAACGCGGCTCGCCCGCGTACTCCTGGGGCGGGGTGATGTGGGCGAAGCGCGCCGTACCTGTCAGGATTGACGATGGCGTGCGCGCGGCCGGCCCTCGGCCGGCGGCGGCGGGTGGAGGTCATCGCCCGCGCCGCGCCGCCGATCAGGCGACAGTAAATCGACGGAGGTAGCCCGCACCGTGGCCCAGTACATCTACGTCCTGGAAAAGGCCCGCAAGGCGCACGGCGACAAGGTCGTGCTCGACAACGTGACGCTGAGCTTCCTGCCGGGAGCCAAGATCGGTGTGCTCGGCCCCAACGGCGCCGGTAAGTCCAGCCTCCTCAAGATCATGGCAGGCCTGGACAAGCCCAGCAACGGCGAGGCCCGGCTGATGCCCGGCTACACCGTCGGCATGCTCGCCCAGGAGCCCCCGCTCAACGACGCCAAGACCGTGCTCGGCAACGTCGAGGAGGCGGTCGCCGAGACCAAGGCCAAGCTGGAGCGGTTCAACAAGATCGCCGAGCAGATGGCCACCGACTACTCCGACGAGCTGATGGAGGAGATGGGCAAGCTCCAGGAGGAGCTGGACCACCTCGACGCCTGGGACGTCGACTCCAAGCTCGAACTGGCCATGGACGCGCTGCGCTGCCCGCCGCCGGACGCCGACGTGACCCAGCTCTCCGGTGGTGAGCGCCGTAGGGTCGCGCTCTGCAAGCTGCTGCTGGAGGCGCCCGACCTGCTGCTGCTCGACGAGCCCACCAACCACCTGGACGCGGAGAGCGTCTCCTGGCTGGAGCAGCACCTGGCCAAGTACGCCGGCACCGTCATGGCGATCACCCACGACCGGTACTTCCTGGACAACGTGGCCAACTGGATCCTCGAGCTGGACCGCGGCCGGACGTACCCGTACGAGGGCAACTACTCCACCTACCTGGAGAAGAAGGCCGCCCGGCTGGCCGTCGAGGGCCGCCGCGACGCCAAGATGAAGAAGCGCCTCACCGAGGAGCTGGAGTGGGTCCGCTCCAACGCCAAGGCCCGGCAGACCAAGTCCAAGGCCCGCCTGGACCGGTACGACGAGATGGCCACCGAGGCGGAGAAGACCCGCAAGCTGGACTTCGAAGAGATCCAGATCCCGCCGGGCCCGCGCCTGGGCAGCACGGTCATCGAGGCGAACAAGCTCAGCAAGGGCTTCGGCGACCGGCTGCTGATCGACAACCTGTCCTTCTCGCTGCCGCGCAACGGCATCGTCGGCATCATCGGCCCCAACGGCGTCGGCAAGACCACGCTGTTCAAGACCATCGTCGGGCTGGAGCAGCCGACCGACGGCTCGGTCCGGGTCGGCGAGACCGTGTCCCTGTCGTACGTCGACCAGAACCGTGAGGGTCTCAACGGCGACAAGACCGTCTGGGAGGTCGTCTCCGACGGGCTGGACTACCTGATGGTGGGCAAGGTCGAGATGCCGTCGCGGGCGTACATCGCCGCGTTCGGCTTCAAGGGACCGGACCAGCAGAAGCCGACCAAGGTCCTCTCCGGCGGTGAGCGCAACCGGCTCAACCTGGCGCTGACCCTGAAGATCGGCGGCAACGTCATCCTGCTCGACGAGCCGACCAACGACCTGGACGTGGAGACGCTGTCCAGCCTGGAGAACGCGCTGCTGGAGTTCCCCGGCTGCGCCGTGGTCATCTCGCACGACCGGATGTTCCTGGACCGCGTGGCCACGCACATCCTGGCCTGGGAGGGCGACGATCAGGACCCGGCCAAGTGGTTCTGGTTCGAGGGCAACTTCGAGGCGTACGAGAAGAACAAGATCGACCGGCTCGGCGCGGAGGCCGCTCGGCCGCACCGGGTGACGTACCGCAAGCTGACCCGCGACTGACCGGCCAAGAAGGTGTCTGACCGGTTCGTTTACCACTGCACGCTGCGCTGGTCCGACCTGGACGCGTACGGCCACATCAACAACTCGCGCTTCCTCACCTTGTACGAGGAGGCGCGGGTGGCGTTGATGTTCGCTGGCGGCCGGGCCTGGGGAGTCGGTTCGTTCGTCGACGGGGTCGTGATCCGCCGGCACGAGGTCGACTACCTGCGTCCGGTCGACTACGCGCTGGGTCGGGCCACCGCGGAGGCCGCGCCCACCGTCCGGATCGAGCTGTGGGTGGAGGAGATCCGGCACTCCCGGTTCACCGTCGCCTACGAGCTGTACGACGGTGAGGTGCTGGCCAGCCGGGCCCGCTCGGTGCTGGTGCCGTTCGACCTGACCCGCCAGGTGCCCCGGCGGATCACCGCCGACGAGCGGGCGTTCCTGCTCACCTATGCCCCGCAGGGCGGCGGGGCGTGACCAGGCCGGGTGCGGCCGAGTCGGACCGGGCGGCGGCACCCGGGCACGGCCTCACCGGAGTGGCCGACGCGGGAGCCTTCCTGGCCCGGCTGGTGCGGCTCGACCCGGCGACGCCGGTCCGGCTTCGTCCGGCCGGCGCCACCGGCCGGGTTGCCCTGTGGGCCCGGCTGCCGTGGCAGGTGCTGGTGGCGCGGACGGTGGCCGGTGGCCCGGCCGACGGTGCTCCGGACGTGACGGTGTCCGCCGCGGAGCTGTTGGCCGAGTTGGAGCGGGGCGGCGCGGCGCTCCCGCAGCGCCGGGACGCGGAGTGGCGCTGGCCGCTGCCGCCGGCTCGCAGTCGGCCGGTGGAGGCGCTGCCCGCGGTCGAGCTGTGGCGGATCGCGGACGCGGCGGCGGGCACCCTGCGCACCGCGAGCGAGCAGGGTGTGGCTGGCCGCGCCGTGGGCCAGCGGGTGCTGCGGGACGCGCTGCTCGACCATGTCGCCGTGCTGGTAACCCCGGACGACCCACCCGGCCCGCCGGTGGAGGTGTCGCAGCGACTGGTCCAGGGGCTGGTCCGGATGGGCTTCCTCGGCTCGGCGGACGGCCTGTCCGGCACCTCCGGGGCAGCGACCGTCCAGGTGCGGGTGGCCGGCCGTTGGGTTGGCCTGGTGGGACCATACGGAGCGGCCTGGTTGCAGAAGGCCACCGAACTCGCCGTGACACCCCTGGCTGCTCGTCCGAACGGCTGACCCCTCCTCATTCTTCTGGTCAGGGGCGGTCGTTGGGGGGGTGCCTCAACTCGGCTGTCCGGGTACCGTCCATCCTCGGATCCAACGCACCGTAGGCGGCTGGATCCGCTGGGGAGTGAGGTGCACGAGCGATGCCGTGGTGGTCATGGCGCCCCGGTCCCGCCGACGGCGGTGATCCGGAAACCCGGAGCGGGATCACAATGGAGAGCGCGGTCCGGGTCGGGCCGCCGAGCCCTCGCCAGCCGGGGGACGACTGTGCGGCCCCCGAGCGGCCCGTGCGGACCGAGATGCCCGCCACCATCGAGCCGGTGAGCCTGCGCCGGGTCTGTGACGCACTCGATCTGCTGGATGTCCGCTACCTGGCCGACGGTGACGGCAACCTGCTGGCCATGTGGGAGCGGCACGCCGTCCTGGTCGCTCTGGAGGGGCCGGAGGACGAGATCCTGGTGATGCGGGCCCGTCCGCACGCCACCGTGCCACCGGACTGGGCCGACCGGGCCTACCGGGTGGTCAACGAGTGGAACCACACCCGCCGGTTCTGCAAGGCGTACATCGGCGACCCGACCGAGCGCGGCCAGCTGCCGATCTACGCCGAGCTCCAGGTGCCGCTGGGCGCCGGCACCCACGACGCGTTGCTGGTCGAGATGCTCGACTGCGGCGCCGCCGTGGCGACCAGCTTCGTGGACTGGCTGCACGACGAGGGCGCCCTGCTCTGAGGCCACCGCGACCGGGTGCCCCGGCGCGCGCCGTCAGGCGTCGGCGGCTGGGTCCTCCATCACGTTGACCATGAAGTACGCGGCCCGCTCCAGGTAGTCCCAGAGTGCGCCGGCGACCTCCGGCTCCAGGCCGAGCTTGTCCACGGCGTTGCGCATGTGCAGCAGCCAGGCGTCCCGCTCGGCCACGCCGATCCGGAACGGCGCGTGCCGCATCCGCAGCCGTGGGTGCCCGCGCTGGGCGGAGTACGTGTTCGGCCCGCCCCAGTACTGCATCAGGAACAGGGTCAGCCGGTCCGCAGCCGGGCCCAGGTCCTCCTCCGGGTACATCGGCCGCAGCAGAGGATCGGTGGCGACGCCGACGTAGAACTCGTCCACCAGCTTGCGGAAGGTGGGCTCGCCGCCGATCGCTTCGAAGAGAGTCATCGACGCGGCGGGACGGTCGGATTCGCCTGCGGGATTCACCGCTCCATCCTGCCAGGTGCGCTCCGCGTCGGCCCGACCCGGACGCCGTGCGTCGGGTCACGCCGGCCCGTACGGGACGGAGGCGGTGAGCCGGGTCAGGTGACCGCGTGCCGGCGACGGTCGTCACCGGCCTGCGGTGTGGCGTCCGCCGGCGTATCCCCCGAGGTCGGGCCGGGGGGCGGCTCGGCGTTGCCCGCGGCCGCCGCCGCGATCGCTGCGTCCACCGTCTCCTGGGCCGGCCAGCGCAGCGCGACCACCAGCATCAGCAGGACGCCGGCCGCGCTCCAGACCCCGACCACCTGCGGAATGGCGAACCGTTCGGCGAGCAATCCGGTGATCATCACGGCGCAGCCCTGAATGACCTGCACCCCGGTGGCCATCACGCCGAAGGCGCGCGCCCGGAACTCACTGGGCAGCGCCTGGACGAACAGCCCGTTGGCCATCGGCATCATGCCGGCGACCGCGAACCCGCAGAGGGCAGCGAGCAACGCCACCACCAGCGGCGGCGGGTCGAGCAGCGCCGGCACCAGCGCCAGCGGGGCGAGCACCGCGAGCGGTCGCATCAGCGCGAGCCGGCGGGCCGGGCCGAACAGCCGGCTCACCAGCAACCCGCCGAGGATGAAGCCGATCGGGTTGGCCATCATGATCACGGCCTGTGCCATCCCGGCGCTCAGGCCGCCGCTGCCGTCCTCGTTGGCCCAGCCCGCGGCCAGCCCTTCGGGGACGATCAGGAACAGCACGGTGCTGAACACCAGGACCGCGATGGCCCGCAGCACCGGGGTGCCGAACACGATCCGGAACCCCTGGCCGGTCTCCCTGAGCAGGTGACTGCGGTGCGCGGAGGTCATCACCGGGGCCCGGTCGCGGACGCCGAAACGGACCAGCAGCGCAGAGGCGCCGAAGGTCAACGCGTTGACCAGCAGCGCGAGAACCGGATTGATCGCGGCGACCGCGGAGCCGAGCAGGTAGCCGACGACCTGGGCGGCCTGGCTGACGCTGCCGTTCAACGACAACCCGACGACCAGCCGGTCACCGGTGAGGATCTGCGGCATCAGCGCGGACCGCGCCGCCTGGCTCGGCGGGTTGGCCAGCGTGGCGGCGAAGATGAGCACCAGCAGCGCCTGGACCGGCAACTGCGGGATGGCGATGAGCAGCATCAGCGCCATCCGGATCAGGTCACACGCCACCATCACCCGCCGGTACGGGTACCGCTCGGCCAGCGCGGCGAGGAGTGGGCCGCCGACCAACCAGGGCAGGTAGCTCACCGCGAAGGCGGCGGCGGAGAGCGCGACGGACTTGGTCTCCTGGAAGACCAGCAGGGTGACGGCGGCCTTCGCGACGTAGTCGCCGACCCAGGAGAACGCGCTGGCCGTGAGGACGGCCCGGAACTCACGCTGGGCGAACACTTCGCGGAAGGTGGACGGGGCCTCCGCGGGAGGTCGCTCGTCGGGCACCGTCGCCTCCATCGGCCCCCGGGGGCGGCTGCTCATGACAGCTCGGCCGGGAACTCTCGTCAGATCTCCGGATCAGCGAGGATGTGATCACGCTTTGGCGGGACCAGGTGCCCCGAATTCTGCCCGATCGTCTGACAACTAGCTAGGGCGAACGGATCGTTCGTCGCATCCCCGACTGAACGAACGGACGATACCTGAGGGGCCGGCCGGCCCGCGACCCCTCCGGATCGTCCGGTGGTGCCGCCCGGGTCAGGTGGCGCCGCCCTGACCGGTCTCGCCCTCGGCGAGGGGCCGTTCCGGCAGCCCGGGGAAGCGGCGACCGGCGGCGATCTGCGCGGTGATGCCGGAGTTCTCCAGCGCCTCGGCCAGGCGCCGGCGCAGCTCCCGGGCCACCGCGAACTGCCCGTCAGCGGTCGTCTTCACCACCGTGCGGATCACCGCGCCGTCCACTGTCATCTGCTCGACGCCCAGCACCTCGGGTGCCTCCACGATCTCCGACGACAGCTCCGGGTCCACCGCCACCGAAGCCGCCGCGGTCCGCAGCACGGCGGTGGCCTCCTCGGTGCCGGAGAAGCCGATCGGCAGGTCCACCACCACCAGTGCCCAACCCTGGCTCTTGTTGCCCACCCGGATGATCTCGCCGTTGCGGATGTACCAGAGCACGCCGCGACCGTCGCGCACCGTGGTGACCCGCAACCCGACCGCCTCGACCATGCCGGTCGCCTCGCCCAGGTCGACGTTGTCGCCCACGCCGTACTGGTCCTCGATGAGCATGAACAGGCCGGCGATCAGGTCCTTGACCAGACTCTGCGCACCGAAACCCAGCGCGACGCCGGCGATCCCGGCGCTGGCCAGCAACGGAGCCAGGTCGAAGCTGAACTCGCGCAGGATCATCAGCAGGGCGATGCCGAAGACGAACGCGGTGGTCATGCTGCGCAGCACCGAGCCGATCGCCTCGGCCCGCTGCCGCCGCCGTTCGGGCACGAACTCGGTCGGGTCGACCGGAGCGGTGGGCACCCGTTCGCGCAGCGGCCGCAGCAACGTCGGTACGGCGCCGTCGGTGGTGGTCCGGACCAACCGGTCGATCGTCCGGTGCAGCGCCCAGCGGGCCAGCATCGCCACCGCCACGATCACCAACACCCGCAGCGGCTTGAGCAGGATCCAGTAGCTGCCCTCGGCGAACCAGGCCGAGTGGGTCATGTCGAAGAGCCATTCGCAGGAGGAACTTCCCTGACAGTCCGGCGGCGCGGCGGTGGACAGGGCGAGGGGGATCAGACCGGTGGCACTCACCCTGTCTTCGTACCGCAACGGGCCGGTCCGCCCGCCGCCGACCCACCGGCCGGGTGACCTGCCGTGGAGGGCGTGGCCGGATCGGGGCGAACCGGCCATCGTGACAGGTGCGGGAAAGAGCTTCCTGAGGGACCCCGGATTAGTACGTGCAATCCGGGGTCCGATCAGGGACTATTGGCGCAACGGACGTCGGTGATCGGCCCGGCGTCGACCGTGTGGGCCGTCGTGCCCGGCCCCGGTCGGCGGCGGTTCGCAGCAGCCGCTGAACCGGGAGGGTGAGCGCGATGCCTGACATACGACCCACGGTGGGCTCCGGCGCGCTTGTCCTCAACGCCACCTATGAGCCGCTGTGTGTCGTGTCGGTGCGCCGCGCCGCGATCCTCGTCCTCACCGCCAAAGCCGTGTGCGTCGCCGATGGTGATGGCATCCTGCACAGCGCGCGGGACACGCTCCCGGTGCCGTCGGTGGTCCGGTTGACCCGCTTCGTCCGGGTGCCCTACCGCACCCACGTCGGGCTGTCCCGGCGGGCGATCTTCGCCCGGGACGGGTGGCGGTGCGCCTACTGTCGGGGCCCGGCCGAGACCATCGACCACGTCTTTCCTCGCAGCCGGGGTGGCCGGCACGCCTGGGAGAACGTGGTCGCCGCGTGTGCCCGGTGCAACCACACCAAGGGCGACAAGACCCCGGCCGAGTTGGGTTGGCGGTTACACGCGCTGCCCGCCGCGCCGAAGGGGACCGCCTGGCGGGTGCTCGGCCACCGCGCCCCCGACCCCCGCTGGGCCGACTGGCTAGACCTGAGAGAACCCGAAGCCGCCGCCTGAGGCCTCAGGGCCCGATGGCTCCAGGCGCTGATGGCCCGCGTCAGGGTTTGCGGGAGCCCGACCCGCGCAGGGATCAAGCCTGACCGCCCGGAGCGGGTCGGGCTCCCGCAAACCCCCACCTCAACCACCCCGAGCCTTGACCAACGAAGCGAACACCACGACGTTGTCCGAGTAGCCGGTCTCACCGCCGACCCACCGGCCGCCGCAGGTGATCAGCCGCAGGCTCGGTCGGCTGAAGTCGCCGTACACCTGCTTCACCGGCAGTTGGCCCTTGTCGAACCGCTGCACCGAGTCCACCTCGAAGATCGCCACGGTGTGATCGGTTCGGGTGACCTCGATCTGGTCGCCGTCGCGCAGGTCCCGCAGTTCGTGGAAGACCGCCGGCCCGGTGGTGGTGTCCACGTGCCCGACGATGACCGCCGGGCCGTACTGCCCGGGTGTGGGGCCCTGGTCGTACCAGCCGGCCTCCTGGGCGCGGGCCGCGTCCGGCACGGCGATGGTGCCGTCCTGTGCGATGCCCACGTCGTGCACCGGCGCCCGCAGGTCGAGTGTGCGGATGGAGAGACCGACCGGGCGGCTCGCCGGCAGCACCGGGAACTTCTTCGGTGGCTGGCGAAAGCCGGCACTGAGCTGCTCCGGCAGTATGCGGATCCCGGTCACCTGCTCGACGCCGAGCATCGCCACGATCAGCACCATCAGCGCGGCGACGGCCAGCACCGGCACTCCCGGGCCGGTGCCGAACCGGCTCCGAGCCAGCGACGCCCCGGCGGGGCGACGCGGCAGCGGTCGGGCGGCCGGGTCGGTGGTGGCGACGCTGGCCGACACCGCCTGTCCGGCGACCCGGCGGAGCCGACCGGACGCCCGGGCGACGAGGCGGCCGGTGGCGCGGAGTGCCGCCCCGGCCCGGGCACCACGGTCCGGCCGCGCACGCGCGGAAGATCGGCTCATGGGTGGTCCGGTTCAGGACCCGGCCCCGGTCCGCCGCCGGCCGCCGGCCATGCCGAGCGCGACCGCGGTGGCCACCAGCGCCACGCCGCCGAGCACCAACAGTGAGCCGGTACCCCGGCCGCCGGCCGTGCCGCCGCCGCCGGTCGCCGGTCCCTTGCTGGGCGAGGCCATGTTCAACACGGT
Organism: Micromonospora sp. CPCC 205539; assembly: GCF_036906815.1. Taxonomy (NCBI): domain Bacteria; kingdom Bacillati; phylum Actinomycetota; class Actinomycetes; order Micromonosporales; family Micromonosporaceae; genus Micromonospora; species Micromonospora sp. CPCC 205539. The sequence goes on along the minus strand of NZ_JBAKHW010000020.1, from coordinate 18,550 downwards.
CAGCATGGTCGAGGCCGTCTTGCCGTCCTGGCAGCGCAGGTCGACCGGGTAGTCGCCGGGCTCCTTGTTGCCCGGGATGGTCACGTCACCGGTCAGGTCGCCCTTGTCCGGTTTGAGCACCACGTGCCCGAACGCGTCGGAGTGCACGTTGGCCTGCCGGTTGTTGTCGGTGTCGCAACTCGCCCGGATGTGGACCCGGCTGCCGGCCTGCGTGCTGTTCGGCGTCACCTCGACGAAGGTGTTGTCACCCGCGCGCGCTGGCGCGCCCGACATCAGGACGAACGCCCCGACCAACCCCACCAGTGTCAGGGCTGCCGAGAACGCGCGGTTGATCGTGCGAAGACCCTGCATGAATTCCCCCTACCGGCGACAACCGCCGGAACCCTCCCCTGGGCACCCGCGCTGCTTTCCCGCTGGCCTCGGGGCAAACCCGCAGGGCGGTCACGCGCGGGGTCGGTCAGCGGCGGCGGGGGGTGCCGGCAGCCGGGGGCGGGCTGATCGGCTGCCAGTCCAGCGGGGAGGACAGGACCATCGTGCTGGACGGCTGGCCGTACGGGGCGAGCCGGTCGATGACCGCCTCGAACTCACCGATCGAGCCGGCCGCCACCTTGAGCACGCTGCACGCGTCCCCGGTGATCCGGTGGATCTCCAGGATCTCCGGCCAGCCGGCCACGGTGGGGTTGTGCAGGATGCACCGCGTGCCGTAGCAGGACATCCGGATCAGCGCGACCACGGTGCGGCCGGCCCGGGTCAGGTCGACGTGGGCGTGGTAGCCGGTGATCACCCCGGCCTCCTCCAGCCGGCGGACCCGTTCGGCGACCGCCGGTGGGGACAGGTGCACCCGCCGGGACAACTCGCTGAACGACAGGCGCGCGTCAGCCTGCAACTCACGCAGCAGCGCCCAGTCCATGTCGTCCACGCTCAGACCTTACGTTCGTGAACCGTATTCGCACAGTTGCCTCTGGTTCGTCAGTTGAACGCGGCAAGAGCCGTTGAACCGGCATTCCGAAGGCCGTTCCGACCGCGAGATCATGACCTCGGCCAGTCCTGGGGAGGGAGACAGATGGTGGACCAGACGGAGCGGCGGGCGCCGAACCGCCCCGCCACAGTGCGCCCGGTGACCCCGCGGCAGCGGGCCGCCCGCGCGGCACGCAACGGCGGCGAGCCGACGTTGGAGTTCGCCGAGCTGGTGCCGTACGACGCGTACGTGCAGGCCACCGCCCTGCACCAGTTGCAGCAGCCGCTCAGCGACGACCCGGGTGAGATGTCCTTCCTGATGGTCAGCCAGATCATGGAGCTGTACTTCGGGCTGACCTGCCACGAGCTGCGGGAGACCCAGCGGCTCGTCCGCGCCGACCAGATCTGGGAGGCGTTGGCGCCGCTGCGCCGGGCCGCGCTGCACCTGGAGGGGCTCAACGCCGCCTGGCAGGGCCTGCGCTGGATGAGCCCGGCCGACTTCAACCGGTTCCGCAACCTCCTCGGCGAGGGCTCCGGCTTCCAGTCGGCGATGTACCGGCACCTGGAGTTCCTGCTCGGGCTGCGCGATCCGGCGCTGATCCGGCCGTTCCGGCGGCAGACCGAGGTGCACGCCGCGCTGAGCGAGGCGCTGGCCACCCCGAGTCTCTGGGACGACGTGCTGGCGCTCCTCGCCCGACGCGGCTTCGACCTCCCCGACGACCTGCTGAGCCGGGACGTGGCGGTGGAGCACGACCCGCAGCCCGCGGTCGAGGCGGCCTGGGTGCGGATCTACGCCGACAACGGCCCGGACAACCACCTGCGGATGCTCGGCGAGGCGCTCAGCGCGGTCGCCGAGGAGTTCGGCGACTGGCGGTGGAACCACGTGAAGGCCGTGCAACGGACAATGGGCGCCAAGGTCGGCAGCGGCGGCTCCGCCGGGTTGGCGTGGCTGCAGCGCAGCATGGCCCGGGTGGTCTTCCCGGAGCTGTGGTCGGCCCGCACCGCGATGTGACCGGAGAGCGAGACATGCACACCCCTGAACAAGAGGCGCGTCGCCTCGACGAGGCCGACCCGGGCCACCGGCACCTGTTCCACGTGCCGCCGGCCGACGGTGGCAGCCACCCCGAGTCGGCGTACCTCGCCGGCAACTCGCTCGGCCTGCAGCCCCGGGCCACCCGTGACGAGCTCCTCGCCGACCTGGACGCCTGGCGGCAGCTCGGCGTCGAGGGGCACCTGGAGGCGGAGCGGGCCTGGCTGCCGTACCACGAGCTGTTGACGGCGCCAGCGGCCCGACTGGTCGGCGCCCGCCCCGCGGAGACCGTGGTGATGAACTCGCTCACGGTCAACCTGCACCTGCTGATGGTCAGCTTCTACCGCCCGGCCGGCGCCCGCACCCGCATCGTCATCGAGGATGCCGCGTTCCCGTCGGACAGCTACGCGGTCCGCAGCCAGGCCCGGTTCCACGGCCTGGACCCGGACGACGCGGTGGTCCGGCTGCGCCCGCGCCCCGGTGAGGACGCGCTGCGCACCGAGGACGTGACCGGTTACCTGGCCGCCGAGGGTGACCGGGTGGCGCTGGTGCTGCTCGGCGGGGTCAACTACCTGACCGGTGAGCTGCTGGACATTCCGGCGATCACGGCCGCCGGCCGGGCGGCCGGAGCGGTGGTCGGCTGGGACCTCGCGCACGCCGTCGGCAACGTGCCGCTGGCCCTGCACGACTGGGATGTCGACTTCGCCGCCTGGTGCTCCTACAAGTACCTGAACGCGGGGCCGGGCGCGCTGGCCGGTGTCTTCGTGCACGAGCGACACCTCGGCGACCCCGATCTGCCCCGCTTCGAGGGCTGGTGGAGCACCGCGGCGGCGACCCGGTTCGAGATGACCCCGGTGTCCCGGCCACCGTCCACCGTGGAGGCGTGGCAGATCTCCAACCCGCCGATCTTCGCGATGGGCCCGGTGCGTACCTCGCTGGAGCTGTTCGACGCGGTCGGCATGCCGGCGCTGCGCGCGCGCAGCCTGCGGCTCACCGGCTGGTTGGAGCACCTGCTCGACGAGGTGACCGCCGATCGGCCGCTGAGCGTGGTCACCCCGCGCGACCCGGCCCGGCGGGGTTGTCAGCTCTCGGTGCGGCTCGCCGCCGGCAGCGCCGCCGAGCTCACCAAGCGGCTGCGGCACGAGCATGGCGTAATCGCCGACGCCCGGGAGCCGGACGTCGTCCGCTTCGCCCCGGTGCCGCTCTATTCGACGTACCACGACTGCTGGCGGGCCGCGACCGCGCTCGCCGCGACCGTCGGGGAGGTGGCCCCATGACCGCGCGCCGCGACGAGATCGCGATCATCGGCGCCGGCCTCGCCGGCTGCCTGGCGGCCTGCTTCCTGGCCCGGCGCGGCTACCCGGTGGCCCTCTACGAGCGTCGGCCCGACCCGCGCACCGGCACGGCGGAGCGGGGCCGCTCGATCAACCTGGCGCTCTCCGAGCGCGGCCTGGACGCGCTGCGCCGGATCGACCTCGCCGATCAGGTGATGACCGACGCGCTGCCGATGCGCGGTCGGATGATCCACCCGGTCGAGGGGGAGCCGCAGTTCCAGTCGTACAGCGCGGCCGGCGACCGGGCGATCAACTCGATCAGCCGGGGCGCGCTGAACAACGCCCTGCTGGACGCCGCCGCCGCGCTGCCGGGGGTGCGGATCGTCTTCGACCACCGCCTGGTCGGGCTCGACCCGACCGACGGCAGCCTGAGCTTCGACACTCCGCAGGGCCCGGTCACCGCGAAGTCGTCGGTGGTGCTGGGTGCCGACGGTGCCGGCTCCGCGGTGCGCGGGCAGTTGCTGGCGTACGGGTCGCTGCGCGAGAGCGTGGACCTTCTCGACTACGGCTACAAGGAGCTGACGATCCCGGCGCTGGGCGGCGACTTCGCCCTCGATCCGGACGCGCTGCACATCTGGCCGCGTGGCACCTCGATGATGATCGCGCTACCGAACCCGGACCGCTCCTTCACCTGCACGCTGTTCTGGCCCAACGAGGGCGCCGGGAGCTTCGCTGCGCTGGACAGTCCGGCGGCGGTCGAGGAGCACTTCGTCCAGCACTATCCGGATGTCATCGGACTGGCACCGAACCTGGTGGACGACTACCAGCACAACCCGGTGGGCGTGCTCGGCACCGTCCGCTGCACACCGTGGCAGGTCAACGGCACGGTCGGCCTGCTCGGCGACGCGGCGCACGCCATCGTGCCGTTCTACGGCCAGGGCGCCAACTGCGCCTTCGAGGACGTGGTCGAGCTGGACCGCTGCCTGGACGAGTGCGCCGACGACTGGTCGGCGGCATTGCCGCTGTTCCAGCGGCGGCGGCAGGAGAACGCGGAGGCCATCGCGCAGATGGCGCTGACCAACTTCGTGGAGATGCGGGACAAGGTCGCCTCCCCGGTCTTCCAACTCGGCCGCCGGGTCGAGCACGCACTGGAACGGGCGCTGCCCGGCCGGTACGTTTCCCAGTACGAGCTGGTGTCCTTCTCCACCACCCCGTACGCCGAGGTGCGTCGCCGCGTCCGCCGGCAGCACCGGGTGCTCGGCGTGCTCGCCGGTGGGGCCGCGCTGGTGCTGGCCGGCGCGGTCAGCGCGCTGCTCGGCCGAGGGAGGCGTGGATGACCGGCACCTGGGACCCTCTGCTGATGGCCGGCCGTGCGCCGGCCGGGCCGGGACGGTTGCGCAACTTCGTGGCGGGCGAGTTCGTCGACGGTGGGCAGACGTTCACGAAGTCCAGCCCGGTGACCGGCGAGCCGGTGTTCGAGGTGGTCGAGGCGTCGAAGTCCACGGTGGACGACGCGGTCGCCGCCGCCCGGGCCGCCCTGCGCGGGCCGTGGGGCCGGATGGGCGAGCGGGAACGCGCCGAGGTGCTGCGCCGGGTCGCCGACGAGCTGGAACGTCGCTTCGACGACCTGGTCACCGCCGAGGTGGCCGACACCGGCAAGGCCATCGCCCAGGCCCGTACGCTGGACATTCCGCGTGGCGCCGCGAACTTCCGGGCCTTCGCGGAGATCGTGGCGACCGCGCCGACCGAGTCGTTCACCACCGTCACTCCGACCGGTGGCCGGGCGCTCAACTACGCGGTCCGGAAACCCGTCGGCGTGGTCGCGGTCATCGTGCCGTGGAACCTGCCGCTGCTGCTGCTCACCTGGAAGGTCGCCCCGGCGCTGGCCTGCGGCAACGCCGTAGTGGTCAAGCCCAGCGAGGAGACGCCCGCCTCGGCGACGCTGCTCGCCGAGGTGATGGCCGCCGCCGGAGTTCCGGCCGGAGTGTTCAACCTGGTGCACGGGTTCGGCCCGGAGTCGGCCGGCGAGTTCCTCACCCGCCACCCCGACGTGGACGCGATCACCTTCACCGGCGAGTCGGCCACCGGCGGCGCGATCATGCGCGCCGCCGCGGACGGGGTGAAGGCGGTGAGCTTCGAGCTGGGCGGCAAGAACGCGGGCTTGGTCTTCGCGGACGCCGACCTGGACGCCGCGGTGGCCGGCTCGGTACGGTCCAGCTTCACCAACGGTGGGCAGGTCTGCCTCTGCACCGAACGGCTCTACGTGCAGCGTCCGGTCTTCGAGGAGTTCACGGCCCGGCTGGCGAAGCGGGCCGGTGAGCTGGCGTACGGCTGGCCGGCCGACGAGGCGACGGCGAACATGCCGCTCATCTCCCACCAGCACCGGGCGAAGGTGCTCGGGCACTACGACCTGGCCCGCGCCGAGGGCGCCGAGGTGCTCACCGGCGGCGGCACGCCCACCTTCGGTGACGCCCGCGACGGTGGGTCGTACGTGCAGCCCACGGTGCTCACCGGGCTCGGCCCGGACGCGCGCACCAACCGCGAGGAGATCTTCGGCCCGGTGGTGCACGTCGCGCCGTTCGACACCGAGGACGAGGCGTACGCCCTCGCTAACGGCACCGAGTACGGCCTGGCGGCGACGGTGTGGACCCGCGACGTCGGCCGGGCCCACCGGGCCGGCACTCGGCTGGACGCCGGCATCGTCTGGGTCAACACCTGGTTCCTGCGTGACCTGCGGACCCCGTTCGGCGGGGTGAAGGCGTCCGGCATCGGCCGCGAGGGCGGCGTGCACTCCCTCAACTTCTACTCCGAACTCACCAACGTCTGCGTGGACCTGTCGTGAGCCGTCGCAGCGAGGAGCGGGCATGAATGCTGACATCGAGGCCGCCAACCGGGAGCTGGCCGACGCCCGCAGCAGCGGCAAGCCCTGCCCACCCCTGCGGGGCCGGCTGCTGGCCGAGGGGGACGTCGAGTCCGCGTACCGCGTGCAGCAGCTTCAGGCGCGGGCCTGGCAGGGCCGCGGCGAGCGCCGGGTCGGCGCGAAGATCGGGCTGACCTCCCGAGCGGTGCAGGAGACCTTCGGGGTGTTCCAACCGGACTTCGGCATGCTGACCGACGCGATGGCGGTCGGCGACGGCGTCGAGGTGGACATCGACCGGCTGCTCCAGCCGCGGGTCGAGGCGGAAATCGCGTTCGTGCTCGACAAGGACCTGGCCAACCCCCAGATCACCACGGTCGACCTGATCCGGGCCGTCGACCACCTGCTGCCGGCGATCGAGATCGTCGACTCGCGGATCGCCGGCTGGGACATCTCCATCGTGGACACCGTCGCCGACAACGCCTCCAGCGGGCTCTTCGTGCTCGGCACCACACCGCGTCGGCTCGCCGACGTCGACCTGCGGCTCTGCGGGATGGTGCTGGAGCACGCGGGGGAGCCGGTGTCGGTGGGCGCGGGTGCGGCCTGTCTCGGCAACCCGTTGCACGCCCTGCACTGGCTGGCCAGCACCCTCGCTCGCGCGGGCGACCCGTTGCGCGCCGGGGACGTGGTGCTCTCCGGAGCGCTCGGCCCGATGGTGCCGGTCACCCCGGGCGCCGCGTACGAGGCACGGATCTCCGGGCTCGGCTCGGTGCGGACATCCTTCAGCGACAGGGGCGGCCAGTGACCACTAACGTGGCGGTGCTGGGATCGGGAAACATCGGCACCGACCTGATGATCAAGGTGCTGCGGCTGAGTGACAGCCTGCGGATGGTGGCGATGGCCGGCATCGACCCGGCGTCCGACGGTCTCGCCCGAGCCCGTCGGCTCGGCGTGGCCACCACCGCCGACGGCGTCGACGGCCTCGTCGCGATGCCCGAGTTCGCCGACGTCGAGCTGGTGTTCGACGCCACCTCGGCCGGCGCGCACCAGCGCCACGACGAGGTGCTGCGCGCGCACGGCCGCACCGTGGTCGACCTCACCCCGGCGGCGCTCGGCCCGTACGTGGTGCCGCCGGTCAACCTGGACGAGCACCTGCACGAGGCCAACGTCAACATGGTGACCTGCGGCGGGCAGGCGACCGTACCGATCGTCGCCGCGGTGCGCCGGGTGACCCCGGTGGCGTACGGGGAGATCGTCGCGTCGATCGCCTCCCGCTCGGCCGGTCCGGGCACCCGGGCCAACATCGACGAGTTCACCGAGACCACGGCCCGGGCCATCGAGGTGGTCGGCGGCGCCGAGCGGGGCAAGGCGATCATCGTGCTGAACCCGGCGGACCCGCCCCTGCTCATGCGGGACACCGTCTACTGCCTCTGCCCGGACGCCGACGCCGACACCGCGGCCATCGCCGCCTCGGTGGCGGACATGGTGGCGACGGTGCAGGAGTACGTCCCCGGCTACCGACTCAAGCAGGACGTGCAGTTCGACCGGGTCGAGGCGTACCTGCCGACGCTGGGCCGGCACCTCACCGCGCTCCAGGTGTCGGTCTTCCTGGAGGTCTCCGGCGCGGGGCACTACCTGCCGGCGTACGCCGGAAACCTGGACATCATGACCTCCGCCGCACTGCGTACCGCGGAGCGGCTGGTCGCGCTCCGGGCCGTCCGGCGCCTCGCGCCGACCCAGGACACGGGAGTGCCGGCATGACCGACCTGTACATCCAGGACGTGACGCTGCGCGACGGCATGCACGCCATCGCCCACCAGTACACCGTCGATCAGGTCCGCACCATCGCCGCAGCCCTGGACTCCGCCGGCGTGGCCGCCATCGAGGTGGCGCACGGCGACGGGCTCGCCGGCTCCAGCGTCAACTACGGCCACGGCGCGGCCAGCGACGCCGAGTGGATTTCCGCAGCCGCCGAGGTGTTGACCACGGCGAAGCTGACCACCCTGCTGCTGCCCGGCATCGGCACCATCGCCGACCTGAAGGCGGCGAAGGCGCTCGGGGTGACCAGCGTCCGCATCGCCACCCACTGCACCGAGGCCGACATCTCCGCCCAGCACATCTCCTGGGCCCGGGAGAACGGCATGGACGTGGCCGGGTTCCTGATGATGTCGCACATGTCCGACCCGGCCGGGCTGGCCGGGCAGGCCAAGCTCATGGAGTCGTACGGGGCGCACTGCGTCTACGTCACCGACTCCGGCGGCCGGCTGCTCATGTCCGACGTGGCGCAGCGGGTCGACGCGTACCGCCAGGTCCTGGCCCCGCAGACGCAGATCGGCATCCACGCTCACCACAACCTGTCGCTCGGGGTGGCCAACAGCGTGCTCGCCGTCGAGCATGGCCGGGTCACCGGGTCCGCGCCGGTCGGCCCCGACGCGGTGCACGGCCGGACCGTCCGCGTCGACGCCTCCCTCGCGGGCATGGGCGCGGGCGCCGGAAACGCTCCGCTGGAGGTCTTCGTCGCGGTCGCCGAGCTGTACGGCTGGAAGCACGGCTGCGACGTGTTCGCGCTGATGGACGCCGCCGACGACCTCGTCCGCCCGTTGCAGGACCGGCCGGTCCAGGTGGACCGGGAGACGCTCTCCCTGGGGTACGCGGGGGTCTACTCCAGCTTCCTGCGGCACGCCGAGCGGGCCTCGGCGAAGTACGGCGTCGACGTCCGGTCGATCCTGGTCGAGCTGGGTCGGCGCCGGATGGTCGGCGGCCAGGAGGACATGATCGTGGACGTGGCGCTGGACCTGGCCGGTAAGGGGCAATCGTGATTGGCGTGGACACCGCGGGTATCGCGGCGAAGCTGGGCGCGGCGGCGGACACCGCCACACCCGTCTCGCAGCTCGCCGCAGAGGTCGGGCTGGACGTGCCGACCGCGTACGGCGTGCAGGCGGCGCTGGTGCAGCGTCGGCTGGACTCCGGCGAGCGGCTGGTCGGGCTCAAGATGGGGCTGACCAGTAAGGCGAAGATGGCCCAGGTCGGCGTGGACGAGGTGATCTGGGGGCGGCTCACCGACGCGATGCGGGTGCCCGACGGTGGCACCGTGGACCCGGCCGCCTACATCCACCCCCGGGTCGAGCCGGAGGTGGCGTTCCTGCTGGACCGGCTGCCCGAGCCGGGCGAGCCGGTCGGCGACTTCGCCAGCGCGGTCCGCGCGGTCGCCCCGGCCATCGAGCTGATCGACTCCCGGTACGCCGACTTCCGCTTCTCGTTGCCGGACGTGATCGCGGACAACACCTCGGCCGCCGCGTTCGTCATCGGGCCCTGGTCGCCGGTGCCGGCCGGGCTGGACAACCTCGGTGTGCTGCTGGAGGTCGACGGGCGGGTGGCGCAGGTCGGCTCGACGGCGGCGATCCTCGGGGACCCGCGCCGGGCGCTCGACGAGGGCATCCGATTGGCCGGCCGGTACGGCGTCCGGATGCAGTCCGGCTGGGTCTTCCTGGCCGGCGCCGCCACGGCGGCCGTCCCACTCCGTCCCGGCGCCCATGTCCGTGCCGTCGTGGAGAAGCTCGGCACCGCGTCGCTGCGGGCGTCGTCGTGAGCGGCGTCGTGGCGGGAAAGGCCGTCCCGCGGGGGGCTTTTCCGCACGTCAAGGTGGCCGGTGGCTTCGTCTTCGTGTCCGGTACGTCGTCCCGGCGGGCCGACAACAGCTTCGCCGGCGTCGAGGTGGACGGGTTCGGGACGACGAACCTCGACATCCGGGTGCAGACCCGGGCGGTCATCGAGAACATCGGGGACCTGCTGCGCTCGGTCGGCGCCGACCTCACCGACCTCGTCCAGGTGACGTCGTACCTGGTCAACATGAATGACTTCGGTGGTTACAACGAGGTGTGGGCGGAGTTCTTCGACGCGTCCGGACCGACTCGGACCACCGTGGCGGTGCACCAGTTGCCGCACCCGCACCTGCTCATCGAGATCCAGGCCGTGGCCCTTCTTCCCTCGGGAGGTCAGTCGTGAGTGAGATCGCCGAGCCGTTCAGCTTTCCGGGATGGATCGCGGACAACCAGCACCTGTTGAAGCCCCCGGTGGGCAACAAGGAGATGTTCCCCGGCGGGGACGACTTCATCGTGATGGTCGTGGGCGGGCCCAACCAGCGCACCGACTTCCACGTGGACCCGTACGAGGAGTTCTTCTACCAGGTCAAGGGCAACATGCACATCAACCTGATGACCCCGGAGGGGCCGCGCACGGTGCACGTACGCGAGGGTCAGATGTGGATGCTGCCGCGCAACACCCCGCACTCGCCCCAGCGGCCGGAGGTCGGCTCGATCGGTGTCGTGGTGGAGCGGGTCCGCGAGGAGGGCACCCTGGAGACCTTCCAGTGGTACTGCCCCGACTGCGGGCACAAGGTGCACGAGGTCGAGCTGCAGGTCCGCGACATCGCCGCCGACCTGCCGCCGGTGTTCCAGGCGTTCTACGCCGACGAGGCGGCCCGCACCTGCGCCAGCTGCGGCACGCTGCACCCGGGCAAGGGCTGATGCGCCCAGGCGTGGTCGACGTGCACACGCACGTCGTACCCAAGGGATGGCCGGACCTCGGCGCAGCGTGCGGCGGGTCCGGCTGGCCCTGGCTTCGGGTCGACTCCGAGCGGGCCGCGATGATCATGGTGGGGGAGACGGAGTTCCGCCCGGTCGGGGCCGAATGCTGGGACGCCTCGACCCGCCTGGCCGACATGGACGCCGACGGGGTGGCCGTGCAGGTGGTCTCGCCGACACCGGTCTTCTTCAGCTACGACCGCCCCGCCGACCAGGCGGTGAAGGTGGCCCGGATCTTCAACGACCTGACCCTCGAGGTGACCGCGGCCGGCGGCGATCGGCTGGTGCCGTTCTGCCAGGTGCCGTTGCAGGACCCGGACGCCGCGTGCGCCGAGCTGGACCGCAGTCTCGCCGCCGGGCACGTCGGCGTGGAGATCGGCAACCACGTCGGCGACCGGGACCTCGACGACGCCGGTGTGGTCACCTTCCTCCAACACTGCGCCGAGGTGGGCGCGCCGGTCTTCGTCCACCCCTGGGACATGCCGGGCGGGCCTCGACTGGATCGGTGGATGGCGCGTTGGCTCACCGGGATGCCCGCCGAGACGCACCTGTCGGTGCTGGCGATGATCCTGGGTGGGGTTTTCGACCAGGTGCCGGAGACGCTGCGGATCTGCTTCGCGCACGGCGGCGGCAGCTTTCCGTTCTGGCTCGGCCGGGCCGACAATGCCTGGCACCGCCGCGGCGACCTGATCCGCGGCGCGTCCTCCGGGCCACCCAGCAGCTATCTCGACCGGTTCCACGTCGACTCGGTCGTGTTCGCGCCGCCCGCGCTGCGGCTGCTCGTGGACACCATGGGGGAGGACCGGGTGCTGGTCGGCAGCGACTACCCGTACCCGTTGGGCGAGCGACCGGCCGGCGCGGTGGTCCACGCGGCCGACTTCCTCACCGACGACCAGCGCGACAAGCTGCTCTCCGCCAACGCCCTGCGCTTCCTCCACGGCTGATGCCCGCCGCCCGGTGCTGGCCGGCTACCCTCGCCCACCTCGTCCGACCGGCGAGCTACGTGGGGCCGGACGGACTGGCGGCCGACTCCGTGGCCCGGCGGGATCCGGGGCCATCGAGGGTCGCTGGCGGTGGACGCCGGCGATGTCGGTCCGTTCCCGATCGTCGGCGCGTGACGAGTGCACCTGGAACCGGCGGCGGGCAGGATGACGGCATGGCCGAGCCGCACGACCTGACCGCGTTGGAGCAGGCCGCCGCCGTCGCACGCGGCGAGCTCTCCAGCGTCGAGCTGGTCGAGCACCACCTGCGTCGGGTGGAGGCGCTCGGCGACACCGTGGGCGCGTTCGTCACGGTCACCCCCGAGCTGGCCCGCGAGGCCGCCCGCGCAGCGGACGCGGTGCCCGCCGAGCAGCGCGGCCCGCTGCACGGCGTGCCGACAGCGATCAAGGACCTCACTCTCACGGCCGGGGTCCGCACCACCTTCGGCTCAGCCGCGTTCGCGGACTTCGTCCCGCCGGTCGACGCCGACGTGGTCCGGTTCATCAAGGCTGCCGGCCTGGTCAGCCTCGGCAAGACCACCACCTCCGAGCTGGGCTGCTCGCTCTACTCGGAGGGCCGGGTCGCGCCCCCGGCCCGCAACCCGTGGCAGTTGGCGTACACCGCCGGTGGGTCCAGCGGTGGCTCGGCCGCCGCGGTGGCGGCCGGGCTGGTCCCGGTCGCCCAGGGCTCCGACGGTGGCGGCTCGGTGCGCATCCCCGCGTCGCTGTGCGGGCTGGTGGGCTACAAGCCCAGTCGTGGCCTGGTCTCCGGCGGGCCGCTCGGCTCCGGTGCGTTCGGTCTGCCCACCAGCGGGCCGCTCGGCCGGACCGTCACCGACGTGGCGGCACTGCTCGACATCATGGCCGTCCCGGTGGCCGGCGAGCCGTACCTGCCGCCGCCCGCGCCGCCCGGCGGCTACCTGGCCGTCGCCCGTCGGGCTGCGCCCGGCCGACTGCGGATCGGCCGGTTCACCACCCCGATGCTCGCCGACGAGCCGGTGCACCCCGACTGCGTGGCCGCCGTGGACCGGGCCGCGGCGCTGCTCACCGCCGCCGGCCACGAGGTGGTCGAGGTGCCGCCGCCGCTCGGGCCGCAGGCATGGCCGCTGTTCGAGATCCTCTGGTACGTGCTGGCGCTCGCTCCGGTGCCGGCGCAGCGGGAGGCGGAGCTGCTGCCGCTGACCCGGCTGCTGCGGGCCCGGGGCGCCGAGATCTCCGCCGGCACGCTGGCCGCCACCCTCGGCGAGTTGCAGGCGCAGGTCCGCCTCGGCGCGCAGCGCACCGCCGGCTGCGACCTGCTGCTCTGCCCCACCCTGGCCGCCCCGCAGGCACCCGTCGGCTGGTTCACCGCCGACGGTGACCCGGCGGCCGACTTCGACCGACAACGTCGCTTCTCGCCCTACTGCGCGATCTTCAACGTCACCGGCGAACCTTCGGTCTCCCTGCCACTGGGCGTGACCACCGACGGCCTGCCCGTCGGGGTGCTGCTCACCGGCCGGTACGGCGACGACGTGCGGCTTATCGCGACTGCTGCGCAACTGGAGAACTCCAGTGACGGATGGGATCGGCACCCCGCGATCTGGCGGGCCGTCGACTCCGCTAACGTGAATGGCGACGGCGTCGGGCGTTCCACATTGTGATCATCCATCCGACCCGGTTGTTCGAGGTCCTTCTTCCGCCTGGGGGCGTTGGGATTGTCTGTTACCGAGACGTTGCTGGTCTTCGTCGGCATCCCGGCAGCCGCGGTGCTGGTGATCGCCGGCCTCGCGTACGCGGGTAGCCGAGGTAGTGGTGGCGGCGGCGGTGGTGGCGCCAAGCGTTACCGGCCCGGCCGACCCTTCGACTTCACTCCGGTCTGGTTCCTGGGCCGTCCGGAGCAGCTGGCCGACTCGGCCGGCACCGCGCTGGCGGCGGGCGCGCAGGCGCCGGCGCTGACCAGCCACAAGCTTGAGCAGGCCAGCGTCGAGGCGCCGGCCGGTGGAACCGGAGGCGCAAGTGACCGTTGGTGAGGAGCAGGCCGGGACGGACACTCCGCCCGAGGTGCTGGACGGGCCGTTCTCGACCCGCCAGCTGCTGCGCATCGACGAGGCGCTGCGCCTTGCAGACCAGGGCACGGGCCTGGTCTTCTCGGTCTTCGTCGGTGGCCTCGACGAGCCGATCCGGGAGCACGCCCAACGGCTGCACCGTCAGCTCGCCGAGCCCGACAAGTCGGTGCTGATCGCCGTGTCGCCCAACCAGCGTCGGCTGGAGGTCGTCACCGGGCGGTACGCCCGTAAGCGCATCCCCGACACGTACGCCAAGCTGGCCGCGCTCTCGATGGCCGGCGCGTTCAGCGGGGGCGACCTGGCCGGCGGCATCATCAACGGCCTCGACCAGCTCGCCAGCCACGCCGGCAAGGGCTGACCCACCCGTACGACGAAGCCCGGCCCACGTGTGTGGGCCGGGCTTCGGTCTGTCCGGGGGCTGTCTCAGCGCGGCCAGGCGCTCGGGTCCGACCTCATCGGCCACGGCTCGTCCACGGTCACCGCGTCGTCCGGACCGATGGTGCCGATCAGGTCGTGGTGCACGTCGGCGGGCAGGTCGAACAGGTCCTGCTCCCGCCACGCGCGCGCAGGGGGCCGCCATCCGTCGGTCGGGTGTGCCATCACGTCCACCTCCTTCCGCAACGCTAACGGCCCGGGGCCGGCGCGGGCGTACACCCACGCCGGCCCCGGGCCGCGTACTCGGTGGTCAGCCCTGCTGGGCGTCCTTCGCGCGGGCCTTGAGCGCCCGCACCACGCCGTCGCGGCCCTCGGCCACCAGTCGGCGCAGCGGGCCGGGGTGCCCCTCGCCGGCCAGCCACGCGTCGGTGGCGGCCACCGTGTCGTCCTCCACCAGGTAGGCCGGGTACGCCAGCTGGGTGAACTCCTGCGCCGGCTCGCTGTCCCGGGTGGCCCACACCTGACCGACCGCCGGGAAGTACCGCTCCCGGTACGGTGCGACCAGCTCGACCTGCGTCGGGTGGCTGAAGCCCTGCAACAGCGCCCGGTGTCGCCAGTTGGGCAGCGCGTCCGGGCCGGTCAGCAGCGCCCAGACGGCGGCCTTGTTCTCCGCCGTCGGCACCAGCGCGTGCACGTACGCGGCCTCCCGCTCGCCGCTGGCGGTGCGGTCGTTGGCCAACTCCGCCTCGATCTCGGCGGTGCCGGCCGCGCCGTTGGCCACCAGCGACCCGAGCACCGACCAGCGCAGCTCGGTGTCCACGGTGAGCCCGGCCGGGATGCCGGAGCCGTCCAGCCAGCCGCGCAGCGTGGCCAGGTCCTCCTCGGACCGGGCCGCCGAGGTGTACGCCCGGGCCCAGGCCAGCTGGAACCCGCTGCCCGGCTCGGCGGCGGCGAGCGCGTCCCGGGCCGTACGGGCCAGGTCGGCCCAGCCGGTCGGCGCCCAAGCCGGGTCGGCGTAGAGGGTGATCGCGGTGGTCGCCTGCCGCAGGGTGGCGGTGACCAGGTTGATGTCGGTCTCGGCGGGCAGCCCGGCCAGCACCAGCGCCACGTAGTCACGGGCCGCCAGCTCGCCGTCGCGGATCATGTCCCATGCGGCGGTCCAGCAGAGTGCTCGGGCCAGCGACGACTCGAAGCCACCGATGTGCTGCACCACGGTGGCCAACGACCGGTCGTCGAGGCGCATCTTGGCGTAGGTCAGGTCGTCGTCGTTGAGCAGCAGCACGTCCGCAGCCCGGACGCCGGCCAGCTCGGCGAGGTCGGTGCGCTCGCCGGTCACGTCCACCTCGTGCCGCTCGCGGCGGACCAGCCGCCCGTCGGTCAGGTCGTACAGGCCCACGCCGATCCGGTGCGTCCGCAGCGTCGGGTACGCGGCCGGTGCCTCCTGCCGGATCACCACCTGCTGGTACGTGCCGTCGGAGCCGATCGTCACCTCCGGGCGCAGCGTGTTGACCTGCGCGGTCTCCAGCCACTGCGCGGCGAACTTGCGCAGCTCCCGGCCGGAGGCCGCCTCCAGCTCGGTCAGCAGGTCGTCGAAGGTGGCGTTGCCCCAGGCGTGCTTGCCGAAGTACGCCCGCAGCCCGGCCACGAACGGCTCCTCGCCCACGTACGCGACGAGCTGCTTGAGCACGCTCGCGCCCTTGGCATAGGTGATGCCGTCGAAGTTGACCTCGACGGCCTCCATGTCCGGCATCTCGGTGTAGACCGGGTGGGTGGAGGAGAGCTGGTCCTGGCGGTAGCCCCAGTTCTTGCGGATCGACAGGAAGGTCGTCCACGCCTCGGTGAACCGGGTCGCGTTGGTGTTGCACCAGTGGCTGGCCCACTCGGCGAACGACTCGTTCAGCCACAGGTCGTTCCACCAGCGCATGGTGACCAGGTCGCCGAACCACATGTGGGCCAGCTCGTGCAGGATCGTGTTGGCGCGCTGCTCGTACTCGAAGTCGGTGACCTGCGAGCGGAACAGGTAGTGCGACTCGGCGTGCGTCACGCAGCCGAAGTTCTCCATCGCGCCGGCGTTGAAGTCGGGCACCCAGAGCTGGTCGTACTTGGGCAGCGGGTAGCGCACGCCGAACTTCTCGTGGAAGAAGTCGAAGCCCTGCTTGGTGATCAGGAACAGGTTGTCCGAGTCCAGGTAGGCCGCCATCGACGCCCGGGAGAACACCCCCAGGTCGATGCCGTCGTGCGTGGTCCGCACCTCGTGGTACGGACCGGCGCAGAGCGCCGTGATGTAGGTGCTCATCTTGGGCGACGTGGTGAAGTGCAGGGCCTTGAGCCCCTCACCCGCCGACTCCTCACGCTGCACCGGCATGTTGGACACCGCACGCCAGTGCGCCGGCACCACGGCGTGCCAGGTGTAGACGCTCTTCAGGTCGGGCTGGTCGAAGCAGGCGAACACTCTCTGCGCGTCGGCCGTCTCGAACTGGCTGTAGAGGTAGGTCTCGCCGTCCACCGGGTCGACCGTGCGGTGCAGACCCTGCCCGCTGCTGGAATAGCCGAAGTCGGCGTCGACCACCAGGACGTTGTCACTGGCCAGCCCGGACAGGGTCAGGCCCTTCTCGGCCGACCAGTCGGACAGGTCAACCGGCGCGCCGTTCAGGGTGGCGGAGCGCACCGAGTCGGCGGCCACCTCGATGAACGTGCTCGCGCCCGGCTCGGTGCAGCGGAACCGGACCTCGGTCGTCGACCGGAACGTGCGGCCGTCGGCCGCCAGCACAGCGGTCGACAGGTCCAGACTGATGTCGTACCCCGTCACATCGAGCAGTCGGGCCCGCTCGGTCGCCTCGACCTGGGTCAGGTTGCGCACTCCCGGCACTGTTCGTCTCCATCCCACATCTCGCCGTACGCCCGGCGGCGCCCGTCTGCCGACCGCTCGTGACGGCTGGCCCGGAACCGAGTCTTCCATGTACCGCCAGCCTGCGGTGGCCGAGGTCACGCTCTCATTCACGTGCCGCTCGACGCGTCGCGGGGTGAAGATCGAGGAGACGCGCCGGACTGCCGGCGTACCCCTGCCTGAAGGGATCTCACTGTGACCGAACGTGTCGCCGTGGACATGTGGTTCGACCCGGCCTGCCCGTGGGCGTGGATCACGTCCCGCTGGCTGCTCGAGGTTGAGCAGGTCCGGGACGTGGACATCCGCTTCCACGTGATGAGCCTGGCCGTGCTCAACGACGGCCGGGACCACCTGTCCGAGGATTACAAGGCGTTTCTGCGTACCGCCTGGGGGCCGGTGCGGATCTGCATCGCCGCCGAGCAGCGGTACGGCAGCGACGTCCTGCGCCGGCTCTACACCGCGCTCGGCAACCGGATCCACCTCGACAAGGAGGAGCGGGGTCCGGAGCTCTACGTCGCCGCGTTGACCGAGGCCGGCCTGGACCCGGCGCTGGCCGAGGCCGCCGACAGCACGGAGTACGACGAGGCGCTGCGGGCCAGCCACGAGGCCGGCATGCGCCCCGTCGGGCAGGACGTCGGCACTCCGGTCATCCACGCGCCCGGCCCGGACGGCAGCCAGGTCGCGTTCTTCGGCCCGGTCGTCACGCCGCGACCGAAGGGCGAGGCCGCCGGCCGGCTCTGGGACGGCGTGCTGCTGGTCGCCGGCACGCCGGGCTTCTACGAGCTCAAGCGCAGCCGCGACCTGGGCCCGATCTTCGACTGACCCACGACCATCAGCGCCCCCGTTCGGACAGCGTCGGCTGCCCGTGCGGGGGCGCGTCGCGTCGGGCGGCGGCGGTACCTGTCGAGGGTCGAAAGCGATCACTGCGTCACCGGCGGGCAGGGGACCTCGTTTCCCTCGGTGTCCGCCGAGCGACCCGCTGGGCCGCGTACCCGCAGTTCGTGGAGGCAATACCGATGGCCAAGCACCGTGCGTCCGGTGACGATCAACTGACCCTGCAGGGGGTGATCGAGACTCCCGGCGCGGCCTACTGGTCGGTCGACGACTCCCGCTGGCCGACGGTTCGCCCCGATCTCCCCGCCGACCTGGTGGATCTCCTCGCCCCGCCGATCGTGGTCGGCGTGGCTCGGGTGCCGGTCACCTCGCGCCTGACCCCGCCGACGTCGCCCGCCGATGCCGCGCTGGCCGTGTCGCCTATCGACGCCTCGTCGGCCGGCGGGCTCGAGCTGGCGGGATCGACCGACCCCGTCGTGACCGTACCCCTGACGCTGTCGGCCGCCGGGGCGGCCAGTCTCCCGACGCCGCCGACCGGAAGCGCCCAGCTCGAGCCGCCCGCGCCGCCCGTGGTGTCGGCCCCCGTGCCGCCGTCGGCGGCCGCGCCGGCCGAGCCCGCGCCGCCTCCGCCCGCCCCGGCCGCTCCTCGCCCGGTGCCGACGCCGCCGCTGAACCCACGGCCCGTCCCCACGCCGCCCCACGAGCCGCGCCCTGTGCCGGGCCCGCCC